>JAYTMY010000094.1:0-4946 GCA_043748535.1 Lentisphaeraceae bacterium | reverse complement strand
CCACCTCCGGCGGAGGCCGGCAGGCCTCCCTTACTGAAAAATACACCCCGGTTTTCTCGGAGCGCAAGAGCCCGCCTGAGGTATGTGGGTATTTAGGTGGGGTTAAGCATCGATCAGGTGCCATTGGCTTCCTAAAAATCCTGAGCTATGGGTCAGGAAGTCTGAACTTAGCGGAAGGCGCAAAGTCGTCCATTCGCGTCTTCTCCCCGGCGTCCCCGCTCAGCTCACCCCCGCCGCAGCGAGGTCGCCCTTCTGGTCACCGGCGAGTTTAGGAGTGGCATCCTCCTCCTTGCGGCGTTGTTGGCGGCGGCCTTCACCATCATCTTTCATCAGATCGCCTTGACGCGACTTCGGTTCTTCGAGTACGACATGGAGGTCCTTCCAACCGAGATCGCGGAGCTGGCCTTCGAGTTCCTGGCGGAGCTGACGCAGGGCGCCGGCGCTTTCTTCATGGCCGCCGCTGATGCTGACGTTGATGCTGTTCTGGGTCGCGTCGATGCCGATGCCGAGCTGACCGAGCATGCCGCCGTCGAGCTGCAGCTTGGTTTGGAAGGGGCGTTCGCGCTGCATCGCTTCGACGATGCGGCTGGCGAAATCGCGCAGGGTGTCGCGGATTTCCGTCGGCAGACCGGAGCTGCGGTTGGTCTTGTCGGTCGATGTGGCGGAGGCGTCGCCGAGCCAGGCGAGGGACTCCTGCGACAGGCTGGCACGGAGACGTTTCGAAAAAGCCTCATTCACCGGCGACGCGCTGGAGCTCGAAGCTAGGGAATTCTCGAGGCTGCGTGCCGGCATTTCCACGCCGAGTGTCGGACGGAAAAAGTCGCTGCCGAGACTGAAGGAATTCCCTAAGCCCGAGCTGACATTTGAGCCGTGCGACAACTCGGCATTGCGTCCGGTGGCCGCGACGAAGCGGACATCGCGCAAAGGCATCGGCATTTTGACTGATTCAGCGACACTTCCGGATCGGCGAGCGGAGAGAATTTCTTCGTCTTCTCCGGAGCCGCGACCTTGGCTAAGCGGACGCTGTTTAGCTTGAACCAGCGGAGAGACCGCTAGCTCAGCCAGCGCCCTTGCCGGAGCCGCAAGTACGGGAGCAGGCGGAATTTCAGGAGAGATCAACGTTCGGCCCTCATCAAGCTTCTGCACTGCGGGCTTGTCATTGGATGTTTTGACCGAGCCTTCTTTCAAAGCCACAACTGATTCAGCCTTGACCGGCTCAAGCTTGACCGGCTCAGCCTTGACCGGCTCAACCTTGACCGGCTCAGCCTTGACCGAGTCGAATTTCGGCTGCTCAGCCTTGACCGGCTCAGCCTTGACCGAGTCAGATTTCGGCTGCTCAACCGTGACCGGCTCAGCCTTGACCGAGTCAGATTTCGGCTGCTCAACCTTGACCGGCTCAGCCTTGTCCGAGTCAAATTTCGGCTGCTCAACCTTGACCGGCTCAGCCTTGTCGGATGTAATCTTGATGCCTTCCTTAAAACCCTGCGACGAGCGCAAAAGCCCTGTGCTCGTTACGCGAGGCGAATCGATTTCATGTTCAACTCTGTCGGCCTTGCCCACGGCTAAGCCAGCTTCGACCGCTACGCGGTGACTTTTGAGGGGAGTGCCAATCTTCGGCGACTCGGTTTTCCCCGCTTCGAGTGCGCGCAAATGATTCATTCCCAACTCCGTCTTCATGACTTCCGATTTCACTGAATCATTCTTCGCCGCTGCGACCTGTGAACGTCCGAGTGTTTCGCTGCGAGCGAGAGTTTGAAGCGTGTGGATTTGAGCGACGGAAGCTGAGAGGTGCAGAGGCAAAGATTCCTGAGTATTCTTCCTGCCTTGCTGATGCATCGGCTTCACGGGTGTTGATGCCTCAGTTGAACTTGACTGACGGGTGGGAGCAAAGACATCACGGGCGGTGGCGAGGCGCGATTCCTGAGTGCTCATCCCCTCGGGGCGATGACGCAGATTCCCCTCGATGGAGTTGGTCATAAGGCGAGACTGAGGCCGTTCGGCGAAGCTCGGAATGAGCTGCGGAGTCTTATCCTTGGGCGCAAGTTCCCCAGGCATTTCCGAGCTCGGAATTGAGGTGCGAACTGGTGGGGCCAAGCGGCTCACGGGCGGTGATTTGTCATTGAACGAGGACGTCACCACCTCTTTCATCTGGAGCAAGAGGCCGCGCATTTCTTGGAGATCCGAATCGCTCAAGGACGCGAGGAATTTCTGCTCCGGTTTAGCTGTGGCGGAGTTCATAGACAATTTTTCTGCCCCAGGAACAGCGATTTTCGTCGACGCAGGCTCTTGATGTTGAGGCCGCGACTCCGGCTCGGGCTTTGTCGTTCTCGGCAAGTCTTGACGGAGGGGGGCGCCCATCACAGAGCTGGGGGATAGAGCCGGCGACGACATCGTCACGACGGCATGGCCTGATTTCGCCAAGACGGCGGCCTCGGCATGGACTGGCTGAAGGTCCACCGGACGGGCTTCAGAACGCGGCGATTTCGGGCTCGCCGCGGGACTGAGGGAAGCCCTTTCCGGCAGCATTTGCGTGGTCGGCAGGGACGAGGGGGGCAGCAGCAATTGGGCGCCTGCGGCGCTGGCGACTTCTGCTTCTGGCGGCTTAGCTCCAGCTGCCAAAGCCGGCGCATGGGCCGCTTTCGGCGCTTGGGGACTGGACTTGGCGGCGCGGCTCAAATCACCCTGCGGTGCCAGCTCTGGAGAGGCTTTCGTCGAGGTCCCTTTCGCCGCCTCAGCGCCCTCGACGACGAGAGACGAGAGGGCCACGGCGTTGACGCCCGCCAGGGGGATCTTAGCGGCGGCGGGCGACGACACCGGCGGGACCGGCAGCCATTGTGGCGGCTTTTCCGCGGCTGATGGATCCAGGCCGAGGTTCAACATGAGTTCAGCGACGTCTTTCTCGAGGTCTTCGCGCTGCCGGCTTTTCACGCGTTTGGCGGGTGCCGCAGGCGAGTGAGCCGGGCTGGCTTTGTCGGCATTTCTCGCCCCGTTTTCGTCGCTCTTGAGGACCGGGAAGACCTCGTCGGGAAGGGATATCGCGTTGGCGCTGATCGGATTCATCTTCCGCATCAAGCCCTGAAGTTTCGTGGCGAGAGGAGAAGGCAGCAGCCCCTGTGCTGCAGTTGAAGGCATCTGATTCATTGGGCTTTTCCTTCGGTCATCCGTTTGAGTTCGAGAATGATTAGCTGAGCTTGTTCACGCATCGCTTTCTTCATCGCCATGGGGAAAATGTCTGGCGTCTTGGTTTTACCCTCAAGCAGGTTAGCGAGAATGGTGGCGCGCTTGGTGGGATCGAGCTTGAGCAAGACTCGTGAACCGATGGCCACATCCATGGAGCCAATGGCCAGCATCTGCGCATCCGGGCGCATCTTGTCGATGGTGTCGGCCAGGCTTTGAAGGTTTTCCACATTGGCCTTGCCGATGTAATCCAAGACATCTTTATTCGCTTGGTCGCGGTCGAGAATCAATTTGTCGATGGCCAATTTCTGCCCATCTAGCAGCTTTTTGATCTCGCCCTCTTTTTTTTCCATTGCTGCGAGCAGGGATTGATTGCTGAGGGTCATTTCCGCAAGCATCTTTTCGCGCTCAGCCTGGGCCCGTGCCTTGAGCTCGAGCTCTTTGGTTTTATTGGCCAGGTCGACGACCAGCTTCTCGACAAATTCCTCGTTTTTGCTACCCGGATGAATGGGGTTCGGATTGTGCGCCTCTTCTTCTTCCTTTAATTCGGCAGCACTCTTCAGCGGACCATGGACGAGCGGCATCAAAGGAGTGGGCCGAGGCAGTTTTTGCCGCATCACCAGCAACCACGGATCGGCATCTTGGTAGCCATCTGGCGATAAGGGCTTCGGCGGACGGAAGGATTGCAGCGCCTGCAGGCCGAAAGGGCGCTTATCCGTGGCGATGACATAGGCCGTCAAAGACAGGCTGCCAGCGGTGACGACGCTCATCAGCAGGATCAGGAGCAGCAGGATCTTGGTGCGCAATTCAGGGCTCATGAAAATTCCTTGCAGGTTAACGATGACTAGCAAGGCATCTTCCATGCCAAAGGCCGGCTAGCAGTGCCGCCACTCCTCAGATGGAAAGAGCTTCCTCCCCAAGGGAAGAAAAATCCGTCACCGAGCCCACCAGGGAGCGTCTCGCCGTTTATCTTAAGCGCCAAATCCGGAGAAAATCATGTCCCGCCCCAAGCTCCCCTGCCCCGCCGTTGTCGGCACCATTTCCGACTTCACCACCTTCGCCCGCCTCGCCAGCGGCGAGCTCCCTGCCGGCGCCGACTTGGTCGAGCTCCGTCTCGACCAACACATGGATATCGCTGAAGCCCGACGCTTGGCGCCATTGGTTTCCCGCCACCTGCCGGTGATGCTGACCATCCGCACCTGCCGCGAAGGCGGCAGCTGGGACATCGACGACGCGGCTCGCCTCGAGCTCTTTCGCAGTTTTTTCGGTTTGGTCGAGCTCTTTGACATCGAAATCGAGTCGCCGTTATTTGCTGCAACGCGCCGCAGCGACTTCCCCGCCGAGGCGCTCGTCGTCACTTCATTTCACGATTATCAAGGCCTGCCCTGTCCGGCGACTCTCGCCGGCCTGGTCGCCAAGGCACGGAATTGGGGCGCCGACATCGCCAAACTCGCCTGCCGCGTCGCCAGCCCGGCTGAGGCCGAAAACTACGCCCAACTGCTCGATTCACCCGGTTCCAGCCCGCTTTGCCTGATCGCCATGGGCGATGCCGTCAGCCGGACACGTTTCGACTTTCCTAAACGCGGCTCCGCCTTGACCTACGGCTGGCTCGACCGCCCGGTGGCCCCGGGGCAACCCTCGGCGACAGAGCTGGCGGATTTTCTCAAAAGCTGAACCTAAAAACCGCAGCAACCCAGGACCATCCGCGACCCCTTCAGGGTCAGAAATCATAACCCCTTCCAACCCAGGGTGTCGCCGATGCGGCTCAA
>JAYTMY010000093.1:0-7799 GCA_043748535.1 Lentisphaeraceae bacterium | reverse complement strand
ACCTCCGGCGGAGGCCGGCAGGCCTCCCTTACTGAAAAATACACCCCGGTTTTCTCGGAGCGCAAGAGCCCGCCTGAGGTATGTGGGTATTTAGGTGGTCAAAAGTCGCGCCACTTACGACATGATGCCCGCGCCAACTTGAACAAGTTCCAACTTGAACAAGTTCGACTTACTCAAAGAGTTTCTGTTTCAATTAATTCGACCTGTGCAACTCCATTTACGCTGCGAGGAAGCTCATTGACCAGCTGCCGCTATTTAGCCAGTCGTGCCGGCGCTGGTTGCGTAAGCAGCGCTTTTGCGGCTGCACAAGGTGCGTCACATGGTCATCCCGGGCCGCCCGGGGATTCCTCTGGAGCTGCCGAAGAAATCCGCCGAGATCCTCGCCGTCTGCGACGTCAAGGTGGCGGAGCGGCCCCCGGCCGGAGGCCGCAAGTGGTTATGTTATTATTGTGCAGAATTTACGATCAAGAGCTTCTCAGCACTGGACCGGTTTCGTCCAGGATCGCGGCGATGAAGAGGACTCTGCTCTCCGACCACTTCATCCACTTCCTCCGCCGTGGCCACAGACAATTGCCGCCGCGGGGTTAAGTTGCTCTTTCCCGCAGGCAGCGCCGTGAGGCACGGCCGGGGAACTCAACCCCAGCAGATTAAAGACCAAGAATACCATGTCCAAAGACCGCATGAGAGTGGTGAATGCCACCATCCAGAAAGAACTCTCGACCCTCTTCACTCGCGAAGTGACGCCTGAATTCGAGTGCCTGATCACCATCACCGAAATCGACACCTCGCCCGACCTGCGCCTGTGCAACGTCTACATCAGCGTCCTCGGCGGTAAGAATCGCGTCGGCGATCTCTTCGCCTTCCTCGAACGCAAGAAGCCTGATTTCCACGAGCACCTGCGCAAACGCGTCGCGATGAAATTCATCCCGATCATCACTTTCCATCTCGACCAATCGGCCGAGCGCGCCAGCCGCCTCACCTCGTTGATCGATTCGCTCCATATCCCGCCGGATGAAACGCCGTCGAGCGACGAGCCGAAACTCCCCGGAGAGCGCCGCTAATGGATTCTCAGGAAAGCCCCTCTGAGACCGCCGCTCCCGCCATCTCCGGCGAGGCGCCGCGTCGTGCGGATCGCGGTCCCCGCAAAGATTTCCGCGGCCCCCGCAAAGACGGCCCCCGTGGCCGCAAAGAAGCCCCGGCCGATGACGACCACGGCATCCTCCTGATCGACAAGCCGATGACCTGGACCTCGCACGACGTCGTCAACTTCGTCCGTCGCCGCCACAATCTCGCCAAGGTCGGCCACTGCGGCACTCTCGACCCGCTCGCCACCGGCCTGCTGGTTCTGGTTCTCGGCAAAGCCACCCGCATGGCTGAGCACCTCGCGGCGGAAGACAAGATCTACTCCAGTACCCTCACCCTCGGCAAGGCCACCGCCTCCTACGACAGCGATGGCGCCATCACCGAAGAAAAACCCTGGGAACAGATCACCGAAGCCGAGGTCCGTCAGGTCTTCAGCCGCTACATCGGCGAACTCACCCAGATGCCTCCCATGGTTTCGGCGGTCAAGGTCGGCGGCAAGAAGCTCTACGAACTGGCGCGTAAAGGCATCGAGATCGAACGCGCCTCGCGCCCGATCAAGATCACCTCGCTGAAAATCGACCGCATCGCCCTGCCGGAAGTCGATTTCACCCTCCATTGCAGCAAGGGCACCTACGTCCGCACCATCTGCCACGACATCGGCCACGATCTCGGTAGCTGCGGCCACATGAGCGGCCTGCGCCGCCACCGCTCCGGCGTCTTCCGCCTCGAAGATGCCATCACGGTCGACGACATCCGTGACAACGACCGCGACTACATGCGCAGCAAAATGGTCCCCTTGGCGACCATGTTGACCCGTCTTGCCGCCGCCGGCCTGCTCAAGAAAGACTGAGAGAGCTAGGTTGAAAGGTTGAAAGGCAAACGAATGAACGACAAGAACTCGGAAATGATTGGCTGCTTTTCGAGCGTGTCAGCAATTCATTGTCGTTGCTCGTTGTCTTTGCAGCTCGACCCTCCAACCTTTCAACCTTTCAACCTTTCAACCCGGTTGGCAGAATGATCGAGGGAGCTAAGCCGCTCGACATTGCCGCCAAAGGGGTGCACCGCGTCGCCTTTGCTTGCGGCAATTTCGACGGCTTGCACCTCGGCCATCGCGAGCTTTTAACCCATCTCATCAGCTTGGCTCGTTTCAGTCAGGTGGCACCCGCCGTCCTGAGTTTTTTTCCCCACCCGCGCGCCGTCCTCGGCGGCACGCCCTTGGCCCCCCTCGCCTCCCCGGCCCAGAAACGCCGCCTCCTCGCTGAGCTCGGCATCGAAGTGCTGATGGAAGTGCCCTTTGTCGACGAAGTGGCGCGGCTCCTGCCAGAGGAATTCGCCTTCACCTATTTCGCTCAGCCGCTTTTGGCAGTGACCGACATTTGCGTCGGCCGCAACTGGGCCTTCGGCCGCGGCCGCAGCGGCAATGCCGACAGCTTGCGGGCTTTGCCCCTCGGCTTCCGCGTCCATGAAGCTGAGGAGTTCTGCCTCGATGGCGCTCCCGTCTCCTCGTCCCGCATCCGTTGCGCCCTCGGCAGCGGTGATTTCGGCCTTGCCGCCCGTCTTCTCGGACGCCCTTGGGAGATCGAGGGCCGCGTCGTTCGCGGCGCCGGCATCGCCTCGTCGAAGCTGCAATTTCCCACCGCCAATCTGGATTGCGGCGTGCCTTTGCTGCCGATTGCCGGCGTCTATGCCGTCCGCGCCTTCCTCGCCCCCGGCGAAACCGCCCGGCCAGGACTGCTCAACGTCGGCTCCGCCCCGACCTTCCCCGGCAAAGAAGCGGCACCGCACCAAGCCGAATTGCATCTCCTCGATTTCAGCGGCGATCTTTACGGCCGCCAGATCAGCGTTTTACCCGTCGCCCGTCTTCGCGATGAACGCCGCTTCGCCTCTGCCGACGAGCTGAAAGAGCAGATCCTTGTCGATGCCGCCGCCGCCCGCCAGATCTTGTCGCGACGCGGCTAAATCATTACAACTTGATCTCTTCTTCCGGCTGGCTGATCCACCTCGGTGTCACGTTCTTTTTCTCCGTCCGAGCTTCCGGCAAACCTTCAAAATACAGGCTTAGGCAAAGCACGGCGAAAACGCTGGTCTCGAGTTGCGACTCGCCGGCAGCGGCTTCCCACAAACCGTCTTTTTGCTGAGTCCGCAAAATCTCGGCTTCGCCGCTGCGCTGCCATTGCGCCCAGGCGTCGCCGCCCGACAAGAAGGCCTGGCTGGCTCGGAGATAACCGTGCAAGCCCCAAACGGCCTCTTTCTCAGGAACGGTTTTGGCGACAAAGGTTCGCCCTTTCCGCAAAGCCTCGGCGAGGCCCGGCTCATGGGGCCAGAGGGTCTGAGCCGCTGACATAGCCTCGATGCTGACCAGGGTTTGCTTCACCTCGCTAGGATCGGCAGCAGAAGGAGCGAAGCCACCATCACCGCCTTGGGCCTTGAGAAGACTGCGACACAAATCCAGGCTCGGCTCCTCCCAACTGTAATTGCCAAGACATCCGAAAGCTTCACAAAGCGCCCAAGTCTTGCAGGCCTTGGCCTCCGGATCTACAGCTTCTTGGCTGACCAACAAGGAGCTTATGGCTCGCAGCATAGCTGGGTGACGGCGAACATATCCCGACCGAGGATTGAGCATCACCGCTAGCAGTGCCAAGCTGGTGCTGCGGTCTCGGGATGAGTCCCCCCACGAGCCATTTGGATTCTGTTTTTTGAGTATCCCATCGCCTCCCCGTAACAAGACCGGGAGCAATTTAGCCGGATCACCGCCGAACTTCTTGATCTGAGGGCTGAGATAATCGCGCCGAATGCAGTCACATTGGGTCGGAGCCGGAGAGGGAATTTTCCTATCGATGTCGCAGATCTCATTGGGAGAGTCAGCGATCTGATTGTCGACCATGTCATCATGTTCCGGAGGTGGCGGTGGCGGTGGCGGTGGCGGATTCCACGGGCGGAAAGGAAAGCATCCCTCAGGTTTCGGCACTCGCATAAAAGCAGTGATCACGACCAGAGCGAGGATATGCACGCCGAGCGCAATCACGAGGCTGGCGCGAAGCCACCCTTGGCGTTTGATCTTGAACATAACGAGCTCCCGAGCTGGATTGCATTTTGTTAAATTTGTCACTTATGTCGATAAATTCAAGTGCGACAAGGAAGTAAACCCGCAAGAATGGCGGCGCTGCGGATGCCACTCAAGCCACTGCGCTTTGCGGTTTTGCCGGAGTGAAAGCCGTTATTTGAGATCCCGCGATAGCTGCATCCAGGAAGCCGCGAGGGCGGCATCCGGCGGCGACCAAAGGCCATGGGTGTAGGACAGGGAGAGGCAGCGGGCGGCACCAGTGCCCCCGGCGAGGGCGAGTTCTTCGGCGATTTTCAAGGGCAGCTGCAATTCGGCGTGATCAAAGAGGAGATCCTGGGCGAGACGATCGATCGGGTAGACTCCTGCCGGATGATCCAAAGCCTGCTGGAAAGAGCGGGTGGCGGCGGCGGGATCGGCGGCGACTTCAAACTTCCGCAGCTGCATCAAACCGAGGCGACAGGCTGCTTCGCGGCTGCCTTTGGCGGCGGCGAGACGGTAACAGTGGCGGGCCTTGGCGAAATTCCGCGGCAGCCATTGAGTATCGAGATGATGATCACCGAGGCGCTTCAAAGGCTCAGGCAACAAGACCTCTTCATCAATTTCAACCGCCTTTTCGTAGAGCTGCATCGCCTGGAGGATGTCCTGCTTCATCAGCTGGCCGTCGAGCAGCAACTCGGCCAGCAGACAACAGCTCATTGCATCGCCTTGGGCCGCGGCGAGGCGGACCCATTGCAGGATTTCAGGATCGCGGAGATTGCGGCGTTTGAGCTTCTGCGCCAGCAAGCCCTGGGCTTCGGCCAGGCCCCGGCCGGCCGCCTGGCGCAACAGGGTCAAGATCTGATCCTCGTAAGCGACCGGATCATCCTGCTCGAGACGCATCACTTCTTCCATCAAGGCCGAGGCACTGAGAGAGGGCACATGAATGCGGAAATTGAGCCGTTCCAAAGTCGTGCTCGGGCTTGGCGAATGCTGCGGTGGCGAGTCGGCATTCTCCTCATTGAGCAGGCGGGCGCGAAGCCGTTGCCAGCCGAGTCGACGCAGACGCTGCAGGGTGCGGATCATCAATGCGATGAGACAAATACCGAGAAAGAGAAAAGCGCCGCCTTGGACTTGATAGCTGGCGCCGAGGGCCGGAAAAAGCGTGAAGGCCAAGGCGCACAGGATGAGAACCAGCGAGGTGCTCCGGTCGCGCTCGCCGCGACTCAGGCTCTGTTGGCAGAAGACCAGCAGAAGCGCCAGCATGAAGAGCAGAAAACCCGTCAGACTCTGCCAGCCAGGCTGCAATTCGAGCCCAAAAACCGGCAGCAGAGGAACAAAAGCCAGCAAACAGCCGATGACCGGCAAGGCCAAGCTGCGGAGAAGCGAAACTTTGGGATTTTGACTCATCGGCGATTCCCAGGGCAACGCGGCTTCCTGCCAACGCACCAGGCGCCGCGGGACCACTGTTTGATTCTGCAATCTTCCCTGTCGAAGCCGATTGGCAAGAGCGGCTCAGGCTTGTCGCTCTTTCTGTGTCAAAGCCCCGGCGACTCCCGCCAAAGTGGTGGCATCTTCGGGGATTCTCAAACCCTAGCCCAAGTGAGCCCTGTATGACCACCCTCCTCCTCTGGCTGATCCGCCCCGGCCCCTACCCCGAACTGGATGGCGATCTCGAAGACGGCTTCGGCCGCGACGGCCTCACCGTCACCAGCATCCACCGCGGCCAGGATGGCCATCACTCCTGGCTGAAGCTGGTCGTCCGCGGCCCCCTGCCCCACGGCGAAGCCCTGGTCCGCCTGCAAGAGCTGGCCGCCAGCAAGGACTGCGACCTCGTCATCGCCGATCCTGCCAGCCTGCCGCGCCGCGCCGGATTGGCGGTCTTCGACATGGATTCGACCCTGATCCAATGCGAAGTCATCGATGAACTGGCCCGCCGCCACGGCGTCTACGAACAGGTCAGCTCGGTCACTGCCGCGGCCATGCGTGGCGAACTTGACTTCGTCGCCAGTTTCACCCGCCGCATGAGCCTGCTCAAGGGACTCGACGGCGCCGTCATCGACGGCATTCGCGACAGCCTGCCGATCATGCCCGGCCTGCCGGAAATGATGCAAGGTCTGCATGCAGCCGGCTGGAAAACCGCCATCCTCTCCGGCGGCTTCTACCCCTTCGCCCATGAACTGCAGCGCCGTTACGGCTTTGATTATGTCGTCGCCAACACCCTCGAAATCGCCGATGGTCTTCTCACTGGCGTGGTTCATCCGCCGGTGGTCGACGGCGAGGTCAAGCTGCAATCACTGCTCCGTCTGCGTCAGGAACTCGGTCTGGAGGCGCGCGAAACGATCGCCGTCGGTGATGGAGCCAATGACATCCCGATGATCCTGGCGGCCGGTCTCGGCTGCGCCTTTCACGCCAAGCCGCTGACCCGAGCCAAAGCGCCGCATAGCCTGAGCTTCAGCCGGCTCGATGCCCTGCTGCCTCTCCTCGGTCTGGTGTAAAACCGCTGCAAAGCTCGCCCGCTGCGTCATCAATCATGGCCGGCGGCTTGAGCCAAAGCGACTGCGCGATTATACTCCCGGCTCACTTCAGGAGCTCCTTCATGCCTCATTTACCCCAGCACTTCCCCGTCGGTCAACGCATCCCCGGTTCCCAGCACTCGGTCGTGGTCAGCCTGCCGAGCATGCGTTCCGTCATCGGCTATGAAGAGCGCGACGCCGAGACGATGAAAGAGATTCGCACCGGCTATCCTCGTTTTGTCATCCACCCGATCATCCGCGAAGCCGCCGCCATCGCCGCCGTGCGCCTCGGCATTGCCGACGGCCGCGCCGTCTTCCCGCTCTGCTCCGCCAACGCTGCGGCAGCCGCAAAAAACTTCAGCGCCGCCGCTGACGCCGGAATCGGCGAGATCGATGGCTGGTTCCTCCTCCACATCGCCGACGCCGAAACCGAAGCCTGCGCTCGCGCCGGCAAATATCTGCAGCACACCGGCCACGCCCTGTCCTCGCGCCAAGCCGAAGACTGGCTTGCCACCCAGGGACTCGGCCCGGTGCCCGCCGCCGAGGAGCTCTTCGACGGCGATCCCCTCGCCGAATGCCGCCGCGCCCTCGCCCCTTGGTTGAAACCGGTCGACGAAGCCGACATCCACATCACCCGCGCCGGCATGGCCGCCTTCAGCGCCGCCTTCAGCGCCGCCTGCACCCTGCAGCGCAGCCGCGGCCGCCGCCTCTGGATCCAGCTCGGCTGGCTCTACCTCGATACCACCGAAATCCTGAAGAAATTCCTCGGCCCGCAAGAAGAATTCATCTTCCTGCCCGACGTCCACGACAAACAAGCCCTCGAAAATCTTCTCGCCAGCCGCGGCGCTGAACTCGCCGGACTGGTCACCGAAGCCCCTACCAACCCGCTTCTGCAAACCGCTGACATCCCCTGGCTTTCCAGCCTCATCCGTGGCCACGGCGGCCTCAGCATCATCGACCCGAGCTCGGCTGGATTGGTCAGCGTCGACCTCCTTCCCTGGTGTGATATGCTCTGCGCCAGCTTGACCAAATACGCCGGCTGGCGCGGCTGCACCATGCTTGGCGTCACCGTCGTCAACCCCGCCTCCCCCGATGCCAAGAAACTCGCCCCGCTCCTCGCCGCCGCTTGCGAAGCTCCCTACAGCCGCGATCTCGCCGCC
>JAYTMY010000092.1:0-28433 GCA_043748535.1 Lentisphaeraceae bacterium | reverse complement strand
ATGGCGCGACAGGTTGAGGGGATCGCGGCTGCCGTCGAGAGGCGCCACCCAGATCTCGCTGTTGTAGTCAGCATCACGCACCGCCCAGCTGATCCATTTGCCGTCGGGAGAGACATCGTAATCCGGTCTTTCCCAACACTTGATCAAGGCTTCGCTCTTACCGTTTTTGATCTCGAATTTCCAGATCGCGGTGCCTTTGATGAAGACCAGATATTGGCCGTCGGGACTGAGCTGCAGGTCGGCGAGGGTGTCGCTATCTTCGAAGACGGTTTCCAGCTTAAATTCGCGGTTCTGCCACCAGTAGAGCTTGTCGTCGGCACGGCTGGCCTTGATGATCTGGCTGCGGCGGCCGTCTTCGCGCAGGAAGAAGATCGCGTCGGCGTCGCGGCTGAAGACCGGCTCGGTGTCCCAGGCAGTACCGCTGCTGAGGAAACTCGGCTCTTTCAAAACGGTGTCGCTGACGGCGATGTCGCCACCCACGGAGAGGCTCAGTTCCAGGCCGTCGCCGCTGAAAGAATAGTCGGCGGCCTTGGTGTGGCGCATTTGCTGGACTTCTTTCCGTCCGAGGTCGGCACCAGTCCACAAAGGAATCACCGTGGCACCCTTGCCGGGATTGCGCGGATCAAGCGACATCAGGTCGAAGAGCTGACGGAAAACCAGCTTGCTGCCGTCGCGGGAGATACACAGATCCGATGCCGATTCATCTTTGAAAGCGGTGAGTTTTTCGTCCTTCCTGCTGCCAAAATCGAAGTGATGGATATTACCGATGCCGGTGCCGAAATTGATGTAATAGAAGCTTCCGCCGTCGGGAGCCCAGACCGGGCTGCGGCAATCACTTTCCTGCTGGATCAAGGGAGTAAATTTTTTCACCGCGACTTCGTAGATCCAGATTTGAGCTGCCTGACTGCCGTGATAGCCCTTGCGATATTTCTCCGAACCTTCGCGAACGAAGAGGATGCGGCTGCCGTCGGGCGACACATGAGCTTCATCGCCATAGTCATCGAAGATCATCTCTTCTTTCACCGGATTCTTGCCCGTGTCGAGCTTGATCAGGCGTTCCGAAGTCTTCTGGCTGAAGCCGCGATCGCGCAGGCCGATACACATCACTTGGCGTCCGTCGGGATACCAGTCGGTGAGGCGATAACCTTCCGAGTGGAAGCCGACCTGGCGCGGCTGGCCGCCTTCGCTGGAGATGACGAAGGCGTGCGGATTGCCTTCGCGGAAGCTCATGAAGGCGATCTGTTTGCCATCGGGCGACCAGATGGGATTGCCGTCGATGGCAGGGTGCATGGTCAAGGCCGTGGCTTCGCCGCCCTCGACTGAAGCCGTCCAGACTTCGCCCTTCCAGGCGAAGGCAATCTTCTTGCCATCGGGCGACAGGGCCGGGCCGATGGGAATGCGGATCTGGGTCTTATCAGCTTCCGGCGCTGGCGCCGCGGCGATGAGGAGACTGGCGAAGAAGGAAATCATGATTGACCTTGGACTGTTTTTATGACAGACCCCAAGCTCGCTCCGACTGGGAATTTGGCAAGGGATAGTGGGCAGCTCTATGTGGCTCGATCGTCCCGATCGAAGTTCTAAGGAAGCTTTCTGATCTTAATGACCTTTGATGACGCAATTGGCCGAGATCGAGGAGCCTTGAGCTTCAGTCGATCGGGACGATCGAGCCACATTGAAGATCAAGCGCGGATTTTCTCCCAATCCAGCCCGAAGCCCGCCAGGTATTTCCGCACCCGGTCGCTGTCGTTGCTGGTCTTTTTCTGCGTCCGGCTGACCGCAAAAAGCTTGCGTCCGGCCTCGGCGAGGGTCGAGGAATCGCGGCAGACGGCGAGCACGGTCTCGAGCTGGGCGCGATCGAAGAGGTCGATGGCTTTTGCGGCTTCCGCATCAAGAACGGCTTCGATCAGTCCGGTCGAGGGAGGATCGTCAAGCCCCCAGTCGCGGCGCAGACGGGCGATCTCCGCTTCGACCAGTTCGAGCGAAATGCGCTTGCCGCAAGCCAGGGTGGCGAGGCGGGTCAAGGAGGCGTTGAGATCGCGGAAGTTGCCGCTCCAGCTCGCCTCTTTCGACTTGGCGAAGCCGAGGTAGCGGGCGTAGGCCTCCTTGTTGAAGGCCGCGGCCTTGCCGAGACTGCGACTGAGCTTGTCCAGCTCGTGCTCGATGTTCGGCTCCAGGTCTTCGCGACGCTGCGCCAGCCCTGGCAGTTCGAAGGTCCAGAGCTTCAATCGCGCCAAGAGGTCGCCCCGGAAACGACCGGCCTTGACGTCGTCGCGGAGATCGCGATTGGTGCCGCAGATGAGCTGGAAGTCGGAGCTGGTGGTCTTGTCCGAGCCCACCGGATGGAAGCGTTTTTCCTCCAGTGCGTGGAGCAGGATCGCCTGGGCCTCGAGCGGCAGTTCGCCGATCTCATCGAGAAAGAGGATGCCCTTGTCCGCCGCCTTCAAATAGCCGTCGCGATCGGCCGCGGCGCCGGTGAAGGCGCCCTTGCGGTGACCAAAGAGCGCGCTCATCGCGGTGTCGCCGCGCAAGGTGGCGCAGTTGACCTCGACGAAGTCGCCTTTGAGCTTGTTTTGCGCCTTGCGCAACTCGAAGACGCGGCGCGCCAGCGAGCTCTTGCCGGCGCCGGTGGGACCGAGCAGCAGCATCGGCGCGGCGCTGCGCTCCGCCACCACTTCAATCTCCTCGATCATCCGGTTGAACGAGACGCTGCGAGTGGCGATTCCGGCCTTGAGATAGCTGCGGCGATCGCCCGTTTCCTGCTCGAAACGCGCCGCCAGGGCGTCGTAACGCGACAGGTCGAGATCGATCAGCTCGCAGCTGCCGATCTGGATACCCCGCGGCGACGGCAGGAAATCCTCGTTTTCAGGCACCGGGCTCTTGTTGAATCGGTAGTTTTCCGGCGGCGCGGTCTGCGCCAGTTGTCCCGGCAGATGCCCCGACTCGGTGAGCAGGAAGAGGCTGATCTGCTGCACGTGGGTGCCGGTGGTGATGTGGACCAGCATCTCCTCCGTGTCGGCATCAAAAACCAGCTTGCGGCTGAGGTCGAGCAGGACACCGTAGACCTCGGCCAGATCCCAGGGATTTTCGATCGGCAGAACGTGGGTATTGACCACCAATTCCGGCCGCAATCGCGCCAGGTCCTTGAGCAGCGACGCCGCCTGCTCCTCCTGCTTCGCCTCGATCAGCAGCTCCAGCCGCTGCACCCCGAGTTTTTCATTGAGGCAGAGCGCCAGGGTCGGACGCCACTTGCGCCAGCGATCCTTGCCGAGACTGCTGTCTTTCATCGAACCGAAAATGCCAAAGGCGACGCGTGTTTTCATCTTGTTCCTCTCGTGGCTCGAGCATCCTGCTCGAGATGTTGAATGTGCAAAGGAGGGCAGGCGTCCCGCCTGTCATCAGTCCCACCAGAAGTGAAAGACTCCGGTTTCCTTGATCTCCTGATACATTTCGGATTCGCCATCCCACTGGCTGAAGTAATACTCACCAGACTCAAATCCATACTCGCCAAAGATGCTGTGAATCTGTTTCAAATGTGCATCCGTTACCGGCTCCGAGAACTGAATCTTCAGTCCTGCGGAATCCGCAAAAGTGACTCTACCCGGGAGCATGGCCAAAAGCGACTCGGCACGACTAATCACCGTTTCATGGACTTGGCTATGACTGAGCCCGTAGCTATTGCAACCATGACACCCGACATCAAAGGTTTCGACAATCTCGCGAACGCTGCTGTTTACCGGCAGCCGATACAGGCGATGTCCGCTGGGATCAGCTTCTTCGATCAAGCCCCACAGGTCAAAAAAGCCATCCGGCACTTCCCCTTGAGGTGCTGAGTAAATCTCTTCAGGCTTGGCGTATCGCCCCTTCTTCCACCCTGGCTTCCCGGGAACTTCAAAAAAACCATCCATGTCGCATTCCCCTGAGTTATTTTGAGCTAGAAATCTGGCTCGGTTTTTCTCGTGACGCCCCCGACGCATCATCCCCGGAAGGCAGCTCAAAATGAAGAACAACAGATTCGGTCCGCTACTGCGCCGCTGCTGCAGAAACAAGACGAGGATCATCACGGCTGCGACGATGCAAATGATTTGGCTGACGGGGTGCATAGGTCTGGTAGCTTCCGAAGCTTGTTGAGTTGCTTGCTTTTCAAAGGGAGGGCAGGTGTCCCGCCTGTCAACGAACGGGCTTGCCGCCTTCTCGCTTTCCGCGTTGCAGTTCCTCCTCTTTCAGCTTAAGCTCCTTCTCCAGCTCAAGCCGCTCCCGCGCTTTGTCTTGGCCCTGGCCAGACAGCTGCAGCACCTGCCCCGGCTTCAGCTCATCCGACTTCAAGTGATTCAAGGCCTTCAGCACCTCGACAGTGGTCTTCTCACGCTTCGCGATGGCAAAAAGGGTGTCGCCCTTCTGGACCGCATACTGAGGAGGAATATCCCGATCGACACAGACGATGCCGCCGCTGCGCATCAGCTCTAGATCCGGCACCGGATGAGGCGCCGGACTCACCGCCGCAGCATCGGGCTTCACCGGTGCGGATTCCGCCGCGACCGAGCTCAGCGCCAGCGAGCCCGCCAGCGTTGCGGCAACCGCAATCCGCCTCAAATCGGAACGGAACAGCGGCTGCTGATTTTCATCGACGACATAGTTGATGCAGAGCCTCTCATCGGCCTGGTCGCGGATCAGCTTTTCCGCTTCACAGCGCTCCATGTCGGAGACATTGACCACATGCAGTTTGCACTGGGCGCAATAGCGCTTCGCCTCGTCGCCGCTCATCGAATTCCAATCGACGGGGCAAGTGTAGGCAAGCTTGAAGGGGTTCGGATTCATTCGGGAAGACTCCTTGTTTGGATTGGCTGATCTAGCTATCTCTGTGATGCGCCAGGCGGCAATTTCTTACTGCCGTTCTTTCTCAGGATCGCTGGCGTCCCTCCGGCTGTGTTCTGTTCAATCTAAGGCCGTTCTTCTACTGGATCGCTGGCGTCCCGCCGGCTGTGTTCTGCCGCTCAAATGAGGGCAGGCGACCTGTCGGCGTCCCGCCTGTCAAATCGACTGGCAGGATGCCCGGCCACCTTTTCTTATGGCTCTTGAGTTGCCCGGACTCAAGAATCATCACGAGTAGCCTCGGCCGATTGACCTTCAATTGAACTTGAAGTTCCATCGACCGCCAAAGTCGCGACGCCATAGCCCAATCCCTCCAAACCGTTTTCCCATTTCACTGCACCGTTGGCTGCGGACAATGCGTACATCTGGCCGCGCGAAGAAGCAAACACCGTGTCACCTGAAACCAGAATCGAAACTAGTGCCGAAGTTTTCACCTGCGTGCGCCAAATCTCTTGACCAGTTGCCTGATTCAGGCAGACCACATGATAGCCGATTCCCACATAGATTTTTTTAATCATGACCTGTAATACTCCCAATGCTTATTGTGTTGTTCATCACTTGTTTTCCTGGGGCATTTTCTCCATGTCCTCCAGCATACGCCGCGCACAGTCATGCCCCTGCGCCTCAGCCCAGAGCAAGAGCCTCCGCCCCGCCTCGGTATCATGCGACCAGAGTGAACCGGCCAGAGTCACGGCGAAACTCCCTTCATCATTGCGAGCGGTCGCCTCGTTCTCCAGTTCACTCCGAATCTCCGGATCACCAAGATCACAGGCTAAAATCCGCTCCTGGTCGTCACACGACTGAAGCGACTTCCGGAATTCCGGCTCCTTCTCCGCCGCCCACACCATCAGCTCCCGCCCTAAAGCTTTGTGCTCGAGATTAAATCTGAGGCGCACCCCTAGCGACAGCGCCAAAAATGGACTCGATTGGCCTCGCGCTTCGTCCGCCATCGCTTCGACGGCCTCAACATCGTCATAGTCCAAACAAGCCAACTTCGCATTCATCACCTCTATGTCGTTACCCTCGACTATCACCCGCTGCAGCAGCTTCTTGCCGAGCCCAACATTCTCTGTGTGCACAAGCCGCATGCCGAGATCGTAGGCAAAACCCGGCCGCACCGCGACCATCGCTTCATCGACCAAGGCCTGTACGAGCTCCGGATCGTCCATGTCGCACTTGTCCAAGCGCTCGCCACGCAAGGTCATGCAGGCGAGTTCTTCACCCTCCGCCGCCGCTTCCTCGAGCAAGGGCCGCCCAAGCTCCTGAGTGGCCGGGTCGCTCCACAATCGATGGCCGACAAGCGCCTTCTGACAAGCATCGCGACTGGCCTGCGCTTCCGCGATAAGCAGCTGCACAGCAGCGGAATCCTGCACATCGAGTTTCTCCAAGCGCTGCAGCCAGGAATCTCCGACTGCGTCTTTCTCCTGTCCGAGATGCCGACGCCATTTCTCCATGAGACGACTTTTCCACTCATCGGGATGCTGCTGCCGCAGGCACCAGGCATCTCGCAGAAAAATTCCCAACAAAATCACCACAGGAACCACCATCAAACCGATTTCAATCTTCTCGGCAATATCGGAAGTGATCCAGGCTCCCTGATCGGACTTGATCATCGGCATCAACAGCCACAAAGCCCCGATGAACAAGCCCAAACCAAGGCCAATCCTGACGATGTCGCTTCGCCACCAGGGGACCCCGGATTTACAATCTATCCAGAACTGCGCCGCAAAGCCAATCACACCCAGAAGTGCGCAGCCCAACATCCCGATAATCGTACATGTGCCGCCGAAGGAGAAGTGCAGGGCTGTCGCAACAAAGCCTCCGAGCATCAAAATCAGCGGGAACCAAATGACGACCTGCAGATCGACCAAAAAATCCAAGCCGCCACGATGCCCCCATTCTTCTGGATCCTGACGCCAAATCCGGACGAGATGGCGGAGTGTCACCAGACCCAGGAAAACACAGAGGCTCGCAGCAGCACCGATATAAAGCTCGGAGTCGGAGCCGGTTGGCGACAAACCCATGACGGCGAGGGGCGCGACGCCTAAAAGAATCACCCACGGAAACTCCGTCCGCAGCCAAGGCCGCCCGGCTTCATGCCTAGATCGACTCCGTTTCCAACAGCACAAGAACGCATGGGGCCCGACGATCATGACGAAAATCAAGGCGCTTAAAGCCCCGCATATCTGCAATGCCAGCGACAGGCCGTGAGATGTTTTGGCCACGGCGCTTCCAAGCCCCCAAAGCACCGGCGGCAAGATCAAAACAGCGACAAAAAGCCAACGCCATCGGGCGATGCCTTGGTCTGAGGCAAGTGTGGATTTTGAGGTGTGCATGATCGTTTTTCTCCGGCGTTTGTCCTTCCAGTATACAAGCAAAGCAGACCCAATCTCAAGCTCAATCAGAATCGAAACCTATCACTCCTCCCATCGGATTTTCTCTTCCGGCCAATTCGCCACCAAGGATCCGATCAACCACGCAGCCCCGCCGACGGCCTCAATCCTCGCACGAAAGAGCTTCAACTCCTGCTCCGGCGTGATCTCGCCGATGAAGACATGCTTGTCGCCAGAATTATCAAACAGGAAGGCTCGTCGCACTAATCGACACATCGCCGGGAGCTGCTCCAATGAACGCTGATAACGAGGCGCGATCTTGCCTTCCGGCACGCGGTGGCCAGTGCCACAAGCAACCCGGCCGCGCACACGGAATAAACACATCTCAGGCGAGGCCACGCCGATGTAGTAGAGATAGCTACGATAACCATGGCGATTCGCTGCGGCGACAAAATCCAAATGGGATCCATGACTCATCACACTCTCGTAGGTCATCGAATCATTTCTCTGTAGCAGCTCCTGACGCTGCAACACGGCTTGTCGCTGCGCTTCGATGAAGCAAGCCTCTTCACTGCCAAAGCCCTCGGAGCGCAGAACCAAGGCGCGATCATCGGGATTGATGTATTGCCCATAATCGAGCTGATACTCATCATGGATTTGCCGGCTCAAGGTCGTCTTCCCTGCACCATTGGGACCTGCAAAAAGCCGTAATCGGGAAATCATTCAGGGTGATACGGAGTGATTTTGCCGTCCGGAGTCACCCACATCAATTTCCCGTCAATGAAACGGGTGATGTTCAAACCCGCCGCCAAAGCCGCCTCTGAAGCCTGCTTACCGGCCTCACTCGCAATCGCCTCCAGATCGCGGCGCGAGATATCCTCCAAACGGCGTCCACGAACCCTTTCGGCCAAGGTCTTTGATGACTTTCCTGCTTTCATCCTCATCTCCTGAGCGGTGTTTTTCTGCGGCAAAGATACATCCATACGCCACAGACCTCAAGCCTCCCCCATCAGATTGATCAAAGATATCAAAAATCATAGAATCATAGAAATTTATCTACAAAAATCCGACTCAAGAAAGACTCAGAAAGCCCTTCAAAAAACATTCAAAAATTTCTAATATCTTAATACAAATAACTTACAACTTGAGTTTTCAGCCTCTATGAATCCGTGGCACAGGGATTTCTATAAGGACTGGCAACAAGACGACAACGAACAACCCAGGAGCCCCCCATGAAACTCGCCGAAGCCCTGATCATCAAAGCCGACATCGCCAAGAAGTACCAGTCCATCAAGTCCCGCCTCGCCGCCAACGTTCTGATCCAGGAAGGCAACTCTCCCGCAGAAGATCCCGAGCACCTCCACGCCGAAGCGGTAGCGGTCCTCGGCGAACTCGAAAATCTCAAAGGCTCGATCGACATCGCCAACGCCCGGCCCCAGGCCGACGGTCGCAGCCTGAACACCCTCCTGGCCCAGCGCGACACCCTCACTCTCCGCGTCAAACTGCTGCAAGACACCCTGGCCGCAACCCAGAAGGAACCCGAGCGCTACAGCGTCCGCGAGATCAAATGGGTCGCCACCATCCCCGTCGCCAAGCTGCAGAAGCAGCAGGACGACCTCTCCAAGCAGCTGCGTGAACTCAACATCCGCATCCAGGAACTCAACTGGAAGCTGGACCTCGATTAAAGGCAGCGGCGGGCGAGAACAAGAGCCAAGCACCCCGGCCGGTGGCTCGCAATATCCGGGCGGGATCAGAGCGCGAGGGAACCGTGCACCCCATCATCACTCAGTTCCGACACCTCACCGCTCAGACCTCAGACCTCACTCCTTCATCACCACGTTCTGACGCCGCTGCCCCTCTCCATGCAACCCAACAGAAATCTGGCTCGGTCACTGGGTCAAAACCCTCCCCACGATCTGGTGGCCGAGCCTTATCGAAAAGCTATTCTCGGCCAGAGACCCATTCAACGCAATCAGGAACTCCCCATGACTACTGCCCAAATCACTACCTGAATTCTCCACAGGCCAGGCAAGATCAAGAGCAATTCCTTGGCGAGATTTCAAATCTCATCCAAGGATCCGACTCAATCTCAAACCTCTTTCTCGCAGAAGGCCACCCCTTCTACCCCGTCTTCTGGGACTTTGCCTACCTCATCGAAAAAGGTCCAGATGCCTACCTCTTCATCGCCTCAAGCTCCGACTGAACCCCAACCAACTGGCAGTCAACGCTCCCAAGAGGAATTCCTCGATCGGGACGATCGAGCCACATCCAGCAAATCAGGAACAAATCCCATGACTACCTACATCAGCCTCGGCTACACCATCACCCGCCCGATTGATCGCAAGAACTGGGGCGAGTCCATCCTACCACCTCAGATTCTCACTCTGGGCCGCTGGAGCCCATCCTTCCCCAACACCACCTGCCTGCCCTGGACCAATAGCTCAGCCGAAGAAGAAGCCAGCCTCGAAATCCAAAGCCAGACGCTGGCAAAGCTCCGTGTCTTGCTCGATGACGCCTTCGGCACGAAATGGTTTTGGCCACGCTTCCTGATCAACGAAGCCTTGGCCCGCGAGATCCTGCAGATCCTTCTCGGCGACTCCCCCGGCTGGCAAATCTTCCGCCTCTATACGCCAGAAGAACATCGACCAGCCATCATCGAGGAATTGAATGTCTTGCGCTCTCCGCAAGATCCAGAAGACACGCGCTGGCTCGAGGATATGCCTGCGGTGGAAGCCACTCAAATTCACGCCCTCGGCAGTGAAATTTACAATGTCCCCGGTGGCTACTCATGGCATGTCAACGACCTCGCGGCTGCCGTTGAACAACACTTCGGCTTCAAGGTCGGCCCTTGGGGTTTGCTGCAAGATCTCGAACAAGCACGACAAGCGGCGGAATGGATCACCGCGGAAGGCAACGCCGAACCCGGCCTCTGGATTCCCATCGCGCTCTGCCCAGTAGACGACTGAACAAACCGGCTGGCAGCCGGCGCTCCCAGAATCTCGATCGGGACGATCGAGCCACATCCAACAAGTATCGACCAAGATGGGCGAGCCACGTTCAGATAGCTCGGCCGGGAGGGTCGAATTCCATGAAAATCAAGCGCGGAATTCCGCCGCCACCTCGGTGATCACCGCACAGATGCGCTCGACCTCGTCGTCGCGCAGGGTCGGGTGACAAAGGAACATCAGCGAGGTGTCGCCGAGTTCTTTCGCCACGGGCAGGCGTTCGGCGGGACGCCAGGGAGTGCCGTCGAAGGCTTTTTCGAGGTACATCTCGGAGCAGGAGCCACCTTGGCAAGGGATGCCGCGGGCGTTGATGACCTCGATCATTTCCTGCCGGGTCTTGCCGGGTTTGAGGCGCTCGGGACGGACGAAGGCGTAGGCCTTGTAGCAGGCGTGGCGGATGTGCGAGGGCACTTGCGGCACCCGCAAAAGACCGGTGGCCTCGCAAGCGGCCCAGATGCGGCGGGCGTTGGCCTCGCGACGGGTCAACATGCCGTCGAGACGGGCGAGCTGATAACGGCCGAGAACGGCCTGGATTTCGATCATCCGCCAGTTGGTGCCAAAGCTCTCGTGGACCCAGCGGAAACCGGGAGGGTGGACCCGCGTCGTCATCGCTTCGTAGGACTTGCCGTGATCCTTGTAGGACCAGGCGATGTCCCAGCACTTCTGGTGCGGGGTGACCAGCATGCCGCCTTCGCCGCCGGTGGTGATGATTTTGTCCTGACAGAAGGAGAAAGCAGTGGCGTCGCCGAAGGAGCCGGTGGGGCGTCCCTTCCACAGGGCGCCGTGCGACTGGGCGCAGTCTTCGACGAGCAGGAGCTTGCGCTCGTCGCAAAGGGCGCGGAAGGCATCCATGTCGCAGGGCCAGCCGGCAAGGTGGATACAAAGGATGGCGCGGGTGCGCGGCGTGATCGCGGCGGCGGCGGCGCGGGGACAGAGGTTCTGCGAATCGCGATCGATGTCGGCAAAGACCGGCGTGGCTCCGGCGTTGACGATGCTGCTGACGCTGGCGAGGAAGGAGCGAGGCGACAGGATGACTTCATCGCCGGGGCCGATGCCAAGGCCTTTCCAAGCGAGATCAAGTGCGACGGTGCCATTGGTGCAGGCCACTGCGTAAGGCACTTGGCAATGCTCCGCGTAATCGGCCTCGAAGTCGCGGCAGATACGCCCGGTCCAGTAGTTGACCCGGTTGGAAAGCAGCACCTGGGAAACCAGCGCCGCTTCTTCTTCGGAGTAGGAAGGCCAGGGGGAAAGCGAGGTGCCGAGCATGAGGAAATCTCCTGTGATGAGGCGGGCTACAAGCGGGATTCGTGCCAAGCGGATTTAGGGCGGCCCGAGACAGTTGTTGACCACTTGATACAATGATGCAAAAGGAGCGACAAAGTACCGCCAACGCTGGCCATAAGCTATTCGTTCATTCTCTTCAAAGCTGCTGTCACTGGATGCATAAATCGTTGTGACCATCCATGATCGATCAGCCGCTATGTAATGCGCTTCAAACGCTCTGGTCCGAAGACCATGATAAAAATGGCTGACCCGACAATCAAATACAGGATGAACAACAAGGTGATGAGCTGCTTCAGATTGAATTGAAGCCTTTTCATCACCCCGCCCTGCAGCTGACAAACTGTCTCTTCCCGGCCGGCCCGAGGTCGATGATGTCGGAGAAGCTGAGTTCGAGCTTAGCTTTGGCCGCTTCGCGCTTGGCGAGGGACATTTCCTTTTCGACGGCTTCGGGAGTTTTGTAGAGGAAGAAGAGGCCACCGGGGGCGAGCATCTTGCGGACTTCGGGAATGAGCTCACCGGTCTCGGCGACGGCGCGGGCGGTGATGACGGCGAAACGAGCGGCGAATTCGGGCTTGCGGCCGGCTTCGCGGGCGCGGTCCTTGACCGCCTGGAGATTGTGCAGGCCGAGGGTCTTGGCGGCCTCGCGGACCGAGTCGACCTTAGTGCCCTCGGAGTCCATGCCGGTGATGCGGAGCGAGGGGTTGGCGAGGGCCAATGGAAGGCAGGGAAAGCCGCCGCCGCAGCCGATGTCGAGGACTTCGCCTAACAAGGTGCCGTCGAGCAGGCCGGGCAGGGCGGTGGCGCCGAGGAGAGAGTCGAGAATGTGGCGGGTCCAGAAAGGCTCCGGCTCGGTGATCCGGGTCAGGTTGTGCAGGGCGTTGAGACGCAGGACTTCGCGGGCGAGAGCTTCGGCCTTGGGGAGAAAAACCTCCAGGCTGTCGCGGAGTCCGCAACGGGCCAGGAGGGCGGCATCGCGCTGGACGAATTCAGCGAACATGACCAAGCAGGCCCGGGATGACGAAGGCGAGAATGGCGAGGCAGAGTCCACCGGCGGCGACTTTGGCGAGGGCGGGGCGTGTCGCGGTTTTTTCGAGCAGGTCGCGCAGGCGCCAAGGCTGGCCGAGGACGAACATCGCGGCGAGGCCGAGGGGATAGAGCGACAGGGCGAGGCAGAGGCGTCCGGGCACGGCGGCGGCGAAGGCGAGCGGCAGGAGCTGGCAGACGAGGAGGAGGAAGAGTCCGGCGAGGGCACGGGCGAGGAGGAAATCCATCCACAAAGCGGTGGCGATGATCGCGGCCGGAATCAGGTAGGGCAGAAGCTGGGTGATCATGCCGAAATCCTGACCGAGGAGGATGTGGGCTTCCCAGCCGCCCCAGCTGAGGGCGCCGGCGGCGACGAGGGCGCCGAAGATCCGTTCACGGGTGAAACGGCTGGCGGCCTCGGGGCTGCGGACGCGCAGAATCGCCCCGACGATCACCAGGATCGGCAGAGCACTGAGGAGGGCGCAGATCGGCAGGGTCAGATGCATCAGGCGAGCGATTGCTTGATCAGTTCGGAGAGGGTCTTGCCGTCGGAATCTTTGCCGGTGGCGGCGATGGCTTCGCGGGCGGCTTTCATCACCAGGCCCATTTCTTTCTGGGTTTTGGCGCCGGTGCTGGCAACGGCGGCGGCGACGATGGCCTTGAGCTCGGCTTCGCCGAGGGCGGCGGGCAGGTAGCTTTGCAGGACTTTCATCTTGGCTTCTTCTTCGGCGATCATGTCGGCGCGCTCGGCTTTGCGGGCGTGCTCGAGGGTTTCGTTCTTCTCTTTGATCAGGGTCTTGATCGCCTTGAGGATGCCTTCATCGTCGGGGGCACCAGTGCCGAGGGTGGAGAGCTTGATGATGGCGCCTTTGATCTCGCGGACGGCGGCGAGGCGGAATTGGTCTTTGGCGATCATGGCGGCTTTCAGATCTTGGGCGATTTGGGCTTCGATGGACATGGAGGGCTCCGGGGAAATTCTGGTGGTGAGGTTGAGAGGGCGCCAATCTAGCCCGGCAAGTCCGAGTCTCAAGAGGCGGGGGATTGGAACTGGGACACAGTTGGGACACAGTTGGGACACAGTTGGGAGACGGCAACAAAAACACCGCACGGAGTGCGGCGGTCCCAGCAACAAAAAAACGCGGTTTCAAGGTTGCGCGGGATCGTAGGCGGGGGCGTCCTTGAGGGTGCGGATGAGGCGGAAACCGAGGCCGGGGCCGCGGGAAGTGTTGGAGAATTTGTAGCGGACGGCGGAGCGGCAATCGCTCATCTTGTCGTTGAAGCGTCCGCCGCGGACGGCGTACCAGCCGGCGTCGCCGCTGCGGAGGAACATCGAGGTCTGCCAGACCGGCTCGCCTTTATCCCAACGGCTATTTTCGTTTTTGTCCTGGTAGCGCAGCTTCCCTTGGATGCCTTTTTGGCCGGCATAAGTTTCGATCTTCTGATTGGTCATGCCACCATTGAAGACGACAAGGTCCTTGCCCATGTCAAAGGTGCCGGGATCAATCACCGCGTCGTCGGCGAAGATCATTTCGCCTAGGTTCCAGCCGCCGTCCTGGTTGCGATCGATGAAGTAAATCCCGCGCTGAATCCCCTTGGTTCTGAGCGCGACCTTGAAGTTCTCTTTCGTCGGCCATTCGCCGGCGGCGTTGACGATCGGCAGATCACCTTCGGGATAGCCGTCGTCAGCAAAGAATTCGGGACCGCATTCGTAGTGGAAAATCGGGGAAGAAGTCCACTCGTACAGGCCGCCATGCAGGTCACGCAAGCCCCAGGCGTTGGGGGCTCGGGTACCGGCTTCGAGGCGGACGCTGTCATTGTCCTGGCAGGACATGTAATGAACGGCGTCGTAGATATCGACACCGAAGGACCACGGGGTGGTGGTCCCGGCGCGGCAGGCGTATTCCCATTGCTCTTCCGAAGGGAAGCTGTAGGTGTAGGGCGACAAGCCAAGTTCGCGATTAAGAATGATGAGGAATTCCTGGCAATCGAGGAAGCTAACCCAAGCCGCTGCATATTTGGGGCGATAGGGATCATCGTTGAGGCGGCGGGCGATGTCGCGAGCGGCGGCCTGGCAGGCGGCGACGGTCTCGGGATTTCCCGACTTCAGGCCATTTTGCACCGCCTGATAGGCCGGACGGCCGATTTCGCCGAGACGTGTCTGCAGATAGAGTCGCTTGTCTTGCGGCAAGCTCCCCAAGGACGCAACTTGCTCCTTGGCCCAGATCGACATCACCGCGTGCCATTGCTCTTGGGTGACTTCGGTGCTGCTCATGTAGAAAGGCGAGTTGATGGTGACGCTGTGCAAGTCCTCCATCGCCGTGCGGCTTTTCTCGGTGAGCGGCGATCCCATGAGGAAATTGCCTTCCGGCACGAGGCGGAAGCGAATGCCGAAGCGATTTTCCACTTCCACCGGCAGACCGCGTTGCTGGCTGCAGGTCTCCTGATTTTTCAGGGCCTCATGAACGCCGTCAAGATGCAGATTCTCCGGCACATTCACCAACTTGGCACCAGCCACCGGGAGAAGGTCCGCCGGCAGCGCCGGCTTGCTCAAAACCGGTGCCTCCCGGCCATTCGCCGTCATCAGCGGATTGGCGCTCTTAGGCAGCACCTTGTCGCCATTGAGACTAAAGGCCACCGACAAGCCGATCACCACGAGCAACAAAGCCACCGGAATGATCACCTGCATCGGCCGCAATTTAGGCGCTCGCGCCAAGCGTTCCTTCACTTCCTGCTCACGCCGGATACGCTCAATGGTCTGCTGATTCTGCTTGCTGAGTTGCGGCTTCATGATTTTCTGGTCCTTATAAATTCAGTCTGCGCTAATTTTAGCATTAGTGTCACTTTTGATCAATTCAAGGGGGTTAACTGAGCCGACTGAGCGATCTTGAACTTATTTTCGGGCGCTGATGATGAGTCCGACACTGACGAAGAGGATCACCGGGAGCGAGGCGCCGAGTTCAGGCGACAAGTGACCGCTGATGCTCATGTGCATACTGAGTTCACGGACGACGTAATAGACCATCATGACGGCCAGTGCTTTGGCGGTGGCGGCCATGGCGACTTGGCGTTGTGCGGTGACCGCGAGGGGAATGCCGAGAAGGATGGCGACGAGACAGGCGAGAGGCGAGAAAATGTTATTCCACCGCATCGCGATAAGTTCGACGCGCTGTTGGGCGTTGATGGTGGAAGCGGGGTTGGCGAGGATGCCATCGATCTGGCTGAGGCTGAGTCGTGTTTCGAGCTGGCTGTTCAGGGCAGGTGCATGGGGATCGTCACTGACATCCAAGAAAAAACTTTCCATGTGCTGCGTCCGCTTCAATGTCGGACCAGGATTGTATTCGACCCTGTCGACTTGATCGAAGCGCCAACGGGAGCCGAAATATTCGCCATTTTGAGCCGTGATATCCCAAAGCAGCCGTCCCTTTTCATCGGCTTCACTGACGACGAGGAAGCCGAAGCTTCTCTTTTCCTTGCCACTGCTCAGACTCCATTTGCGGCGGTGGCCGGATTTGTCCTTGACGGTGAAATGAATCACTCGTTCCGCGGCTGCGTCGCCATCGGCACGATCTTCAATGGACCTAGAAATCACCTGGCTGAGGGGGAGGAGCTTTTCATTGCTGAGGAAAGTCAGACCGGAGAGAACGAGCGAGAAAAGGATGACCGGCAAACAGAGCTTGAGCAAAGAGACCCCGGAGGCCCGGATGGCGGTGATCTCGTTGTTGCGGTTCATCCCGGCGAAGCAGTACATGGTACCAAGGAGCAGGGACATCGGCAAGATGACTTCGAACTTCTCCGGCAGGATGCAAGCGAAATAGACGATCACGGCCTTGCTGTCGCCGAGCTTGAGCATGTCACTCAGCTTATCCTGCATGTCGCCGATCAGGAAGATGAAGAGGAAGCCAAAAAAGCTGCACAGAGTCGGCAGCATGACAAGGCGCAGGACGTATCGGGGAAGAATGCCGAAGAAGCCGGTCATGAGTGAGCCTCAGAAGAAGTTGAAGGTTGAAGGGTTGAAGCGAAATGAAGAAGAGGAGGAGGAAAAATTCATGAAGTCGTCAAGACTTTGCTCGCCTTTCAACCTTTCAACCTTATAACCTGGTTCTTAGACGAACTGGCCGGAGAAGCGCAAATCTCCGGAGTGAAGGTGACGGATATCTTCGATCTTGAAGCGCATCATCACCAGGCGGTCGAGACCGAGACCGAAGGCGAAGCCGGAGAATTTGTCGGTGTCGATGCCGCCGTGTTTGAGGACGTTGGGGTGGACCATGCCGCAGGGCATCAGCTCGATCCAGCCGGATTGTTTGCACACCGAGCAGCCCTTGGCGTCGCAGATCTGGCAGGAGATGTCGAGCTCGAAACCGGGTTCGACGAAGGGGAAAAAGCCGGGGCGGAGGCGGATCTTGACGTCGCGTTTGAAGATCTCCTTGAGCAGGGTCTTCATGGTGTGAATGAGGTGGGCGACGGTGATGCCCTCGGCGACCACCATGCCTTCGAGCTGGTGGAAGGCGGCTTCGTGCGAGGGGTCGGTGCGCTCGACGCGGAAGACCTTGCCGGGGCCGATGATCTTGAAGGGCGGTTTGAGCTTCTCCATGGCGCGGACCTGAACCGCCGAGGTGTGGGTGCGGAGGATGGCGCCGTTCTCGAAATAGAAGGTGTCCTGCATGTCCCGGGCCGGGTGGTCCTTGGGGATGTTGAGGGCTTCGAAGTTGTAGTAGTCGAGCTCGCAGTGCGGGCCATCTTGGATCGAGAAGCCGAGCGAGGAGAAGATGTCCTCGATCTCGTACTGGACGCGGGAGACGGGGTGCAGGGCGCCGAGGCGCGACGGGGCGGCGTCGAGGGTGACGTCAAACCATTCCGATTTGAGCTTCTCGTCGAGGGCGATTTTGTCGAGCGCGGCGCGGCGGGCAGCAAGGCCGGCTTCCATCGTCGTCTTGGCGTCGTTGGCGCCTTGGCCAACGCGGGTACGCTCTTCGGGCGACAGGTCTTTCAGCGACTTGAGCAGCTCGGTGAGCGGGCCTTTTTTGCCAAGGAATTCCGCCTTCAAAGATTCAAGCGCCTGGACGTCGGCGCCGACCGCGAGGCGGGTTTGGAAATCGGCGAGAAGAGAATTCAGTCGGTCGCTCATGTGCGGGGGATCCTGGTCAGTTTTGTGCAGGTGCTGACATTAGCACAGCTCCGCTAGGCGCAAAGCCGAGCGGAGCAAGACAGAAGGAGCTCCTGCGACACAGCCAACTCCACGCCAGTTATTTATTTTGACTACAATATGAAATATTTTTGAGCCCAGCAAGACGAACCGCTCTATGACACTATCTTGACCGGTACAAATTCAGAAACTAGGAGAGCCTTCATGACCAAAACCGCGATGAACACCACTAGTGCCAACTCGATCACCATTCGACTTCGCCTTGACCACCGCCCCGGCTTGCTGGCCAAGGCGACCACTGCGATTGCCGACAAGGGCGGCAACATCGGCGCCATCGACATCGTCCGCGTCGAAGGGAAAACCATCATCCGGGACATCACTGTCGACACCGCCAGCGAAGCTCAAGCGAAAGAAGTCGCCAGCGCTCTCAGCAACATCGAGGGCTTGACCATCCTGCACGTCTCCGACCGCGTTTTCCGCATGCACCTCGGCGGCAAGATCGAAGTGGTGTCGAAAGTGCCGATCAAGACCCGCGATGACCTTTCCATGGCCTACACGCCCGGTGTCGCCCGCGTCTGTATGGCGATCGCCGACAACCCCGAAAATGCCTGGAACCTGACCATCAAGCGCAACACCGTCGCCATTGTCACCGACGGCACCGCGGTGCTGGGTCTCGGCGACATCGGCCCGATGGCCGGCATGCCGGTGATGGAAGGCAAGGCGATGCTCTTCAAGGAATTCGCCGGCGTCGACGCCTTCCCGATTTGTCTCGACACCAAGGACCCGGAAGAGATCATCCGCATCGTCAAAGCGATCTCGCCCGGCTTCGGCGGGGTCAACCTCGAAGACATCTCGGCGCCGCGTTGTTTTGAGATCGAGCGCCGCCTCAAGGCAGAGCTCGACATCCCGGTTTTCCACGACGACCAGCACGGCACCGCCGTGGTGATTTCCGCCGCCTTCCTCAACGCCCTCACCGTCACTGGCAAAAAAGCCGGCGAGGTCAAGGTCGTCCTCTGCGGCGCCGGTGCTGCCGGCACCGCCTGCGCCCGCATGCTGATGTGCTTCGGCGTCACCAACCTCATCGCCGTCGACCGCTGCGGCGTCCTCTACCGCGGCAACCCCGGCATGGACGAAGCTCGCAGCCGCCTCGCCGCCGACACCAACCCGGGCAACTTGAAGGGCGACAAGGTCAGCGACGTCATCGAAGGAGCTGACTTCTTCATCGGCCTCTCCGCCCCCGGCGTCCTCAGTGTCGATGATGTCAAGCGCATGGGCAAAGACGCCGTCGTCTTCGCCATGGCCAATCCCGAGCCCGAGATCCGCCCTGAATTGGCCCAGCCGCACGTCCGGATCATGGCCACCGGCCGCAGCGACTTCCCCAACCAGATCAACAACGTCCTCGCCTTCCCCGGCATTTTCCGCGGCGCCCTCGACTGCCAGGCGCGCGACATCAACGAAGAGATGAAAGTCGCCGCCGCCATGGCCATCGCCCGCAGCATCCCTGAAGATCAGCTCTGCGAAGACTACATCATCCCCTCCGTCTTCGACCGCAATGTCTTCCAATCCGTCGCCAGCGCCGTCCGCGACGCCGCGATCAAAAGCGGCGTCGCCCGTCGCCACCAAGTGCCGAAAAGCCAGTCGTAAACCGACAACTGCCTTTCGCGCCTGACCAATTCCGGTGATTCCGAAATGACGCGGGCGATGTGCTCTGACTCCCCACTGGGCTCGTCGGCATCCTGCCGGCTTGTTAGTCGCTTATGCGCTAAAGTGAGCAGCAAAAAGAGCACAGCCGGCAGGATGCCGACGAGCCCAGTGGGGAACTATGGTGACAGAGGTCGAAGACGAGGAGCACTTAGAAGGCTAAATGAGTTAGGTCAGAGCGTGAGGCCAGGATCATCCTCGTAAGCGGAATCCATCGCCACCAGGCGATCAAGGGCGGCGGAGAAGAGATTGAACAAGGCCCGCAGTTCGTCGAGATTGGTGACGAGACCGCGTCGCGAACAGTAAAGCATGTCGACACCGTCGGGGAAAGAAGTGCCCAGCCAGCCTTCGTCATCATGAATTTCGAGATCGACATCGGCGAGATTGGCGAGACAGACCTGGAGGGGACGATGGGCGAAGAACTGCCGCAATTTAACCTCGTTGTTGCCCTTGATGACATAGGCTTCGTCAAAAGCCGGCTGACCGATTTCGATGTCCTGTATGCCCAGCATCTTGCCGAGGGGACTGAAGAGGCCGCTTCGGTAAATCTGGAAATACAGGCCATCCTTGTTGATGAAGGGAGCGCGGATGCGGGTGTAAGTGTGCGAGTGCTTGCCACTGTTGCGGGTATAGGTGTCGAGAAGGATTTCCCATTCACCGCACTGGACTCGGACACAATCCTTGCCGAAGAAACCGCCGTCTTCGTAGTGGCCGCCGTATTCACGGGCGATCTGGCTCCAGACTTCTTCTTTCGAGGGACCAAAAAGGGCGCGGAGGAAACTCATGCCGGGGACTCCTGGGGATAGGTGATGCCTAGAGCATAATGCCGGAAGGGGGTCGAATGCAAGAAAAGAGGGGTTATTTTTCACTTCGCGTTCAACGAAACATAAACCACGCATGTCTTGCTAATACGATCACGCAAGGACCGATGACCGGGAAGGAGCAAGAACAAAAAATCAAACAACATAAACGCTAAAATGAACAACGGAATAAAAACAAATGAAAAGTAAACTGGAATGGCATAGAACAAGAAAAATGAAGGGCCAAATAAAACAAGGAATATAGAAACTACAAAATCGATGTATCTCATCACTTTCTTGCCGAAAGAGGGGATGAAAAAAGTAGTGTCATCTGCGAGTCTAACTCGCAACATCTTCTGCCCTAAGGTCTGACCGTTATTTAAAATCGTTATAAGGTTGCTTATAAGAACGATGGTGGTGGCGATAAAGCACAGGATTAAAAGGATCAGAAAAGCGCAGAAGGCAAGAAAGAACATGCTCAGTTTTATGTTGCTATTATCGTCACAATATCCTTTCAGAAAAAATGCAGCTGGAATAATAATAACCGGTAAACTGACGGTCGTCAAAATCATGTAATCTATCCACAGGATAAGCAAACGATCCCTAAGCTTCGCCGGTGTGGGATGATAATCGAGGAGAGGGTCTGACCTCTCCTCAGATTGATTCATCAAGTCATCCGAATGATTCAACTCACACCTTCTCGAAGCTGACCTTGATCGCCCCGTTTTCGACGCTGACGATGACGACTCCGCCATGCTCCAAGTCGTCGCTGAGGAGGGCGTCGGTGACTTTCATCTTGACCTCCTGGTTGATGACGCGGGACAAGGGGCGGGCGCCGAGTTTCGGATCGTAGCCTTTTTCGGCGAGCAGGGCGCGGGCCTCGGGCATGAGCTTGAAGAGAATTTTTTTCTTCTGCAGCTTGGCAATGAGGTCGGCGAGGAACTTGTCGACGACTTTTTCCATCAAATCGCGGCCGAGGGGATGGAAGTGGACGGTGGCGTCGAGGCGGTTGCGGAACTCGGGGGTGAAGAATTTTTCCACCGCTTTATCGGAGGCGCCGCTGAAGGCTTCGCTGCCGAAGCCGATGGTGTTGGCGCTCATTTCGCGGGCGCCGACGTTCGAGGTCATGATCAGGATGACATTGCGGAAGTTGGCCTTGCGTCCGTTGTTGTCGGTGAGCATGCCGTAATCCATCACCTGGAGGAGGATGTTGAAGATCTCGGGGTGGGCCTTTTCGATTTCATCGAGGAGGACGACCGACCAGGGCTGTTTGTTGACCGCTTCGGTGAGGAGGCCGCCTTGTTCGAAGCCGACATAGCCGGGGGGCGAGCCGATGAGGCGCGACACGGTGTGTTTCTCGGCGTATTCGCTCATGTCGAAGCGCAGGAAGCCGACGCCGAGGGTTTTGGCGAGCTGCTTGGCGAGTTCGGTTTTGCCGACGCCGGTGGGGCCGCAGAAGAGGAAGGCGCCAACCGGCTTGTCTTCGTCCTTGAGGCCGGCACGGGCGGTCTTGATGGCGCGGGCGACGGTGGCGACGGCTTCGTCTTGGCCGAAGACGGCGAGCTTGAGGTCGGCATCGAGACGGAGCAGGCGCTCCTTGTCGGAAGCGGAAACCGAAGCGACCGGGATCATCGCCATGTCGGCAATCACCGCTTCGATGTCTTTCGGGGTGACGGTACGGCGCTGTTTCGAGACGGGGAGAATGGCGCGGGCGGCACCGGCTTCGTCGAGGACGTCGATCGCCTTGTCGGGCAGGAAGCGGTCCTGGATGTGACGGGAAGACAGTTCGGCGGCGGCGCGGAGGGAGGACAGCGGGTAGCTGACGCCGTGGTGCTCTTCGTAGTAGCCTTTGATGCCTTCGAGGATGGAGACGGTTTCATCGACTGTCGGTTCGCGGATGTCGATTTTCTGGAAGCGGCGGGCGAGGGCGCGGTCTTTCAGGATGTGGTTTTTATATTCCTGGTAGGTGGTCGAGCCGATGCAGCGCAGTTCCCCCGAGGCGAGCGCGGGTTTGAGCAGGTTGGAGGCGTCCATGGTACCGCCGGAGGTGGCGCCGGCGCCGATGATGGTGTGCAGCTCGTCGATGAAGAGGATCGATTTCGGTCGTGCCTTGAGGGCGCGGACGATGTTCTTCAGTCGTTCTTCGAAGTCGCCGCGGAACTTGGTGCCGGCGACAGCGGCGCCGAGGTCGAGAACGAAGAGTTCTGCGCCTTTGAGAATTTCGGGGACTTCACCCGCGACGATGGCAGCGGCGAGGCCTTCGACCAGCGAGGTCTTGCCGACGCCCGGTTCACCGACGAGGATGGGGTTGTTTTTGCGGCGGCGGCAAAGGGTTTGCATCATGCGGCGGATTTCGGTGCGGCGGCCGACGATGGCATCGAGCTTGCCCTGACGCGCTTTTTCGGTGAGGTCGACGGTGAAGCGGGAAAGCAGGTCGGATTTATTGGCATTGCGCGGCTCGCCGTTTTCATCTTCTTCGCCTTCACCTTCGTCTTCATCGTCGTCATCAAGCGGACCCTCGTGCTCGGCCTTGGAGAGACCGTGGGAGAGGAAGGAGACGACGTCGTAGCGGGAGATGTCTTCTTCCTGCAGGAAATACACCGCGTGCGATTCCTCTTCACTGAAGATGGCAACGAGGACGTTGACGCCTTCGATGGTGACGCCTTCCGCGGACAGGACGTGGTTGGCGGCGCGTTGCAGGACGCGTTGGACGGCGAGGGACTCATCGGGGACGAAATCCTTGTCGCCGGGGATCTTTTCGACTTCGGTGGTGAAGTAGGCGTTGAGGCGTTTTTTCAGGGCCTCGAGGTCGGCGCCGCAGGCTTCCAGGACCTGTTTGGTTTTGGGGTCGTGCATCAGGGCGAAGAGCAGGTGTTCGAGGAGAACAAATTCATGGCGGTATTGCTGCGCCGTGCGGAAGGCGAGCATGAAGGCGATCTGAAATTCTTTACTGTACATAATGCGGGTCCTTCAAGCGTCGGGTTCCATGGTGCAGAGGAGGGGATGGCCTTTTTCGCGGGCCAAGGTCAGAACTTTCGCCACCTTCGACTCGGCGATGCTGCGGGGGTAGAGCCCGGCGACCGCTTTGCCTTTGAAGTGGACCGTATACATCAGGCTTACCGCCTCGGTATGGTCTTTATGGAAAAGAGTTTCGAGAATGGCGATGACGAATTCCATCGGCGTGTAGTCGTCGTTATGGAGAAGGACCTTGTACATCGGTGGACGCTTGGTCTTGGTCTTCTCGGCGACGGCGACATCACCTTCGGTCTGTTCGCGAGTTTTACGGCTCATAAGCTTTGGGCTCCCTTGGGGTCCATTATACGATGCGGCCCGGGCTTGTGCCATGGCGGCGACAAAGAAAGCTGCGGCAAAAAACTTCTCCCGGGGTCTGGATCAGGTGCCAAGCCAAGCACGGCTCTGTCCTCGGCTCCTGCAGAGGCCAGACGACAGGCTTATTTCTTGACTCTTTCGAAGGGCGTCACGGGCGTTTTCGGCAGCGAGATTTTCGGCGTCTGGCCAAGCATTTTGTCTTTGCCGATATTGAGATGCCGGGGGACCCAGTATTGCTCGCGGTGCAATCGTTGCTCCAAGGGCGACAACTGACGCACGAAGACAAGGCGGCTATAGCGGATGCTTTTCTCGAGCGCGAGATCATTTTTGCTCTTCGGTTTGTCACCGGAACCGGTATTACCACTCGGGCTGGCGGCGGCGAGAAGCCCCAAGAGAAGCGGCAAAAGAATCACTTTCATAGACACCTCCCGGGAAGCGGTTGCAGCCTCCCTGACTCAAGATAAATCCACTGAGTAGACGAAGCAAGTGAATTCGCATCAGACCTCGGCTTTTCCGCTTCATCCCCGTTCCACTTCGCGATTTCAGGTTAAGTTGGCGGCTTTCATCAACGAAGCCTCCGAGGATATCATCATGGATAGCACCGACTTCATCGCCCTCGCGGCATCACGCCGCAGCATCAAACCCCAGCAGTTCACGGATGAACCCCTTGCCGACGAGCTGATCCGCGTCTCTCTCGAGGCCGCCAACTGGGCGCCGAGCCACGGCTGCACCGAGCCTTGGCGCTTCGCCGTCTTCACCGGCGCTGGCAAAGAACTCCTGATCGAGAAATCCGCCGCCTTGCTGATGGCTCATCTGCCGCCGGCGGAAGCCGTCGATCGCCTGAGTAAGATCTCCGACAACTTCCGCCGCAGCTCGCACCTGGTGGCGGTGGCGCAATACCGCGATCCGGCGTCGAAATTCCCCGAGTGGGAAGAGCTCGCCGCCTCTGCTTGCGCCGTGCAGAACTTCGCCCTCGCCCTGCACGCCGCCGGCGCCGGGTCGTACTGGGGCACTAGCGGCATCGTCCCCCTCCCCGGCGCCGCCGATGCCCTCGGTTTCCCCGCCGGCTGCCGCCTCATCGGCGTCCTCTTCTGCGGTCGCCCGGCCGCCCCCGGCCGCCCCTTCCCGCGCAACACCAGCGCCGCCGAAAAGACCACGTGGAACAGTTAAGAGTTGCCATTCAAAAAGGACCCGCCATGACACGACTGATGTTGCTGCTCACCCTGCTGATGGGTCTGACTCTTTTCGCTGCCGAGACGGCGCCACCTCCACTGCCGGCAGTGACCGCTTTGCCCGCGGGGATCAGCCTGGTGGTCGAAGATGTCGACCTCAATCGCGACGGCAAGATCGACAGCGCCGAACTGGCTGCTGCCCTGCAACCGCATCAGCCGAAGCCTGACGACTGGCACAAGTGGATGTGGAAGCTGATCGGCTGGGGCGGCGCCGGTATGTTCGGGCTGCGCTGGCTGGTGCAATTCTGGGCCACCAAAAAAGCTGGCAAGCCCACCATCCCGCTGTCCTTTTGGTGCATCTCCGTTTGCGGCGCCTTGATGACCCTGAGCTACTTCGTCTTCTACAAAAACGACTCGGTCGGCATCATCAGCAATGCCTTGCCTTCAGTGGTCGCCGCCTACAACCTGCGCCTCGCCCTCAGGCACCGCAAGGAGCACCCCGCCGATGCCGACCTCGACACCGCAGTGGTCGATCGTGAAGAAGCCGAGCTTGCCGAAGCTGAGAAGATCTCGAAAAAACCTTAAGATTTCGACCTGTGCAACTCAGACGCCAAACTGACGAAGCTCATTTTAACCGCAGAAAACGCAGAAGAACGCAGAATGAGCGAGATGGCATCTGGTGCGGAAGCGGCCTATTGAACCGCACGTCGATTCGATACTCTCATGATGCTGGTGAGTGAGAATTACTCATTCTATTCTGCGTTCTTCTGCGTCTTCCGCGGTTGTCTGAGCTAGATCTCGAATTGCACAGGCCGTAAGATTTTGCTCCGAAAAGAGCTCCTCTCAGGCTCCTTCTAGATCGAAGCCGCCAATCAAATAGGGCTGGCCGTTGACCAAGACCTCGACCTCATGCCAACCGGGATAATGACGGCGGGTGCTGAGGTCGCGCAGCGACAGATTTTTCTCGAGCTCACAAGACGCTCCGGGCGCCAGATCAAAACGGCCCCCCTTGAAAACTTTTGCGGCAGCCGCAAGTCCTGCCTTGCGGAAATAAACCCGCCAATCGATCAGCACCGGCACGGACTGGGATCCCGGATTGCTGACCTCGCAAAAAATCTTGACCTCGCCTGACGCCGGAACGGCTTTCGGGCTCACCTCGCCGGCCACTTCAAGCCGCAGCGCGTCGGCACCAAAACCCAGCAGTGCCAAAGCTCTCGCATCGCCGCTTTTAACCATCGAGCGCAAGCCGTGATTAACCAGCCAGCGACGCTCCGCACCGGCCTTCTTCAGCCACCGCGCCGCAGTCTCCAGCAACAGCTCCGGATGATCCTTGCCGATGTCATTCAAGCTGTTGGCGACGGAGCGCCGGACATAGAGCGCGGGATCATCCTTGAGGCACTCCAAGAGCGCCAAAACCGGCCGGGGATCGGCCTGGAAATCGCGCAGACGCGGCGCCCAAGGGAGGCGCGGACGCGTCCCCTCGGAAACCAGCCGCCGGACATGCGGGCTGGGATCGGAAGACCAGACTTGCAAGAGCTTCAGAGTCGCCTCTGGATGCTGTTCAAGAAAGGGTCGAACGCTGAACTCCGCCGTGAAGCGCTGGGTCAGCTGATATTGGAAGGCCATCGCTTCATCGAAGTGCCCGAGACCGAATTCCTGCACCCAAAAGGCATGGGGCAAATAGAAAAACACCGCCATGCCATTGTTCTCGGTCCGTTCCAACGGCGGACCGAAGCTGGCGCCAAGAAGGCTCGCCGCGCGGCGGAAATCCCCCGGCAAGGCCGCTTGCAGCGCCTGGGCGATGTGGCGCCCGCGAGGCATCAACTCGAGATCTTCCAGGCCCAATAAAGCCTGCCTTCGAAAAACCGCTGCCGGGAAGGATGGATCGAGGGACGAGAGCTCAGTCGCGATCTTGTCGACCACGGCCGGACCGAGATGATGTTTAAGGGCGTCGGCCATGAGGAAAACTCCGAGTGAAGAACCAGCTTGATTATCGCTTAGCTTAGGCCCCTCGGCGACGAAGACAAGAGCCGCGCCCCAGGTCTCCCTGGGGCGCGGCTTTGATCTCGTGCAAACTTCGAGCTTCAGTTCACTTGTGCTTCCATCAGGCGGGCGACGCGTTTGGCGAAGCGGGCCGGATCTTTCAGGGGCGAGCCTTCGGCGAGAAGGGCTTGGTCAAGCAGCATTTCGGCGCGTTCGCGGAAGGATTCCGCTGAAGCGTCTTTGGCGGCGAGAGTGAGCAGGTTTTTGACCACGGCGTGATCGCGGTTGAGCTCGAGGATGCGCTTGCTTACCGGCATGTTCTGGTTCATCGAACGGTACAGGCGCTCCATGTTGGCCGACATGGCATGTTCGTCGGCCACTAGGCAGGCGGGGGACTCGTCGAGACGCGAGGTGAAGCGGACTTCTTTGACATCGGCGTCAAGGGCCTTGCGGACCGCGTCGAGAACGTCTTTGCTCTCAGTAGTGGCCTTCTTGGTTTCTTCCGAAGCGGCTTCATCGAACTTGACATCGCCTTTGGTGATGTTCTTCACCGGCTTGCCGCCGTACTCGGTGAGCGATTGGGCGACCCATTCGTCGATCGGCTCGGCGAAGAAGAGGACTTCCCAGCCCTTTTTCTTGAAGCCTTCGAGGACGGGCGAGTTGGCGCAGGCGTCACGGTCGGGGCCGGAGATGTAGTAGATTTCGGTCTGGCCTTCGGCGAGGCGCTCGACGTATTCTTTCAAGCTGGTCGGCTTATCGGCGCTGGCGCTGGTCGATTCCCACAGCAGCAGGTCCTGGATCTTCTCCTTGTTGGCGAAGTCGGAGTGCATGCCTTCTTTGATGACGCGGCCGAATTCCTTCCAGAACTTGAGGTATTTCTCGCGGTCGTTGGCGAGGGTGGCGGCGAGGGTGTCGAGGATTTTCTTGACCAGGTTTTTCTGGATCTTGCCGAGGATTTTGTCTTCCTGGAGGATTTCGCGGGAGACGTTGAGGGGCAGGTCAGCCGAGTCGACGACACCTTTGACGAAGCGCAGGTAATCGGGCATCAGAGCCTTGCACTCGTCCATGATGAAGACGCGTTTGACGTAGAGCTGAACGCCCTTTTTGTCGCCATTCTGGTAGAGATCGAAGGGGGCACGGCCGGGAACGAAAAGGAGCGACTGGAATTCGATCGAGCCTTCGGCTTTGTAGGCGATGGTTTCGAGGGGGTCGAGGAAGTCGTGCGAGATGTGTTTGTAGAACTCGTTGTATTCCTCGTCTTTGACTTCCGACTTGGAGCGGGTCCAGATGGCTTTCATCGAGTTGAGGGTGTCGTCCTGAAGTGCCATCGGCGGTTCTTCGCCGTCTTTGACTTCGACGCTTTCATCGTACTTCTCGACGGCCATGACCACCGGGTGAGCGATGAAGTCGGAGTATTGTTTGACGATCTTGCGGAGCTTCCATTCTTCGAGGAATTCGGCGGCGTCGTCTTTGAGGAAGAGTGTGATCTCGGTACCGGGCTCGTCCTTGAGGCAGGATTCGACGGCGTAGGAGCCTTCGCCGCTGGAGGACCAGAGGGTGGCGGTGGCGGGGCTGGCGCCGTGTTTGCGGCTGCGCAATTCGACCCGGTTGGCGACGATGAAGGCGGAGTAGAAGCCGACACCGAACTGACCGATGAGATCGGGAGCGGCGGCGGCGCCCTGGGCCTTGAGCATCGAGGCGAAGGCCTTGGTGCCGGACTTGGCGATGGTGCCGATGTTCTCTTCGACTTCTTCGAGGCTCATGCCGATGCCGTTGTCGGAGAGGGTGAG
>JAYTMY010000091.1:0-3377 GCA_043748535.1 Lentisphaeraceae bacterium | reverse complement strand
GAAGATCGCCATCAACGAGAACTTTGATCCGGAGCTTTGGCATCACGTCTTTGTCAATTACGATGGCAAGGCGCAGCCTGCCGCTGTGACTTTGTATCTCGACGGCGTCCTCGTCACCAAGACCGAGCTGATGAACAATACTTTGAAAGGGGATTTCGCGACTACCGCGCCGATCACATTGGGTCGCCGCAGCCCCAGCGGCGAAGGCGCCGATCAGAGTCAGGCGCGCGATCTGCGCATCTACAGTCGCACTTTGGCTCCGGCCGAAATCGTGGCCATGGCGCAGTCGCAGGAATTTCTCAGTCTTCAAGGACGCGAGCAAGCGCTTCGCGCGGAACGCGAGAAGATACTTCTCCAGTCGCCGGAAACCCTGATCGCCCGCGAGCGGCCCCAGCGCGCCTCGGCGCATGTGCTGATTCGCGGCCAGTACGACCACAAGGGCGATCAGGTCTTCGCGGGCATTCCCGACGCCTTTGGCGTCCCCTTGGCCGACAAGGCCCTGGAGAATCGCCTCGGTCTGGCCCGCTGGCTTTTCGAGCCCAATCATCCCCTCACCGCCCGAGTCGCCGTCAACCGCCTTTGGCAGCAGATGTTCGGTCAGGGATTGGTCGCCACTGCCGCCGATCTCGGCAGCACCGGCGAAGCTCCCAGCCATCCTGAACTGCTGGATGCGCTCGCCTTGCAGTTCCGCGATTCCGGCTGGGATACCAAGGCTCTCTTGCGCTCCATCGCCCTCAGCCGCACTTACCGCCAATCAGCTCGGGTCAGCTCCGCTGCCGAGGAGAAGGATCCGCGCAATCGCCTTCTCTCCCACGGTCCTCGCCACCGCCTGGACGCCGAAGTCATCCGCGATGTCGCCCTGCAGGCCTCCGGCCTCTTGGTCGAAAAACTCGGCGGCCCCTCGGTCAAGCCTTATCAGCCAGCTGGTCTGTGGGAACCGCCGTCGCTGCTGGTTAGCAACACCCGCCAATACGTTCAGGATCACGGCGAATCGCTCTACCGCCGCAGCCTTTACACCTACATCAAACGCGCCGTGCCGCCGCCAGCCTTGAACACCTTCAACGCCACCTCCCGCGAGTCGCCTTGCGCCACCCGCGAACGCACCAACACTCCCTTGCAGGCTCTGGTCACCCTCAACGATCCGCAATTTGTCGAAGCCGCCCGCGGCCTCGCCCAGCAATGCCTGAAAAGGCCGGGTAGCGATGAAGAGCGCCTTGCCTTCGCCTATCAGACCGCCACTTCGCGCCGCGCCGACAGCTCGCGACTGAAGATCATGGCCGCCGCGCTGCAGCGCTTCCAGGCTCATTTCGCCGCCCATCAGAAAGAAGCGGCCGAGCTGATCGCCGTCGGCGAGTCGCCCCGGCCTGAAGGCCTGGCGAATGAGACTCTCGCCGCTTGGATCATGCTCACATCGCAGCTCCTCAATCTCGACGAAACCCTCAACAATTAACGAGGTCCACCATGTTCACACTCGACCGCCGCAATTTCCTTCTCGGATCACTGGCCATGCCCCTGCTCGGCTGCGCTTCGGCGTCCCCTCTCAGCGGCGGAGCCTTGACCAGATTGCATCATCCCGCCAAGGCCAAGCGCCTGATCTATCTCTCGATGGTCGGCGCCCCGTCGCAGATCGACATGCTCGATCACAAGCCGGGCTTGAGTAAGTTTTTCGACAAGGACCTTCCTGATTCCGTTCGAAAAGGACAACGGCTCACCGGCATGACTTCTGGTCAAGCGCGATTCCCGGTCGCTCCTTCGGTCTTCAAATTCTCCCCCGCCGGCAAATGCGGCACCGAGTTCTCCGAGCTGCTGCCCTACTGGGCCCGCATGGCCGACGACATCTGCGTCATTCGCTCGATGTACACCGAGGCGATCAACCACGAACCCGCCATGCAGTACATGTACACCGGCAACATGAACGCCGGCAAACCCAGCCTTGGCTCCTGGCTGAGCTACGGCCTCGGCTCGATGAATCCCGACCTGCCGACTTACGCCGTCCTCCAAGCCAGCCACTCCAACACCGGTCATGACAACATCCAGGCCGCCCCGTCCCGCCTCTGGGGCTCCGGTTTTCTGCCGGGGGAAAACTCCGGCGTCGGCCTGCGCTCTGGCGCCGACCCGGTCCTTTACCTCCAGAACGCCCCCGGGATCAGTCGCGAACTGCGCCGAGACATGCTTAATGGCCTCGGCCAGATGAATGCCCTCACCCTCGATGACTACGCCGATAGCGAAACCCGGGTGCGGATGAAGCAATACGAAATGGCCTACAAGATGCAGGCTTCCGTTCCTGAGCTTCTCGACCTGTCGAAAGAGCCCGAGCACGTGCTCCAGTTGTACGGGCCGGAAGTGAAAAAGGCCGGCACTTGTGCGGCCTCCGCACTCCTCGCCCGCCGCCTGATCGAACGCGGCACCCGCGTCGTCCAGATCATTCATAACGGCTGGGATCAGCACAACTCCTTGCCGAAAGATCTGAAGGACCAGTGTCACGATGTCGATCAGGCCGGTTATGCCCTGGTGCAGGATCTGAAGCAGCGCGGCCTGCTGGACGACACCATCGTCCTCTGGGGCGGTGAATTCGGCCGCACCGTCTATTGCCAGGGCCAGCTTACCGCCAGCAATTACGGCCGCGACCATCATCCCCGTTGCTTCTCGATGTGGGCCGCCGGCGGCGGCTTCAAACCCGGCACCTGTTACGGCAGCACCGATGACTTTTCCTACAACATCACCGAGAACCCCGTCCACATCCGCGATCTGCACGCCACCATCCTCCATCTCTTCGGCATCGATCACGAGCGCTTCACGGTCAAGTCCCAAGGTCTCGACACCCGCCTCACCGGCGTCGAGGAGGCGCATCTGGTCAAGGGCATTATGGCGTGATCAAGGCGCTTCCATGAAGCACTGATCCCAAATACACAAAATGGAGATTCAACATGTTCATTCATCACGCATTCATCTGGCTGCAGCCGGCCTTGTCGAGCGAAGACAAGGCGCTGTTTCAAGAAAAGTTTTTGGCCATGGCCAAAATTCCATCAACTGGAGGGATTTCGATAGGGACTCCGATCGCCAGCTCGCGGGCATTGGTCGATTCGTCCTTTGATTTCGCGATCAACTGTCATTTCATGGATCAGGACGAGCACGATCGCTACCAGAAACATCCGCTGCATTTGGAATTTATTGACCAGTGCCAGAAGATGTGGCGTCATGTGATCGTCTATGATTCGCAAACTGACTTCTAATTCCTCAAGCGAGACACGACATAAAAGCAACTTTTTTCGTTACTACTCAGCCCCCCCCTTCCTGACCTAGCCACCCCCTAGCTGCATCCTGATCCGCCCGAGCTACGCTCGGGCTTTTTGTTGCACGATTGCCGATTTTTTATG
>JAYTMY010000090.1:0-16911 GCA_043748535.1 Lentisphaeraceae bacterium | reverse complement strand
ATGCAGGCTCCATCCTTGCCATTCGAGGCGCAGGCCGGCGGTGGTTCCTGCTTTCGGTGCGCTCAGCAGCTCGACAAAGGAGCCGCACTGCGGCTCAGTAGAGCTGGTCAGCCGACGGCGCCACTGGTAGAAATGCACCAGGTTGACATCATGGGCGAGGCACCAGCGCCTGGCGCTGACGCCGCTGCGGCTTTGTGCATGGATCTGGCTTTGCCAATGGGCTCGTCTCTCTGCGTGGGTCATCGTGCGCCTCCGGGGGTTGGCGCACAATGCCGCCGCAAGCGGCGGCAGGGGGGATGGGGGTCACGGGAGGCTTACCGCCGATCTGTCATCCTGTCGCTTCGCGACGGCGATTTTCTCTCAACCCGGTCCGGGGGTTAAAACCCCCGGCTACACTCACACCGTCGCTTCGCGACGCACGAACCGAGCTCAATCGGAGTTGCCCTGAGCCTTTTTATTCACTGCCCGGAAGGACTCGCGGAACCGACCCAGCGTTTCAGGCTGTCTTGCAGTTGCTGACCGCGCAAGGGCTTGTTCAGGCAGTCATCCATTCCCGCCTTCAGGCAAGTCAGGCGGGCGCTCTCCTCGACATGCCCGGTGAGGGCGAGAATCGGCGTCCGGGGCAGGCCCTTTTCGCCTTCCAGCAGGCGGATGCGCCGGGTCGCCTCGTAGCCATTCATCACTGGCATCTCACAATCCATCAAGATGCAGTCGTAGCGATGCGCGGCACAGCATTCCAGCGCTTGTGCGCCATGCTCGGCGAGGTCGATCACGGCGGCGGAGTCGCCGACTAAGGCGGCGAACAATTCCCGATTGATAGCGTTGTCGTCGACGATCAGGAGGCGCTGCACTCGAGGAGGTTCAGGAGGCTTTGGCGCTACTGCTAGCGGCGGCTTGGCCCAGCGCTGCAGGGTCTCTTGCAGCTCTTTCATCAGCAGCGGCTTGGTGAGGAAATCATCCATTCCGGCGACGGCGCAGGCGCGGCGATTGCTGTCATCGGCATTGCCGGTGACAGCGAGGATGGGGGTGTGCGGCAGCTCGTTTTCTTTCTCTTTCTGGCGGATCAGGCGGGTCGCTTCATAACCATCCATCACCGGCATCTGGCAGTCCATCAGAATGCAGTCGTAGCGCTGTTCGGCGAAGCGTTGCACGGCTTGTTTGCCGTCTTCGGCGAGGTCGACTTGAGTGACGATGTCGCTGACCAATTCACTGAAAAGATCGCGATTCATCGCCAGGTCATCGACGATGAGCAGTCGCTGCAGCTTCAGGGGCGTGTCTGACACGGCTGGGGGAGTTTCGGCGAGAGCGATGTCCAAGCCTTCTGGCAGCGCTATGGCGGTGGCCGCGGCTGGTGGCGTTTCCGCTCGGGAATGGACCCAGCGGCGGAGACTTTTCTGCAATGCCTCGAGCGACAGCGGCTTGTTCAGGCATTCATTCATTCCCGCTGCTCGGCAATTGGCGCGGGTGTCGGCGTCGACATGGTTGCAGAGGGCGATGACCGGGGTGGGTGGCAGAGCCGATTCTTTCTCCTTCTGGCGCCATTGCCGGGTCGCCTCAAAGCCGTCCATGCCCGGCATTTTGCAGTCCATCAGGATGCAATCGTAGCGCTGTCGGGAGCAGAATTGCAGCGCTTCGACGCCGTCGCCGGCGAGATCAATGTGGGTGGCGAAATCGCGGGCCAGGAGTTGGAACAAATGCCGGTTGGTCGGGTTGTCATCGACGATCAGGAGGTGCTCAAGGCGGACCATTGTCGGCGCTGCATCGGCAGGCGGCGGCGTTGTCACGGGGATTTCTGCGATGGGCAGTTCAAGGATGAAGCTGAAGTCACTGCCGTGGCCGAGGCGGGAGCTGACTTCGAGAGAGCTGCCCATCATCTGCAGCAGGCGTTTGCAGATGCTGACGCCGAGGCCGGTGCCGCCGTATTTGCGGCTGTGGGAGTTGTCCGCCTGGTTGAAGGGTTCGCCGAGATGGCGCACCGTCTCTTCCGACATGCCGATGCCGGTGTCGCTGATCCGGAAGCGCAAACGATGGTGCAGAGGCGGCGCTCCTGGGAGGGCTTCGAGGCTGACTTTGACCTCGCCTTTCTGGGTGAACTTGAGCGAGTTGCCGATCAGGTTGATAAGGATTTGGCGCAGTCGTGCGGCATCGCCCAGGCAGTGGAGCGCATGGGTCGGCAGTTGAACATGGAGGGGAATCTGATGCTGATCGGCGAGGTGGCCGAGGAGGCCGTGGATTTCAATCACTTCGCCGGCGGGATCGAAGGGATGGCTTTCGAGAGTCAATTTGCCGGCTTCGATCTTGGAGAAGTCGAGGATGTCATTGAGGACCAGAAGGAGATGTTTGCCGCTGCTGACCAGGAGCCGGGTCAGGTTTTTCTGCTTGTCGTTGACGACATCGCGTTCCAACAATTCGGCGCTGACCATGATGCCGTTGAGAGGGGTCCGCAATTCATGGCTCATGTTGGCGAGGAAGGCCGACTTGGCCTGGTTGGCGGCGTCCGCCTTGACCGAGGCTTCCTGCCGTTCGGCGAGGGCTTGCGACAAGTCTTCCTGGCTGCGGCGCAGTTCCGCGTTGATGGCGTCGGCGGTGGCTAGTGCCTGCGACAAGTCTTCCTGGCTTTGGCGCAAGTCTAGGGTCATCTCTGCCGCCAATGTCTCCGCGCCTTGGCGGACCCCTTGCAAGGCTTTGATGATGCCGGCGAGAAGGAAGTTGGCGAGCAGGCTGAGGCCAAGGAGGAGCCAGCTGTTGGGAGTGTGTGGAGTGGCGCCCAGCGGGGCACAAGTGAGGAGCCAGCGATCACTGACGATCGGGCGGCTCCAGGCGGCGCCGATCTCCGGCTGGCTGGAGAAGAGGAGCTCGCCATCAGCGCGATTTTCACTGAGGGAGAATGCCAAGTCCTCGTGCTTCAGGTTGGCGACCAGGAGGTCGCTTTGGATCGGAGTGTAGACCCAGCCGAAGGGCGAGGTGGAGGCGGGGGCGACGACGGAGCCGTCCAGCTTTTTCCTATAGATCGGCAGCAAGAGAAGGAAGCCCGGGACTTTTTTGTCGCTTTGCATCAGATGAATCGGCCGGGTCAGCACCGCCTTGCCGCTGGCTGCCGCTTCGTCGGCCGCGGCCTGACGCCGTCCTTCAAAGCTGATGTCGAGACCGATGGCAACCTGATTGGGGCCGAGGGGATCGAGATATTCGACCAGATAATGCGGGCCGCCGGCGCGCAGCTCCTTTGGGGTGAAATTGGGCGCTTCGTCGGCCCGGGTGGCGGCGAGATAGCCGGGAAGTTGGGCCGCTTCGACATAACGGATTGAGCCGTAACCGAGGGCGCCGGGGTGATTGAGGGGATCCAGATTCAGGCTGTTGACATAGGCCCGCCATTCACCGCGTTCGACGCTTTTGCTGGCGTAGTGCAGCGCCAGGGTGCCGCGCAGGGTCTCTTCATGTCTGCCCATGCGCTCCTCGATTTCGAGGGCGAGCGCTTCGGCCTTGGCGGTGAACAGAATCTTGAATTTGTCCGACTCCACCTTTTCCAGAGCCAGCCAGAACAGTAGCGTGGCGGCAGTGCCGATGACTAGGACCGTCAGAGGCAGACGCGGACTGTGCCAAATTTTGCGAATCATCCGTCGTCTCCTTCGCGATTCTCAACACTCGTCGGCGAGAAATTTTTAGACATAGCCAGAATTCTGATCAGCGTCGGGATGATCAGTTGGCGAGATTCATCGTGCAAGACAACATAGAGCCGCCCCTGCCGGAATGCAAACTTTATGTGATTGTCGAAACTGCCACTGAAAGCGATCTTGAATCCAACCAAGGACTTAATTCATGCCGCAATTCCACTCCCGTTTCCGCGTCGCCGCCCCGGTGGCACGAGTCAGCGCCTTCCACTTCAGCCCCGAGGCCTTCTTGCGCCTGACCCCGCCAGGGATGCTTCTTCAGCTTCATCTCAGCGAGCCGCTGGGGGAGGGATCGATGACGGAATTCACCCTGTGGAGCGGCCCTTTGCCGATGCGCTGGAAAGCCTTGCATAGCGAGCTCAGTGCGACGGGATTTACCGATGAACAAATCGCCGGACCGCTGCGCTCCTGGCGGCATCGCCATCAATTCATTCCTCATCCCGAGGGCGGCAGCGAAGTCCTCGACAGCATCGACTACGAGCATCCTCCAGGCTGGCGGGGACTGCTCAGCCGCCTGCGCTTCAATGCCGCGACCTTGCAGCTGTTGTTCTTCTTCCGGGCTCGGGCGACTCGGCGGGCTTGCCGGGAATGAGGGGGTTCTCGAGGGACATCAAGTCTTGCGACTTTCCTGCATGGGGGTCTGAGGCCCCCTCACTTCATCGCCTTCAGCTGCTGCAGTTCCGCCAACAGCGCCCGGGCGTCGGCACCGGGACGCTTGAGCTCGTTCATGATGTCGCGGGCGCGGCGATCACGGGTCAGGCTCCGCCGTTTGGCGAGGCAGTCGGCGGCGGCCTTGCGGAGGATTTCCGGCGCGCTCGCGGCGGAGTATTCCGGCAGCGCCAAGGCGCGCATCACGGACGGAGAAGACTTGAAGCGGGCCAGAGCAGCTTGGGCGGCGGCGGCCCAGTCGCCGGCATGGACCAGGGAGAGGACGTAATTGAGGGCAGCGCCCGAAGGATTGGCGCTCAGGCCGGCAGCTGGCAGGGTCTCGGCCAATTCATGGGCGAGATCCTCATGGGCGATGGCGATCTGAAGGAGAATGAGTTCGACATTGGACTCGGCGTCGGGAGGGGCTTCCTGCACTGACACGGGGGCTTGCGCCGGGGCGACTGGGCTGGCTTCTCCGGGCGTCGTGGGCGAAGGATCCGCCGGGGCGGCTTGCTGCTGGCGGCGATCACGGCTGCGTTGCTGGGCGTGGCGATGGCGCAAGCCGTCTTGCAAGGCACGGGGATCGAGGTGGAGACGCTCGGCGATGTCTTGCAGCATGCTGGAGAGCAGGATCGGATCGGGAATGGCGCTCAGCAGCTCCATCGCTTCGCTGCCGGCGGCGGCGCGGCCGGTGGTGCTGTCGCCATGTTCCTTGCGCAGTTGTTCGGCCAGGAAGTCGAGGCAGTCGCGGCTGTTTTTGATCGCCGCGCAGAGGGCTTCGGGCCCCTGTTTGCGGATGATGTCGTCGGGGTCTTTGCCGGCGGGAATGGTGATCACCCGGGCCGGCAGGCCCGCGGCAAGTAAGAGGCCGAGGGAACGCTTGGCGGCGCGCAGGCCGGCGGCGTCGGCGTCGAAGCACAGGGTGGCGGCCTTGGCGGCGCGGCGGAGCTTGCGGACATGTTCCTCGGTGAGGGCGGTGCCAAGCGGCGCGACGGCGTGGCTGAGGCCGGCACGGTGGCAGGCGATGACGTCCATCTGGCCTTCGCAGATCAGTGCGCCTTGCTCGCCTTGCATGTTCTTGCGCGCCAGGTTGAAGCCGTAGAGCAGCAGGCTCTTGGTGAAGACCGGCGATTCCGGGCTGTTGATGTATTTGCCGACATCTTTGTTTTCGACGATGATGCGGCCGCTGAAGGCGACGACGCGGCCTTCGTCGTCCCAGATCGGGAACATCAGGCGGCCGCGAAAGAGATCGTAGACGCGGTTGTTTTCATTGATTTTGAGCAAGCCGGCTTTGATCAGCAAGTCACAGGGATGATTCAAGGCTTCGCCCCAACGCAAGATGCTGTCGAAGCCATCGGGAGCCCAGCCGACGCGGAATTTCTTCAGCGCCTCGTCATCGAGTCCGCGCGAGGCGGCGTAGGCAAGGGCTCCGGCATGTTCGGGACGGCGCAGCTGCCCCTCGAAGAAGCGGCAGGCGTCTTCGAGCAGTTCCATGATCTTCTGTTTTTCGCTGCGTGCGGCCTGGGCTGCGGCGGCCTCTTGCGGCGAGTTGTGGCGCTCGGGAATGGCGATGCCGGCGCGACGGGCAAGGAAGTGGAGAGCGCCGAGAAAATCCATGTTCTCGTGGCGCATGACGAAGTCGATCTGCGAGCCCGAGGCCTGGCAGCCGAAACAGTGAAAAAATCCCTTGCCCGGATTGAGGCTGAAGGAAGGCGATTTCTCTTTGTGAAAAGGGCAGAGGCAGGTGTAATTCTGGCCCGATTTACGGACCTGAACCCCAAAAGAACGAACCAGGTCGACGATGTCAGTTCGTTCGAGGACCTGGTTCTTAAAGCCGTCGTCCATCATTGGCGACGCAGAATGAAATCAGCGGGCGGCGGGTTTGGCAGCCGGCTTGGTGGCGGGTTTAGTGGTCGGCTTCTTAATCACGGGTTTGGTGGTGGGCTTCTTAACCACGGGCTTGGTGGCCGGCTTGATCGGGGGCAAAGGTTTGACCGCTTTGTTCAGCTCTTTGAGCTTGATCAGGCGGGCATCGATCTTGGCTTTGATGTCGGGCGAGATATTGGCGCCGGCGGCGGCGAGGTATTCGTTGTAGAAGCGCTCGGCCGAGCCATAACGCTTGTTGGCGGCGTCTTCGATGACGGCCATGTTGAGGATGGTTTCGAGATGGTCCGGGCCGGCGCCTTTGGCTTTATACAGGTTAGGCAGCATCGCCGCCTTGTTGCTGGGATCGTTGTAAAAAGCGTCGATGGCGACCAAGTTGAGATATTCCGCGCTGCGGGGGCTTGAGGTCTTGAGGATTCTCAGCCCTTCGCCATTGCTTTTGACAAAGCTTTCGATGTCGGCGCCGCTGCGCAGGTAGTCCGACAGGATGAGCATTTTCAAGGCATCGCTGTTGGCGTTGATGCCATAGATGTTTTTGTAGTACAAGGCGGCGTTGACGTAGTCTTTCTGATCGAAATAATTGCGGGCGAGGAAGGCGAGGATGGCCGGGTCGTCAGAGCCTTTGATGGCGTTGAGGTAGATCTCGGTGTCGGCCGCATGGGTGTTCGACTTGACCAGGTAGGCGAGAGCGTTAAGGCGGGGTTGGGAAACCATGAGCTTCTGGTCATCAAGAAGCGGCTTCATGGCGATTTCCGCTTCAGGCCATTTGCCCGCGTCGGTCTGGACCTTGACCTGGTTAATGGTCTCTTCGATGCTGACTTTTTTGCACGAAGCGGCAAAAACTAGGGAGAGGGCGGCGGCGAGGACACGGATTTGCATGATGAAGCCTTGGATGCTGTGGGTTTGAATGGCCGCAACTTAGCGTTCAAGCAATCATTTCCAAGGGGCTAGTCCATGCCGATTTTAGGACTTAATGTGCATGGAGGCCATTCCGGCCCGGAGAAATTGCATGAACGAGTCCCTTTGGTTGCTCCCCCTCCTCGAACTTCAAGAAGCCGAAATGCGCCTCGCCCGTCTCCGGACGCGTATCGCCGAAGCCCCCAAACGCCGCAAGGATTTGCAAGAGCGCCTGCTTTTGCCGCGCGAACAACTTCTCCTCAAAACCCGCGATGACTTGCGCCATGCCGAAATCGCCCTCAATACCGCCAACATGGATGCCGATCAAGGCCGCGCCGCCAGAGTCAAACATTTGAACGACTCGAGCAAGGTGAAAGACGTCCAAGCCTACAACGCCCTCCTCAGTGAAGCCGCCACTTGCGACGCCCGCATCTCCACCGCTGAGACCCAGGCGCTCGAATATATGGAAAAAATCGACGCTCTCAAAGCCACCGAAAGCGCCGCCAAAACTTCTCTCAAAGCGGCCATTGGCCAGGTCGAAGCCGGCAACACCGAAATCAAAGACGCCCTCGTCGCCGCCACCGCCGCTTTGCAGGAAGAAGAAGTTCATTGCGGCCAGCTGCGCAGCAAGATCGCTCCCGAAGTTCTCGAGCACTACCAATACCTCCGCCAAGGCAAAGATGCCCAGCGTCCAGTGGTCGTTCCGCTCGAAGGCGAAAACTGCGGCGGCTGTCACCTCAAGGTCACCAGCGGCGATCTCCAACAAGCCCGCCGCGGCGCCGTCGATTCCCGCTGCTCCAACTGCGGCATGATCCTCTATATCCCGCACTGAGCAGCCAGTTGCAGCTTTACCGCCCAATCGGTCCGATCCGACCGATTGGACCGATCTTCAATTTTAAACTTTAACCTGCCCACCTCCCATGGCCGAAATCCGCACCTGGAAACTCCGTATCGCTTTTGATGGCACCCAGCTCAACGGCTGGCAGATCCAAGATGACGTCCCGAGCGTCCAGGAAGAAGTGCAAAAAGCCCTCGCCCGTCTCTATGATGTGCCGGAGACTCATGTCAACGGCAGCGGCCGCACCGATGCCGGCGTCCATGCCCTCGGCCTCTGCGCCAGCTTCGAGGAGCCCAAGCCCTCGCGCTTCCAGGGCGATGGCCTGCGCAAGGGTATCAATGCCCTCCTTCCCGCCAGCATCCGCGTCCTTGCTGCCGATGAAGCGGCGCCGAAATTCCACGGTCGCTACAACTGCATCGGCAAAACCTATTGCTACATCGTCGACAACGCCGCCGTGCCTAATCCGCTTTTCTCCCGTTACGCCTGGCATCACCGCATGAAGCTCGATATCGACAAGATGAATCAAGCCGCGTCCTGCCTCGAAGGGACACACGATTATTCCGCCTTCACAGTGAAACGCGCCGAGCTCAAAGGCGACGCCATCCGGACCATTCTCCGCGCCGGCGTGGTGCCAATGGGCTCCTTCCTGATCTTCCACTTCACCGGCACCGGCTTCCTCTACAAACAGGTGCGCTCGATGACCGGCGAACTGATCGAGATCGGCCTCGGCAAAGCCCCGCCGTCGCGCACCGCCGAAGTCCTCGCCGGTGGCCAGCGCGCCCTCGCCGGCCAGACCGCGCCGGCCCACGGTTTGATCCTGCTCGAATGCTGCTACTCCGGCGACGCCCTTGCCGACGCCGCCTGCTGCGATATCAAATCGCGATTGCTCGACAAGCTCTTCAATTTCTCCGCTCCGCCGCTTTGATTTTACTGCAGGTGGCCTTACTATGCGGCTCCTTCACCGGATTTAGGCGAGTAGCTCAGTTGGCAGAGCGTCGGTCTCCAAAACCGTAGGTCGCAGGTTCGACCCCTGTCTCGCCTGCCAGTCCGTGAAGGTTTTTTTGTGCCCGGATGAAATCAGGAAAGCTGGAAGCAAATTTCACCACAGAGGCACAGAGATCACAGAGAAAGAAAAATAGTTTAGATTCTATCTCTGTGTCCTCTGTGCCTCTGTGGTGAATCCCTGCTGCTATCTATGCCCTCGCTGCTATCTAAGGCTATCTAAGTCTCAGCGTTTGACGCCCCCGCCCGAAGCGGCATTTTCTCGGGTTTCCATTTCAAAACCCCCGAGAGCCCCGCATGAGCCAAGAAGCCGCCGCCCCGCAAGAGTCCTTCTCCTTCGTCAACACCGAGCACGGCATCCTCAAGTTCTGGAAAGACAACCAGATCTTCGAGAAGTCCCTCGCCGCGACCAAGGAAAAGCCGCCCTACATCTTCTACGACGGCCCTCCCTTCGCCACCGGCCTGCCCCACCACGGCCACCTCGTCGGCTCCATCCTCAAGGACATCGTCCCCCGCTACTTCACCATGAAGGGCCGCTACGTCGAACGCCGCTTCGGTTGGGACTGCCACGGCCTCCCCATCGAACACGAAATCGACAAGAAACTCGGCCTCTCCGCCCAGGACGCCGTCGCCCAGCTCGGCATCGCCGGCTACAACGCCGAATGCCGCGGCATCGTCCAGCGCTACACCTCCGAATGGGAAAAAACCATCACCCGCATCGGCCGCTGGGTCGACTTCGAGAACGACTACAAAACCATGGACCCCTCCTTCATGGAGTCCTGCTGGTGGGTCTTCCGCCAGCTCTGGGAGAAAAACCTCGTCTACCAGGGCCTGAAGGTCGTCCCCTTCTCCACCGCCCTCGGCACCGTCCTCTCCAACTTCGAGGCGGGCTCGAACTATAAAGACGTCCAAGACCCCGCCATCACCATCCTCTTCAAGGCGGAGGGCGAAGACAACACCTACTTCGCCGCCTGGACCACCACCCCCTGGACCCTGCCCTCCAACCTCTGCCTCTGCGTCAACGCCGAGCTCGACTACGTCAAGGTTCGCGACGAAGACTCGGGCAAGATCCTCATCATGGGCGCCGCCCTCGTCGACGGCTTCCGCAAGAAGCACAAGCTCTCCGAAGCGCTCGCCACCTTCAAAGGCGCCGAGCTCAAAGGCCGCCGCTATTTGCCGCTTTTCCCCTACTTCGCCGAGGCCGCCGACGAAGGCTGCTTCCAGATCCTCAACGACAATTACGTCACCGCCGATGGCGGCACCGGCATCGTCCACATCGCCCCGGCCTTCGGTGAAGACGACAACCGCGTCATGCGCGAAGCCGGCCTCAAGCGCATCGTCTGCCCCGTCGACGACGCCGGCAAGTTCACCAAGGACGTCTCCGACTTCAACGGCGTCTATGTGAAGGACGCCGACAAGGATCTCATCCGCCGCCTCCAGGAAGAAGGCAAGCTCTTCGAACGCGCCCAGTTCACCCACAGCTACCCCTTCTGCCCGCGTTCCGACACCCCGCTCATCTACAAGGCCATCCCCTCCTGGTACGTCAAGGTCGAAGAGCTGCGCGAACGCATGCTCGCCGCCAACGCCCAGATCCACTGGGTCCCCGAACACATCAAGGACGGCCGCTTCGGCAACTGGCTCGCCAACGCCCGCGACTGGGCCATCTCGCGCAACCGCGTCTGGGGCACCCCGCTGCCCATCTGGATCAACGACGAAACCAACGCCCGCGTCTGCATCGGCTCCATCGCCGAACTCGAAAAACTCAGCGGCTCCAAGATCTCCGACCTGCACCGCGAAAATGTCGACGGCCTCACCTTCACCAAGGCCGGCGAACCCGGCACCTACCGCCGCATCCCCGAGGTCTTCGACTGCTGGTTCGAATCAGGCTCCATGCCCTATGCCCAGATGCACTACCCCTTCGAAAACCAGCAGATGTTCAAGGACGGCTTCCCCGCTGAATTCATCGCCGAAGGCCTCGACCAGACCCGCGGCTGGTTCTACACCCTCACCGTCCTCTCCACCGCCCTCTTCGACAAACCGGCCTTCCGCAACGTCATCGTCAACGGCCTTGTCCTCGCCCCCGATGGCGAAAAGATGTCCAAGCGCAAGAAGAACTACACCGCCCCCGACGAGCTGATGGAAACCTTCGGCGCCGACGCCCTGCGCCTCTACCTGATCACCTCCGGCCTGGTCAAAGGCGATGAACTCAAGTTCAAGGACGAAGAAGTCCGTGGCATGGTCCGCCTCGCCCTTCTCCCCTGGTTCAACTCCTTCAAGTTCTTCTCCACCTACGCCGAAGTCGACGGCTTCGACCTCGCCAAGCACCGCACCGAGTCGACCAACATCCTCGACAAGTGGCTGCTCTCCAACCTCCAGACCCTCAAAAAGAACATCGCCGCCGAGATGGAGGCCTACCACCTCTACAACGTCGTCCCGGCCCTGCTCACCTTCATCGAAGACCTCACCAACACCTACATCCGCCTCAACCGCCCCCGCTTCTGGTCCGAAGGCACGCTGGAGGAGAACGCCGACAAACGCGCCGCCTTCACCACCCTGCACACCGCCCTGCGCGAACTCGCCCTCGCCATGGCGCCCTTCTCGCCCTTCTTCGCCGAACACTCGTTCCAAGAACTCAAGAAGCTCGACAAAGGCGAAAAATCGCTCTCTGTCCACCTCTGCTCCTACCCGGAAGCCGATGAGTCGAAGATCGACGCCCTCCTCGAAAAAGCCGTCAGCCGCATGACCCAGATCCTCGAACTCGGCCGCAACAAGCGCACCCAGGTCAAGATCAAGGTCAAGACCCCGCTCAAATCGCTCACCGTCATCCACAAGGACGGTCTCCTCCTCAAGGAGATCGCCCTCCTCGAGTCCTACCTCCAGGCCGAGCTCAACGTCAAGGAAGTGCGCTACGCGCAAAACGAAGAAGCCTTCATCAAGCTGATCGCCCAGCCCAACCTCCCCGTCCTCGGCAAGGAACTCGGCAAAGACATGGGACGCTTCACCGGCCTGATCAAAGCCCTGCCCTCGACCGAACTCGCCAAGCTCGAAGAGACCGGCAGCATCGCCATCGCCGGACGCGACTTCACCAAGAACGAGATCAAGGTCCTGCGCGAAGCCCTCCCCGGCACCAACGCCGTCTCCAACTCGCTCATCTCCATCGACCTCGACTGCACCCTCGACGAAGCCCTCGCCCGCGAGGGTCTCGCCCGCGAGATCGTCAAGCGCATCCAGGAAACCCGCAAGAAATCCGGCTTCAAGGTCGCCGACCGCATCACCATCACCCTCACCGGATCGACCGATGTGTTGGAAGCGGCGACCGAACACAAGGCCTACATCTGCGACGAGACCCTCGGGATTGAGCTGACGCTTGCTGAACCCGCAAACGCCACGGTCTTCGACATCGAGGGCTCGGAGTTGAAGCTGGCCATCATCAAGTCCTGAATCCTGGGAACGCGGCAGCCCCCTGCCGCTGTTTTGTTCCTTGTTCCGCCGCTCCCCTACTGGATCGCCGGCGTCCCGCCGGCTGCGGCTCAGCTGCTCCTGGGGCCGCCGCAATCCTTGCGGTGCTTCCCTGGTAGCCCCACCCTCCGTGGTGGGCGTCTTCTTGCCCTCAAGTTTGTAGTCCCGGCTTCAGCCGGCTGCGCTCCGCTGCTCCTCACTGGGCTCGCTGGCATCCTGCCGACTGCGGCTCAGCGCGACAAGACCGCGCCAAAAGCTCCTTGATTTTCTTCCCTTTCTCCGTAACTTTCGACTCAACCGGAGTCCCCCCATGGCCATCACCTATCCCGACCTCAGCCCCGCCGAAAGAGCTTGCACGCCTCAATGCCGCCTCCGAGCGCCTTATGGAAAGCTTCAAAGACCCGATCCACGGTGATGCCAATCACCGGGACTTCCTCATCAAATCCGGCATGCTGAAAAAAGACTGCACCCCGGTTCGCCGTTTTCGCAGCATGTTCAAAGCCGAGACCCTTGAGCGCCTTCGCAAGGCATGATCGATTTTTCCCGGAACCCACTAATTAATAATTAAAATTGGAGATTTAAGTCATGCCCGCTAAACAATATCCATTGCGGATTAAACGAGTTGAGCTTAAAAGAGATGAAGTCAAACTTAGTAACGCCAATTTCAACAATGTGGCCAGAGAAAAAAATAATACAGTTGAGAGAGTTGAAAAGTATATAAATCAACAATTTAAAATTGAACTAGATAAAATTAGTGTCACAAAGAAAATACATCAAATGCATTTTGAGTACAGTGATGTCGCCCATGCTTTAAATGAGAACCGAGAATTGCTAAAGGAAATTTTTCACACAATTGATGCAGGGAAGGGCGTAGATTTATATTACAATGGGCAATAGAGGGCACTGCAAACGGCAAAACAAGGCAATCATAATAAAAACTCAATTGAAGAATTAATATGATAAATCTTAATCTTACTAAATACCCAGATGCTTCAGGCAGCTCTTGCGGACGCGCGGAGGCACCCATGCCCCTAATACCAGAGCAGTAATAATTGTATTTTCGACCGCTGTGATTATGATGATTGTTTGTAAATGATCCCTACCAAAAACCGAAACACAAGAGCGAATCAAATGAACTTGCCAACCCTCGTTTTTGCCCTCTTCACAGCTACAGCTGTTCCCGCGCCTGACGCCAAGCTTGACAAAGAAATTGCCGCCCTTCAAGGTGAGAAGACGGATGCCGAAGCCATGCTGGCCGAAGCCAAGGTAAAGGGTGATATCAAGCGCATCGAAATGTGCCAGCGATCGATTGTGATCATCGAAAAATCCATTGCCAAACGCATCGCGGCCAAAGCTCGGGCAGGGGCTGCGGAGGTAGATGCAAAAAAAGTGGCGGGAAAGGTGAGATCTGAAGAAGTCCTCGCCGCAGCCGAAAAGGGCGACTTACAAGAAGTGAAGCGCTTGCTCGCTGCAGGCTCCAAGATAGATGCTCAGGGCAATGGCGGCATTCAGGCCATTCATTTGGCGGCGATTAAAGGTTATGTCGAGTTGGTGAAGTTCCTGCTCGCTGCGGGTGCCAAGGTCGAGGCTCAGACCAAAGAAGGCGGTCAAGCCATTCATTGGGCGGCGATTTTTGGTCATGCCGAGGTGGTGAAGCTGCTGCTCGCTGCGGGTGCCAAGGTCGATACTCAGGATAAAGAGGGCAAGCAAGCTATTCATTGGGCGGCGATGACTGGCAACGCTAAATTGGTGAAATACTTGCTCGCTGAAGCCCCCAATGTCGATGCTCCGGACAAAGAACGCGATCAAGGCATTCAATCAGAGGTGGTGAAATTGCTGCTCGCTGCGGGTGCCAAGGTGGATGCCCAGGACAAATATGGCGCTCAAGCCATTCATGTGGCGGCGATGTGGGGCCGTGTCGAGGTGGTGAAGTTGCTACTTGCTGCGGGTGCCAAGGTCGATGCTCAGGACAATTCAGGCAAACAAGCCATTCATTGGGCGGCGTTGGTGGGCCATGCCGAGATGGTGAAGTTGCTACTCGCTGCAGGCGCCAAGGTCGATGCTCAGGACAATTATGGCAGACAAGCCATTCATGAGGGGGCGTTTGGGGGCCATGCCGAGGTGGTGAAGTTGCTGCTCGCTGCGGATGCCAAGGTCGATGTTCAGGACAATTATGGCACACAAGCCATTCATGAGGGGGCGAGGAGTGGTAATGTCGAGACGGTGAAGTTGCTGCTCGCTGCAGGCGCCAAGGTTGATGCTCAGGACAAAATTGGCAGCCAAGCCATTCATAGGGCGGCGAGTACGGGCCGCGCCGAGGTGGTGAAGTTGCTGCTCGCTGCGGGCGCCAAGGTCGATGCTCAGGACAATTCAGGCAGGCAAGCCATTCATGAGGGGGCGAGGAGTGGTAATGTCGAGACGGTGAAGTTGCTGCTCTCTGCGGGCGCTAAAGTGGGAGCAAAATCAAATTTAGGAGACACCCCGTATTCGTTGGCACTAGATGGAGGTCACAAAGAAGTTGCCGCCTGGATTCTAAAACAGTTGTAAAGCCCCTCGAGAGTCACGAGTTCTCCATCTTGGTCTTTAGCCCTAGGTGCCAGGCACCTTTCGGGGTCATTCTTCACAACACCAAGTTCGACTTGCTCAACAGGCTTAAGATCAATCAAACCGATCGATCAGAACTCAGGACTTTTAGGACAGTGATTCCATTCTAGCACACTTAATTTGGGGTGAAAATCAACATGACCGAAGACCACGAGCACAAATTGACACCGCAAGATGAGGTGACCGACTTCCTGTTGTACACAGCACCAGGCGGGCAGGTGAAAGTGGAAGTATTACTCGGCAATGAAACCATCTGGCTGACTCAGGATCGGATTGCCACGCTTTTCGGAGTCCAGCGTCCGGCCATTACCAAGCACCTGAAAAACATTTTTGAATCCGGGGAGCTTGAGGAAAAAGTGGTTAGTTCCATTTTGGAACATACCACTCAGCACGGGGCTATTGAAGGGAAACTCCAGACGAATTCGGTTAAGTATTATAATCTTGATGCCATCATCTCCGTCGGCTACCGGGTCAACTCCTCCAAGGCCACCCAATTCCGGATCTGGGCGACGCAATTGTTGAAAGAATACATCACCAAAGGCTTTGCCATGGATGATGCACGCCTGAAAAACGGCCGTTTTTTTGGCAAAGATTATTTCCGGGAACTGCTGGAGCGCGTCCGCTCAATCCGAGCCTCTGAACGCCGGATCTACCAACAGATCACCGATATTTTTGCCGAATGCAGCATCGACTATGACCCCAAATCGAAAACTACCCAAAACTTTTACGCTCATGTTCAGGATAAATTCCACTTCGCCATTAGCGGCCATACTGCGGCGGAAATCGTTTATCTGAATGTGAACGCCGAAAAGCCACTGATGGGGATGAGCACTTATAAGAATGCCCCAGACGGACGGGTTTTGAAGTCCGACACCACGATTGGCAAAAATTACCTTCAGGAAGAGGAGATCAAAAAGCTGGAACGGGCGGTCACTGCCTTCTTCGACTATATCGAACGAATCCTTGAGACCCGAACCAGCTTTACCATGGCAAGCTTTGCCGAGAGCGTGAACCGCTTCCTGGAATTTAATGAATACAAGATTTTGGAAGGCCACGGCTCCGTCTCCCGCAAACAAGCCGAAGAAAAGGCTTTTGCGGAGTATGATAAATTCAACAAAACCCAGCGCATAGAATCAGACTTTGACAAAGCCATCAAGGGACTCACCATCTCGCAGAATAAGGGAGGTAAAAAAGCGCCCTAGCCATGGCCTCCGTACCGGGCTTGCTCCGCCGCTCCTCACTGGGCTCGCCGGCATCCCGCCGGCTGAAGCTCAGCCCGACAAGACCGCGCCATAATCCTCTTGATTTTCTTCCCTTTCTCCGTAACTTTCGACTCAACCGGAGTCCCCCCATGGCCATCACCCAATTTCTAGTCGTTTCACATTCATCAAAAACTTAATTGATAGCTAGATATGACTATTTCTATTCCTATTTGTTTATTTAAAAACTAAACGAAATATGAATTATTTATATCAATTAACTCACTATCGCCATTGACGGTAATTGCTCGCCTCATTTCCAACCGTAAGAACATCAAAAACCCCCGTTTCACCCCCAATGCTTACGCAAGAAAGCCTCCGGTCAAAACCGGGGGCTTTTTTGAAGGGGAAACCGGAAGGGCTTTAGGCGCTGGCTTTCGGTATTTCCGGGGGAGGTCGAGGTCGCCCCTCGCGGGCGATGAAGTCGATGAGTTCGGCGAGGCAGTAATAGATGCGCCGGAGATCGCGGTCTTTGTCGGTAAATGTCTTCATCTCGGCCCGCAGGGCGCTGCTGTCGCGGCTTTCTCTCGCTTGGGTGACGAGGTCCATCAGACGTTGCGTGATGCGCAAAAGCTCAGGATCGTCGGCTTTGAGATTCTTCTTCTTGGCGTAGTTGGCCAAGGCGTTTTTGGTGGAGCGGATGACGCAGTTG
>JAYTMY010000089.1:0-9401 GCA_043748535.1 Lentisphaeraceae bacterium | reverse complement strand
TTGAAGCAAGATCCGGGTCCATGGATCCGCTCCATCGCCCGCAATAAACTGATGAGCGCGCTGCGTCGCCGTTACGGCCCGAAATCGCAATTGCTGTCTCTGCACGAGGACATCCGCAAGCTCGCGGTGCCGGAAAGTGACCATGCCGCCGAGCTCGAAAATCGCCAACATCAGGTCGAACTCCTCCGCAGCTGCGTCGCCCGCCATCCCGAAACTGATCGAGACCTCATTCAAGCCCGCTATTTCACTCGCGAGCCAGTGCAAGACATCGCCAGCCGCCTCGGCACCAGCGTCTCCGCCATCAGCTCCCAGCTCTACCGCCTCCGCCATCAGCTCCGTTCCTGCATGGAAGGGAAAATCAAGCAGGAGGCCACATGATCAGTGAAGCAGATCTGGAACTGATCGAGCAATATCTTGACGACAGACTCGATGAAGCGGGCCTGAAGCGCCTGTCCATCGCCTTGCAGTCGCCGGCCTGCCGACGTGAGCTCGAATGGGCGATGCAGTTGCGCGGTTTGGTCGGCTTGGCCGAGTCCGACACTTCCGACTCGGAATTCAGCGCCTCGGTCCTCGATCGCTGTGCTGGTCTGCAAACCGCTAGCCTAGAAAACAAAGTCCTGAAAAACCTGCAGCAAAGGGCGCAAAAAAGCGCATTGCCAAAGACCTCGGCGCCCTTCTGGAAGCGGTCCGTCTTCATCGTTGCGGTCGCCGCACAAGTCGTCGTCGGACTGGTTCTCTGGACGGTTTTCGCCAAGCCTGAGGCCGTCCTGATTGCCAGATTGAGCAGTGCCACGGCAGATGGATTCCTTCTCCGGAATCAGGACAAGCTGAGACTTCAGCCGGGCTTGGAAATTCGAGCCGGAGATCTTCTGCAACTCGGGCGTCAGGGTAGCTGTGAATTGGATTATTCCGACGGCACGCACATGCGGTTGGAGCCGGACTCTTCCGCCAGCTTCAATCAGGAGAGCGGCGCCAAGCGCCTGCAGCTCTACACCGGCAACCTCTTCCTCGATGTCGTCCCCCAGTCCCAAGGCAAGGAATTCGAGATCAAGACCGAACACGCTTCCTGCATCGTCCGGGGAACCAAACTCTGTCTCAAGGCGTCGCCACTTTTCACACGTCTGAGTGTCGAACATGGAGCGGTGGAGATGGTGTCGCTTCATCAGCCCGGCAAGATCCAGGTGAAAGCCGGCGAATCGGCGAGCACCAGCGCCAACGCAGCAGCCAAGATCAATATCAAGACCGATCCGCTCTTCGCCTCGTCACTCATTTCCAAAGGTTCAACGCCGATTTCCGTGCCGCTCAACGGCGGCAAGAAAATCTACCTGGTCGTCGATACCGGCGGCGATAGCGGTAATTGCGATCACTCGGTCTGGATCAACCCCCGTTTCCGTGGCCACGGCAAAGCCGATCTCAGCTTGACGCAGCGCCCTTGGCTACAAGCCAAAAGCTCTTGGTCCGGGCCAAGGCCCCACATCAACACCGGCTTGTTCGATGAGGCCGCTAAGGTGCAAGGTCAAGAGGTCAAACCCTGCATCTCGGTCCATCCCAGCTCTGTGATTGTCTACGATGTGCCGCCCGGCTACACTTCTTTCGAAGCCGAGGGAGGCGTTCTTGACTCGGGCTTTTCTCCGCCCAATTACTTCCCCAGTGTCAGATTTTATGTCTACACGGAGATGGCTCCGGAGCTGCTCCAGGAATTATTGAAGTGAATGTGACACGAATGGCGGCGACTTTTCGCCTGATAGTCCATTTTATTACTTAATCTCCAACAGCCAAAGGCTCGACAGTGTCACCGTCCTCGCTACATTACCCTTGATGATTTTTTGATCCACAAACCCAGAAATCAGGAGAAAAACATGGCTTTCCGCGGACTCATTCCCTTCACTTCCGACCGTCGTGACTTCCTCAAGGCCGGCGCCTTCGGTGCCGGCGCCCTCGCTCTCGGGGCTTCCGCCGCCGATGAGGCTGGCAAAGAAAAACCCGCCATTAAAATCGCCCTGATCGGTTGCGGCGGCCGCGGCACAGGTGCCGCAGCCCAAGCTCTCGAAGCCAACCCCAACGCCATCATCTACGCCCTCGCCGATTACTTCGAAGACAACGTCAACAATGCCGCCAACCAATTCGCTGGTTTCGCCAAACAACGCCCGAAACAGATCGACATCGGTGATCGCAAGTTCAGCGGCCTCGACGCTTACCAGAAAGCCATCGATTCAGGTTGCGACATGGTCATCCTCGCCACCCCTCCCGGCTTCCGCCCGCCCCACTTCGAGTACGCCGTCAAACAAGGCAAACACGTCTTCATGGAAAAGCCGGTCGCCGTCGACGCACCCGGCATCCGCCAAGTCCTCGCCGCCGCTGAAGAAGCGAAGAAGAAGAATCTCTATGTCGCTGTCGGCCTGCAGCGCCACCACCAGCACAACTACATCGAAACCCTCGAGAAAATCAAATCCGGCGAATTCGGCAAGATCGTCTCCGGTAACGTTCACTGGGTCGATTCCGGCGTCTGGACCCGCGACCAACAAGGCAGCGAATTCGAATACCAGATGCGCAACTGGTACTACTTCAACTGGCTCTGCGGCGACCAGATCGCCGAGCAGCACATCCACAACCTCGACGTTTTCAACTGGTTCATCGGCTCGCCCCCGATCAAAGCCCGCGGCGTCGGCGGCCGCCAAGTCCGCACCGGTCAGAAGAAATTCGGCGAAATCTACGACCACTTCGCCGTCCAATACACCTACGCCAACGGCGTCATCCTCAACTCCTACTGCCGCCACCACCCCAACTGCTGGAGCGACGTGTCGGAACAGATCGTCACCGAGAAGGCTGTTGTCGACGCCTCCGGCCGCATCAGCGACCACGACGGCAAACAACTGTGGAAGTTCAAACCCAGCACTCCCGACGCCGTCGAAAGCACCAAAAAAGGCGGCCATGCCTATGAGTGGGTTGACCTGATGAACAACCTCGCCGCCGGCAAGATCCTCAACGAAGCCGAATACGGCGCCCACTCGACCCTGACCTCGATTCTCGGCCGCACCGCCGTCTACTCGGGCCAGGAAATCACTTGGGACACTATGCTCAAGTCCGACTTCCGCTACCACGACCCCGCCGTCGTCGCCCGCAAGGAAACCCTCGTCATGCCCGGAGCTGACGGCCTTTACCCGATCGCCATCCCCGGTGTCACCAAGTGTTTCTGATCTGAAACTCCAAAGGAATTCCGCATGAAAATTCTGCATAACGCCCTCCTCGCCCTCTGCCTCGCCGCTGCTGGCACTCTGCAAGCCGAAGAAGCTGCAGCCCCTGCCGCTGCAGCCGCTCCCGCGCTCCAGGTCACCACCAACCTGCCGATGTCCCTCTTCAACGGCAAAGACCTCAGCGGCTGGCACTCGGACGTTCCGGAAAAAGACAAGAACCCCGGCATCAAAGACTCCTTCGTCGTCCGCGACGGCATGCTGGTCTCCCTCGGCAGCCCCCGCGGCCACCTGATCACCGATGCGATCTACGAAAATTACCGCATCGAAGTCCAATACCGCTTCGCCGGCACACCCGGCAACTGCGGCGTCCTCGTCCACGCCTCCAAGCCCCGCGCCCTCTACGGCATGTTCCCGCAGTCGATCGAGTGCCAGATGCAGCACACGATGGCCGGCGACTTCTGGTGCATCGAAGAAAACATCGAAGTGCCCGACATGGAGAAACGCCGCACCAAAGGCAAAGACCAGAAGTTCGGTGGCGGCCCCAAGGATGCACGTCACATCTTCAACCTCACCGATAACTCGGAAAAACCGGTGGGCGAGTGGAATACCATGGTCATCGAGTGCATTGCCGATACCGTAAAAATCTGGGTCAACGGCGACTTCGTCAACGAAGGCACGAAATCGACCGCCGTCCGTGGCCAAATCGCTCTTCAAGCCGAAGGTTCGGAAGTCGAATTCCGGAAGGTCGAATTGACTCGTCTGGAAGAGCCGAAAGTGCTCAAGGTCCACGGCTTCACAGACACTCCGATTCTCCCCGGCACAAAGTGGCATGTGCACGATCCAGATCGTCCCCAGCCCGTGAAAGTGCAAGGCGAATGCCGTAGCACGCCTCCTCCCGCCGATGCCAAGATTCTCTTCGACGGCAAGAGCCTTGACGCCTTCAGCAACACCAAATGGGAAATCAAGGACGGCGCCATGGTTGCCAAGCCTCGCGGCGGCGACCAATTGACCAAAGACGCATTTGGCGACTGCCAGCTCCACCTCGAATTCATGATCCCGAAATCCTGCTGCAAAGGCGACCAGTCCGGCAACTCCGGCGTCTTCATGATGGGCTTATACGAACTCCAGATCCTGAACGGCTGGGGATCCAACACCTATGCAGACGGCACCGTTGGCGCCATCTACGCCCAGACTCCCCCCCTGGTCAATGCTTGCAACCCGCCCGACGAATGGAACTCCTACGACATCACCTTCACCGCACCGAAGTTCGATGCCGACGGCAAGCTCCTCAGCGCGGCGAAGTTCACCGCCCTGCTCAACGGCGTCCTGGTTCAGAACGGCACGGAATCACAAGGTCCTTGCCAGTATCGTAGCCTGACCTCGTACAAGGCCCACGCAGCCAAGTTGCCCCTCAAGTTGCAGGACCACGGCGACCCGGTTAACTTCCGCAACATCTGGATCCGCGAGCTCTGATTTCAAGCTTAGCTATCCTGAACAAGAGCCAGACGGAAGTCTGGCTCTTGTTGTTATGGCCTTAGCTTCTGCGCCAAATCCGGCGCCAGAGATGCCAAAGGCAGCAAAACAAAGTCGCGTTGATGAGCGCGAGGGTGAGGGATCACCAGATCAGGCTCATTCATCCTCTGGTCGCCAAAAAGAATGATGTCCAAATCGATCGGACGCGGGGCATTGATTTCCCTCTCGCAGCGGGCTGAACGGCCTAGCCGCGTCTCGATCTCTTGGCAGAGCTGCAGCAATTGCCGGGGCGAGCCGCTCCAGAAACCCGAACAGACGCCGTTCAGAAACTCGCCGGAGCCACTCGGGCAATCGACTGGGGAGCTGGCCACCGCGACGCTGATCTGATCGACCTGAAAGCCGCCATCGAAGAGCAGCCGCATAGCTTCAGTGATGTTGGCTTCGCGGGAACCGCAAGGCGCCGCGAGGTTGCTGCCGTAGGCGAGGATGACGAGGGGGGAATTCATCCCGCTTTCTTGATCGAATCGAGGCGATCGGTGACCATGTCTATTACGCCTAGCTTGGCCTCGGCAACTTCGTCGGCATGGATCGTCACCGTATGGGCCTCTTCAGTTTTGATTTTTTCATCAGCCATGGAGCTGAGTGCGGCGCCGAGAAAAAGACCCAAAGCAGGGCAATGAATCATCTGGTGTTCTCCTGTGGGATTCGGGAGGGCAATCTATCCTTGCGTCTAAAGGCGACAAGACTAGCCAACTAGAGCCGAGGGACTAGGGTTGAGGCAAGCTCGGAGCCCGGATGGAAAACATCTCAATACCTTTGCTCTTCACCGGCATGCTTTTCGGCAGTATCGGCATGGGCTATTTCATGTATGGAAAAACTCAGCGCGCCGGCATTCCTCTCGCCTGTGGCATCGCCTTGATGGCCTATCCTTACTTCATTGGCAGCGTCTGGTTGATGTGCCTGATCGGCATTGTTCTGATGCTCATTCCGGCCTTCATCAAGATCTGAAGTGAGCTGGGACACAACTGGGACACGGTTGGGACACGACTGGGATACAGTTGGGACAGGAGCTGCAGAGCTCCGAGCGGGTTCGGAGCCCTTGGGCGTTACCTCTGTGGTGAACCCTTTTCGTGCTCTTCGTGTCTTCGTGGTGAATTATGGGTTCTTCACTTCATCGGCAGGCGATTGAGGAAATGATGAACAAAGGGAACGTCGCAATTCTTGCGCAATTCCTTCGGGTCGCCACGAGCAACGACACCCTGGGCCTGGCGGTCGAGGATGATGCATTCGTCAACGGCGGCGAAGATCGATTCGAGCTCGTGGGTGACGATGACGATGGCAGTGCCTTGTTCGTCACAGAGGCGGCGCAGCAGCAGGTCGAGCTCGGACGAGGAGATCGGGTCGAGGCCGGCGGAGGGTTCGTCGCAGAACAGCAGCGGCGGATCGAGCGCCAGGGCGCGGGCGAGGCCGGCACGTTTTTTCATGCCGCCGGAGATCGAGGCAGGCAGGTAGTCCTCGAAGCCGCTGAGGCCGGTGAGTGAGAGCTTGTGTCGGGCTTTTTCGATGCAGGCGGCGCGGTCGAGGCCGCTGAATTCTTCCAAGGGCAGAAGGACGTTTTCAAGCAAGGTGAGCGAGCCGAAAAGTGCGCCGGACTGGTAGAGGATGCCGAAACCTTGCATCAGCTTGCGGCGTTCATCTTGAGTGCAGGAAACGATGCTGCGGCCAGAATGCAGAATCTCGCCTTTGGCCGGGGTCTTTAACCCTGCCAGACAACGCAGCAGCGAGGACTTGCCGCAACCCGAACCGCCGAGAATGCCAAAGGTGCGGCCACGGCGGACTTCGAGACTGACTCCTTCCATCAAAGGCGGGCCGCCATGGGAAATGGTCACGTCTCGAACCACCAGCGGCAGGATGTCAGCGCTATTCATGCAGGAAATACCTTGGGATTGATGCCGCTCACCATAACTGCGTTCCCTTTTCGAGCTTGCCAGATGGGCGAGGAAATCCGCCTTCCGGGATTAGATTCGGGGAAATTCACTTTCAAGGAATGGGCTTCATGGCAGAAAATCGACGCGTCATCACCGGCATGGGGGGAGTCACTCCCCTGGGCAGCAGCTGGGCGGAAATCCTGCCGGAACTTAACGCCCGCCGCAACGGCGTCGTCCGGATGGATGCATGGGACCGCTTCAGCGGCCTCGACACCCGTCTTGCCGCGCCCTGCAAAGATCCGCTCGGAGTGACTTACGGCTACAATCGCAAATTCATCCGCGGCATGGGCCGGGTGGCGATTTTCGCGGTCCGGGCCAGCGAGCTCGCCTTGCGCGACGCCGGCCTGATCGGCTCGCCGCTCCTCCTCAGCAGTCGCTGCGGCGTTGCCTATGGTTCCTGCTCCGGCTCATGCGACGCGGTCGAGCCTTTCGCCCGGATGCGCCTGGAAAACAGCACGCGCGGCATCTCAGCGACTTCCTACATCCAGATGATGCCGCAGACCTGCGCCGTCAACGTCGGCCTTTTCTTCGGTCTGCAAGGGCGCATCATCCCGACCTGTTCCGCCTGCACCTCCGGCTCGCAAGCGGTGGGCTACGCCTTTGAAGCGGTGCGTGCCGGCCGTTGCGATCTGATGGTCGCCGGCGGAGCTGAAGAGCTCGATCCGGCGATGGCCGCGGTCTTCGACGTTATGTACGCCACTTCACGCAAAAACGACACCCCGTCGCTGAGCCCGCGTCCCTTCGACAAGGACCGCGACGGCCTGGTCATCGGCGAAGGTTCCACCACCCTGGTGCTTGAGTCGCTCGAGCACGCTCTCGCCCGTGGCGCTCACATTCACGCGGAAATCCTCGGTTTCGGCACCAATTCCGACGGCGTTCACCTGACCCAGCCGAGCGCGGAAACCATGCTCGATGCAGCTCGCGAAGCCTTGGATGACGCCCACCTCAAACCTGAGCAGATCGGCTATGTCAACGCCCACGCCACCGCCACCGAACTCGGCGATATTGCCGAATCGGAAGCCACCTACCGCCTCCTCGGCTCTTCCGTTCCTGTCGCCTCGCTCAAAGGCTACACCGGCCACACCCTCGGCGCCGCCGGCGCCCTCGAATCCTGGTGGACCATCGCGATGATGAACCAAGGCTGGTTTGCCCCGAATCTCGGCCTCGACCAAGTCGATCCTCGCTGCGCTCCGCTCAACTATGTGACCGGCAATGGCATAGAACTGAAGGCTGACATCGTCATGAACAACAACTTCGCCTTCGGCGGCATCAACACCTCCCTCATCTTTGGCCGCTGGCCGAGGAGCTAAGAGTTTAAAGTTTAAAGTTTTCAGCCCTCTACCCCTTTACCCCTTTACCTCCTAACCTCCTAACATCGACTTCCCCATGAAACCCAGCCTTTTCTGCCTCATCGATCTGCAAGAGAAACTCGTCCCGGCGATGGGAGATCGGGCGGAAAGCCTGATTGCCCGCTCGACCAAGGCCCTGCAAGCAGCGCGACTGCTGCAGCTCCCTGTCGTTCTTACCGAGCAGTATCCCAAAGGCCTGGGTCACACCCTTGCGGCTATCGCAGATCACGCCCAGGGATTACCGCTGCTCGAGAAAACCACTTTCTCTGCCTTCGGCGCAGCGGGTTTTGAAGAGCTGCTTCTGCAACATCGGACCAGACGCCTCGTCATCGCCGGCATCGAAGCCCATGTCTGCGTCCGTCAGACCTGTCTTGATGCCCTCAGCCGCGGCATGGAAGTCGTCCTGCTGGCGGACTGCACCGAATCCCGCGCCATCCGCAATCGCGATCTCGCTTGGCGCGAGCTCGAATCCAAAGGCGTCGAGATCCTCAGCTTCGAAGCTTGGATCTTCGCCGAAATGCGCGACGCCAAACATCCCTCTTTCAAAGCCATCTCGGCTTTAGTACGCTGATACCGTCATACGAGCGGAACTTGCCGGATTTGAGATTAGTGTTTAAGTGCCGATTTTCTGAGTAACCCACAAATACAACGGAGTCCTCCATGAGCAAACCCGCGACCAAACCCGCCTGCCCCAACTTCTCCAGCGGTCCCTGCGCCAAACGCCCCGGCTACGACCTCGCCAAGCTCCCCTTCGCCGCTACCGCCGGCCGCTCGCACCGCTCCGGTGTCGGTAAAAAAGCCCTCAAAGAAGCCATCGACCTGTCGAAGAAAATCCTCGGCCTCCCCGACGGCTACCGCCTCGGCATCGTCCCCGCCTCCGAGACCGGCGCCGTCGAGATGTTCCTCTGGTCCGCCCTCGGCCCCCGCGGCGTCGACGTCTTCCACTGGGAATCCTTCGGCCAAGAATGGATGACCGACGTCACCAAACAGCTCAAATTGAAAGACGTCCGCGTCTTCACCGCTCCCTACGGCCAGCTTCCCGACATGACTCAGGCCGCTAAGGACCGCGACGTCATCTTCACCTGGAACGGCACCACCTCCGGCGTCCGCGTCGCCAACGCCGACTTCATCGCCGATGACCGCGAAGGCCTCACCATCTGCGACGCCACCTCGTCTTGCTTCGCCATGGAAATGCCTTGGGAAAAACTCGACGTTGTCACCTTCTCGTGGCAAAAAGTCCTCGGCTCGGAAGGCGCCCACGGCGTCCTCATCCTGTCGCCCCGTGCCGTCGCCCGCCTCGAATCCTTCACCCCCGACCGTCCCTTGCCGAAAATCTTCCGCATGACCAAGGGCGGCAAGGTCACCGAGGACCTCTTCGAAGGCGCCACCATCAACAC
>JAYTMY010000088.1:0-10369 GCA_043748535.1 Lentisphaeraceae bacterium | reverse complement strand
GGCGAGTTTTCTGTTATTCCACCAGGGCGGTGGCGGGGAAGTTGGTCAGGAAACCGGCGGGCGATTGGACTCGCAGGGTGAGCTGACATTCGGGCTGATCTTGATCGAGTCCTTCAGGAAGTCGGCTCTTGAAGGCGAGTTCGAGGGTGGCGTGAGCCGGGATCGAGCCGCTGCTGCGCCAGGCGGACAGGGTTTTGAGATCACTAAAGCAGGTCTCGCGTTCATTTTCCAAGCTGGCTTTCGCCTTGGCTCGGCTCCGTTCCGCCAAGGGAATTTGGGGGAAATGCGACAGGAGGAAACTGGGCAGCTCGTCTGCTTTCAGTTGTTCCAGGCGGACGAGCAGGGCTTTTTTGGCACTGAGGCGTTGTTGGAGATGGAGCTCCGGATCGGCGAAGAGGGGGCTTAATTCCAACTCCTTGCCGCCGCCCGGAGCGTCCCGGAGAATCTTCAGCATATCGAGGCCGAACTTCACGGCCTCGTCGCTGCCGTTGTGGAAGCGCAGAAGCAGGCGGACCTTGTGCCCGGGCTGAGCGGTGACGGCTTCACCACTCGGCACGGCGATGGAGACTTGGCTTTTCGCTTCGAGCTGACGGAAAGCTTCGTTGATCTTTTCTTTTTCCGCCTCGGTGAGGCGCTGGCTCGGCGCCGCCTCGGCGATCAAGCCAGCGCCGACAAGCAGCAGAAGTGACAGTGACTTGATCATGGGCAGACCTCGTTCAGATCAGTGAAACGGGGAGGGGCTTGTCACTGGGGCAGTAGCGCTGCGGCCGGCCAGATATTGTGTCGTCGAAGAAGCCCAAGGGGCGCATTCCCATCAGTTCGAGCACGGAGTAGGTCAACTGGCCCATGGTGATCGGCTGAGCCAAGGTATTGCCGTCGGGCGAGGATTCGCCGATGTTTTGGCCCTTGATCTTGCCACCGGTGACGGCGAAGCAGGTGTTTTGCGGGAAGTGCTGGCGTCCTTCGGTTTCCTTTTCGATGCCCGGGCTACGACCCATTTCGCCGCCGACGAGAATCAAAGTCTGGTCGAAAAGCCCCAGTTCCTTCAGCTCGGTGACCAGGCAGTTCAGACCTTTGGCAACGACGCCGAAGCCTCTGGTCGCTGCCTCGAAGGTGCTTTCGTGGTGGTCCCAGCCGCCGTAGGCAATCTCGACGGAGGTGACCCCAGCCATGATCAAGCGGCGGGCGAGGAGGCAATCCGCGCCGAATCCGGGGCCATAGAATTCGCGGGTCTTGGGCGATTCCAAGGAGATGTCTAAAGCCTTGTTGGAGATGCCGAGAGTCAGACGCGCGGAGCGAGCCTGGTGCTTGACCTCTTCCTGGAAGTCCGGCGTGGCGGCCAATGGCGAGACGGTGTAATATTCGTCGCGCATCTGATTGGCCTGTTCCATCCGCTGACGCCATTGGCTGTCGACCGCGAGTTTGGCGCCAGCGCCGTAGGCATCGAAGGTGTTGCCAAGGAAACCAGCATTGTGGCTGCCATAGGGAGCGAAGGTGTGAGAGGCAGCGACCACCGGCGGCAGGTCGCGATCGGGATTATACAGACCCCCAAAGGATCCGTAGGCAAGGTAGTGAAATGGGATATACACGGCAGAGTTTGGCGTAATCACGGATGATTCATTCGCGGAATCCTTCGGTCGACGGCAACAAAGTTCCCTCAGCCGTGTCATATGCGCCCACCAAGCCGCAAATTATCGGAGAAAATCATGCTTCGTCCTCTCTTCGCCGCCCTTGCCCTCGCCAGCCTAGCTTCCTGCACCTGCCCGAATGCCGGGGAAACCCGCCAGCCCTCAGTCAATAACCTGAAATGGGTGGATCTCTTCAACGGCAAGGACATGAGCGGCTGGGTGCCGGTCAACGTCAAGCCCGACACCGCGACGGTCAAAGACGGCATGATCTTCATTTCCGGAGAACCCACCGGCGTCATCCGCAGCGAACGAAAATACACCAATTTTGTTCTCGAATATGAGTGGATGCACACCGTCGCCCAAGGTAATTCCGGCGTTTTCATCTGTGCTGACCCCTCGGTGATCAAGCCGGATCAGCCCTATCCCCTCGGTATCGAGGTGCAGGCTCTCGAGAATGACTACGGCATGCCCAAGCCCGCGCGTTGGTATTCGGTTCACGGCGACCTCTTCCCGGTTTGGGGCTCGAAGATGACCTGTGTCAACACCCGTGCCGAAAACAAGAGCCGCTCATTCCCTCGCGAAGAGCGCTCGCTGCCCCGCAACAACTGGAACCAATACGTCGTCACCTGCATCGACGGCAACATCAGCCTCAGCGTCAACGGCAAATTCGTCAGCACCGGTTTGCAAGCCAGTCCAGCCTCGGGCTACCTCTGTCTGGAATCGGAAGGTGCACCGATCTATTTCCGCAATCTCCGCATCCTCGAGCTGCCGGATTCGGCGAAGTAAGAAAGCGGGCGCTGCCGCGGGGCGAAAGGACAGGCCTGGTCGCGGCCCTCCTTTCACCTCGGCAGAACCAAGCGAGTGGGAGACGATCGGCTCCCGGAAAGCCTGCCGTGCTAGACGGCCATCAGGCCGGGTAAGAGGCGCATAATTCCGTCAGAGTGCAGAGATCATAACTGGTGACGGCAAGGGAGATCATGGCGGCGAGCTCGGGCTGATGGACCTCGACTTCGGGCACGAGGGCCGCAAGCTGGGTGATATTGCCGATCTTGACGAGATTTCGGAGCCGCAGACGCAAGTTCTCCGGCAGGGCCAAGAGGACGGCGGTCGAGAGCTGGGGAGCTGGCTTCGGTGACTGCGTCTCGGCGGTGACGAGACGGATCGGCAGATGCTTGGCGAGAAGAGCATAGAGATCGCTATCGCGAAAAGGTTTGGCGAGGAAGTCTTGGCAGCCGGCGGCGAGCATCTCCTGCTTTTCTTCTTCAAAGGCTTGTGCGGTGACCGCAATGACGGGGATTTCCTGACATGCGGGCCTGGCTCGTAGTTTGGCGAGCATCTCCAGCCCATCCATCACCGGCATGCGGCGATCCAGGAGGATGAGGTCGGGTTTTTTGATTTCCAACTGATCGAGGGCGAGGCGGCCGTTTTCGGCATTCGCCACGGTGAACCCATAAGCTTGCAGCAGACCATTGAGGAGGAGGCGGTTTTCCAATTGGTCTTCGACGACGAGGATGGAGCACTCGCTGGCACCTTCAATATTGATGATCTGGAGATCTGGCCGCGGCATGGCTGCGGCGTGGTGGGCGGTACGGGCGCTGACGGTGAAGCGGAAGCAGCTGCCTTGGCCAATGACCGAGTCGACGCTGACGCCGCCGCCGAGGAGTTCGGCATAACATTTGGCGATGCTCAGGCCCAGGCCTGTGCCTTCTAGGCCGGTGGCATCGCGAGCCTGGTAAAAGGCGGTGAAGAGCTGCTTCAGGTCATCTGGCGCGATACCGGGGCCGGTGTCGATGATTTCGAAGCTGAGCCGCAGTTCGCCCTCGTTCTGGGTCTGGGGGAGAAGCTGAACATGCAGGGTGACGCCGCCATGACGGGTGAACTTGATTGCGTTGCCGATCAGGTTGATCAGGATTTGCCGCAATTTGACCGGGTCAGAGTGGATGTAGCGGGGGAAGGAAGAGCTTTGCTCAAGCTCGAGCTTGAGGTTTTTTTCACCGGCGCGAACCCGCAGGATGGCGAGGGTATCGAGCAGCAGATTGCCAAGATCAAAATCATCGTTCTGGGCTTGCAGCTTGCCGGCTTCGATGCGGGCGATGTCGAGGATGGCGTTGATCAGGGACAGGAGATGTTCGCCGGATTTGAGGATGATGGCCAAGTGCTGGTGTTGGTTATCGCTGCACTCGGGGTTTTTGCTGAGGATCTGGGCAAAGCCGAGGATGGCATTGAGCGGGGTGCGCAATTCGTGTGACATGGCGGACAGGAAGAGTGACTTGGCGTGGTTGGCGGATTCGGCGGTCAGCTTGGCCTGTTCGAGTTCATGGGTGCGCTGCTCGACCAGGGCTTCGAGATGATGACGATATTGCTCAAGCTCGGCTTCCGCCAGTTTTTTCTCGCTCAGGTCGTAATTGACCCCGACCATGCGCAGGGGCTGGCCCTCGGCATTCCGGAAAGTCAGAGCGGCGGCTTTGATGTGGCGGATGGCGCCGTTGGGATGGAGAATGCGGAATTCCTGGGAGAACTCCCGCAGTCCCTGCAAGGCCGCCTGGATCTCGCCTTCGGCCGCGATGCGATCGTCGGGATGAAGCGCGCGGCTCCAGGCCTCATAGGTGCCATTGCCCTCGCCCGGAGTGAGTCCGTAGAGTCGGTACATGCCGGCATCCCAGGTGAGCTGATTGCCAGGAATGTCCCAGTCCCAGATCCCCAGCGAAGCAGCTTGTGTCGCCAACTGCAGGCGTTCCTCACTGGTGCGCAGATCGCGGTAGCGGGATTCGAGGAGACTGATCATCTGCTGCAGCGACAGGCGCAGGGTGTCGATTTCCCCGACGAAGGTCGAACCGGTGGGCATGGGCACGGGGCCGCTGAGATCGGAGGCGGCATAAGCTTCGAGTTTTTTCAGGGGCCGGATGACCAGTTGATCGAGAATGAGATAGAGACTGAGCACGAGGACGCAGTCAAAGAGGAGGATGAAGAGGACGTTGCGCAGCAGCGCCGCTTGGAGTCGCGCGTCGACCAGACGCGCCGTCGCGCAAACCTTGACGGAACCAATCTTGCGATCCGCAAAGAGCACTGGGACTTCTTTGATAATGCCGTCAACACAAGGCTGAAAACTCGTGCTTGGCGAGACTTTTCCGCTGGCGTCGCGGGCCCAATGGCTGCTGAGTTCCTTGCTGATCAAGGAGACACCGGAGATACTCGGATCGCGCATCAAGGCCTCGAGATTGCGGGAGATCTGGAGCTGGTCGACATTCCACACCGACACCGCGATGCCGGAAGCGAGCTGCTCCGCCTTCAAGTCGAGTTCCTGAATCAGTTGCCGATGCGCCTGGGTCCGGTCATTGAGGAAGTTGAGGGTCCCGAAGACGGCCAGCAAGAGCGAGATGACGACCAGGAGGATGGCGGCAATCACTTGCGAAATCGAGCGGGACTGAAAAAAGTAAATTGGCATGATTTAGTTCCCGGCGCCATAACGATTGAGAATGCGGCTGTAGGTGCCATCGGCCTTGATATCGCGGAGGACCAGAGTGAAGCGATCACGCAGAGCGGCGGAGCGGAAACCGGCTGCCTCGTGCCGTCCGGGATCTCCCGGCAGGGGCTGGATCTGAACCTGGCTCAGGTCAGGAGCGTTGGCCCCGGCTTGCTGGCAAAACCAAAGGAAAATGTTGCGATCAATCAGCAAGACGTCGGTCTGCCGGTTGATCCAGGCATCGACTTGGTCGTGCTGGACCGGATACTCCCGATAGTCCTTCATTTGCGGGCGAATCGCCGTGAAGTCGGCCCCGAGATGGTGCTCTGCCAACTGCCAGGCGGCGACTCTCTGCCCCGCTAGATCCGCCCAGTTCCGCAGCGGCGGCTGAGAGGCGTGGCCGACGAAGCAGCTGTGATAGGTGATGACCGGGTCGGAGTAGAAAATTTCAGGCGAGAAGGAGCGGACATCAAAGCCTATGTCGATGCCGCCTATGCTCAGCTGCTCTTCCATCCGCTGCTTCGTCATGAACAGCGGCCGGATCGGCAATCCGAGGCGACGAAAGGCCTCAAAAGCAAGATCCACGGCGATGCCTCGCTGTTCCTTTTCAAGGACAAAAGGGGGGCGGGAGAGGCCAAAGCCCACGGTGACGGCCTTGCTCGCCACCGGCTTGCTCACCCGGGGTGATGAAGAATAAGCGGCGATGATCCCCTCGATCTCGCCCTTCTCGCGCATCAGGATGAGCTGATGGTCAAAGGCATCGCGGATCCTCTGGTCGCGGAAGCCGATGTGATAGGGATTGACGCCAGGGAAGAGCGGATGATAGACCATGTCTTCACTGCGACCGCTTTTCTGCTCGTATTGCTTGCGCCACCATTCGAAGATGTATTTATCGATGACGATGGCCTCGACTTTGCCTTCGGCGAACATCTGGTATTGAGCTTCCTGGTTGGTGTTCTCAATGTACAAGGTGTTGTTGCGGCAGATCGCGGTGAACTCGGGTCCCAGATCAGTGGCGGCGCCCTGCCAAGCGACCATTTTGACGCCGGCAAGATCCTGCAAAGTCGTGAATTGGCGCCCGGAGCTTTTTTTGGTGATGACGTAGTTTTCGCAGTTAATGATGGGCTGGGAATAGAAAATTCCGGGCTCGGGCGGCCCAGAGGTTTCGCCGCCATCGAGGTTGCCGTTGGCGAGATCGGCGATGACGCGGGCAAAGGGTTGGAAAACGGGTTTGAATTTGTAGCCGGCCCGCTGCAGTGCGGTGGCAAAGATTTCCACTTCGAAACCCAAGGGCTCGCGGTGGGTGGCGGGATCGATGTCGGCAAACTGCGGCGAGGTGCTGTAGGGCGGCTTGGCAAAAGAGAAGCCAATCTTGAGCAGCGATGGGCTAGGCACCTGGGTTGCCATCCGGATCGGCGGGGCAATCGGCGGCGGCTGCCCCGCATCCCAGCTCGCCCATAAGGCGACCAATAAGACGACGATCACACTCGAGCCGAAGATCAGCCAGCGCCTGGAGAGAGGATGCGGAGACGATGGATTCATATTGGTCTTCCTCCACAGTTGAACACTGGCCAAAAGGCTTCCTCTTCAGTCTAAACCCAAGCCACTCTATTGGCAAGAGCTAGTAGGCAAGGATCAGTGGGAGGTGATCAGATCCCCTGGCTCACAGAACCGTAAAGCAGACTGTTGACGCGTGCGATGGACAGGCCCTCAGTCTCAATGATCTTTAAATACCCCCTGATTTTTCAGGACTTTGGCGCCCTCGGCAAGGAGAGGGTCGACGATGTCTTTCTGCAGCTCGGCGAGGCGCTGGCGTCTACCGGGTCTGGCAGGAAGGTCTTGATCTTGGGGCAAATGGCAAGGATCAGAATTCGTTCATGCGAAAATCCTGCGAGCTTATTCGTTGGCTTGGGACCAGGCTTCTTCCTTGATCTTGAGCTCAGCTGGCAAGTGTTGCCGGATCGAATGGGGGAGGACACCGGGATCCAGGGCGAGTTCTTTCAGACGGGGAAGTTCGAGCAAGACATCCCAGAGATAGAAGCTGGAACCGCGCAGATCGAGACTCTCTAAGGGCAGCAGGCGCAGATTGTTTTCATCGAGCAGGCGGGAGCCGCGGAGATCGAGACGGCGGACCTGACTGCCGTTGAGACAGCGTAGGCGAAAATTGACGAGATGATGGAGACGCAGCTCCGTGATTTCGAGAAGGGGCAAGAAAGGGAGCTCGCGACAGCCGCTGTTGCTGAGGTCGAGGAGGGCAATTTTTTGGCCGAGGGCGAGTTTTTCGAGCGGGTAGAAATCGCTGATATGGGGATTGGCGGAGGCGTCGATCTCGATACCGTTTTGACCTTGACGGACTTCGAGGTGGAGGGCTTGGCCCTCCTTGAGCTTGAGTTGCCATTCAGCAGCGGTCAGTTGGCGTTTCTCCTCAAGAGTATGCAGAGAGGCATGACGGGCGAAGAGGAGATTGCGGTAAATGCTGGTTTCTGGTTCATGGGAGCTGTCGAGTTTGGCGAGGAAAGCGATCAGTCCCGGCGTGTCGCCGCGCTGCAGTTCGGGAAGGGCTGCACGCAGCTTTTCCGGCAGGAGCGGCGCGGCGCCCTCGTAATCTCCTTGATTGAGACGCAGGAAGGCTTCCATGAGGCGGCCGGCCGGCAATTCCGGATCGATGCTGCGGATCAGGGCGACCTGGCTGGCGCAGGTATCGAAATCGCGATCGTGAAAGAGTTTATGCGCCTGACGCAAAAGTCCCGGCAGGTCGCGCCGCTGCAAGGCTTCTTTTTCCTGTCTTTCGTGGTCGAGACGCTGCACCAGGAGGCGGGATTCGGCTTCGCTTTTCTGCAGGTTCCGGACGAAGAGGAGCGAGCTGCCAAGGAGCAGGATGGTCGCTCCGGCAAGGACGAGGCTGAGGGTGTGGTGACGGCGGATCAAGAGCCAGAGCAGGCGTCCAGGTCCTGCGTGTTCGGCGCCGGTGGCGAAGCCGTTGCGGAAGCGCTCGATCTCGAGGCGGAATTCATCGGCGCTGGCATAGCGATTGCTGGCCTTTTCGGACAAGGCTTTGGCGGCGACTGAGTGCAGCGCCGGAGCTGCCGTGTCGGGAAATCTCTGCAGGATCTGGCGGAGAACGGCGCCGAGGGAATAGATGTCGCAACGACGGTCGCGGCGGCTGCCGACCTGCCACATTTCGGGAGCAGCGTAGCCGGGTGTCCCCTTGGCAATCGAATCGAGACTCTGCCCGAGATCGATCAGGCGCAGCTCTTCATCGGCGAGCAATTCTTCGCTGCAATCTTCGTAGGCGATGCCGGCGAGGCCCCAGTCGCAAAGGAGCACTTCGCCGTGGTCACTGAGCTGGATGTTGTCGGGCTTAACGTCGAAATGGAGAATGCCTTTTTCGTGGGCGTAAGCAAGGGCGCGGCAGACCCCGATCACAGCGCTTAGGGCGGCATCGAAGTCGATCTTGCCGCCGTCCAAGGCTTGCTGCAGACTGTGGCGGCGGATCAATTTCATGGTGAAAAACGGGCCCGCATCGGGCAAGACGCCGCAGTCGTAGACCGGCATGATGTTAGGGTGCTCGAGCCGGGCGTTGAGGCGTGCCTCACGGCGGAATTTCGATTGCTGCTCCTGGCCGGCATCGTTTTTCAGCAGGGCGAGCGCAAGCTCTCGTCCGGACGCCAGATCACGGCAGCGGAAGACTCGCTTCTGGCCGCCTTCCGCGAGGAAGACGCGTTCGGTGTAGCGCTCATCCGGAGAAAGCGGCAAAGGTGCGGCGGCGAGACTGAGACGTGCCGACTCTTCGGCTTCTCCGACCTGGGCGGCGAGGAAGTCGTGGAAGTCAGGATTCACAGCAATTCCTTCTGCAGACGGAGGATTTCTTTCTGCAGGCTGTTCAAGACGCGTTTTTTGTAAACGTAGACCGAGGCCCGCGCAAGGCCGAAGCGATCTGCCGCCGCCTCGGGATTGTCGCCACTGGCGAGGGCTTGGAAAAGTTGCAGGACGTCCGAGCTGAAGTGCGGCGAGATGTTGTCCCAGGCCCGTTGGCTGATGAAGCGCCGCCACTCTTCATCGGCGATCTGGTCGAGCGCGGCATCGTCGCCACCGAGTCGATCAATCGCTTCGCCGACGCCTTCGGGCTGCCGCTGCTTCTTTTTCAGCCAGCGCAGCGCTTCGTTGCGGGTGACCACGGCCAGCCAACCGCGGAAGCGCCCCTTTGCCGGATCGTAGTCCATCTGCGGCAGCTGACGCCAACAGATCAACATCAGTTCCTGCACCAGATCTTCGCAGTCCTCGGGACTGAGGTACAAACGACGCAGCAACATCATCACATAAGGCGCATAACTGCTGCGGAAATCTTCCCAACTGCTTTCGTCAGAGGGATCTTTGAGGCGCTGCAGCAGACTTTGACGGGTGAAATTGTCGGCCATGGATTCCTCTTGTGTCAATATGGGAAGACGCGACTGAGCCGCGGCGGTTCCATCTAGGACTACCCTAAGCGAGGAATTCGGTGATGCCACATCAATCGGCAGGAGGTGACGAATCAAACTCCTGGCGCGGTTTTGCCGCGCCAGGAAGATGAGGGCTTTATTCCGGCGTCAATTTCAGACTGCCGAGATTGCAGGGAGCTGGGCCTTTTAAATTGCGGCAACGGACGCTGAGCTGGCTGGCACCGGCGGGGAGATTGACTCTGCCGACTTCGACTTCCTGGTATTTATCCCAGCTGCCGGTGGATGGAACCGTGACCGGGAGCACCTGGTCGCCGAGGACGCACTCGATATCGCTAGCACCTTTATCGGCGCTGAGGCGGACTTTGAGTTTGTAGGAGCCCGCTTGTCTGGCTTTGGGATTATAGTGACCTGCCCCCTGTTGTCCGTTAGATACGACAAAAACCACAAAAAAGCAGCGCCCGGACAGCCGTTCCGGGTGCTGCTTTTTGTTGCTGGGGTGCGCAGATGGTGCCAATGAGTGGTTTGGCGGGGTGGTTTTCATGAGACACATCATTTTATCTTAATAGGGACCTGCCCCCTGTTCCTTAGTTTTTCGTGAGACGGAAGTGGTCAATTCTACATGAGACTTTTCACTTTTTTGCCTTCATGGGCAATCACTTCCACCTGCTCTTCGAGATGCTTGATCCGGCCTCAATTAAAGATGCCGAAATCCAAGCGCGTTGGAAGGCTCACTACGCCTTTGCTCTTGCTGAGGGACGAATTCAAGAACCCGATTGGAGCCAGCCCGACGAGCTCGCCAAGGTCCGCAAGCGCATCGGCAATCCCTCAGAATTCCTGCA
>JAYTMY010000087.1:0-11834 GCA_043748535.1 Lentisphaeraceae bacterium | reverse complement strand
TTCTCGGAGACGGTGATGGCGACGGTTTCGCGCTTGATCAGGTCTTCGATGTTGATGTCCTTGCCGGAGATGATGATCTCGGAGCGGCGGGCGTCGCCGTATTTATCGCGGACTTCGATGAGTTCGCCGCGGATGATGGCGATCCGGAGGTGGCGGTTGGCGAGGAGGTGGCGGAAGCCATCGATGGCGGCGGTGAGCTCGGCGAATTCGGCATTGAGTTCATCGACGGCGAGGCCGGTGAGTTGCGCCAGGCGCATATCGAGGATGGCGGAGGTCTGGGTGCGGCTGAGCTTGAAGCGGGTGGTGAGGCGCTCGTGGGCGTTTTCGCGGTTGGCGGAGCGGCGGATGATTTCGACCACTTCGTCGATGTTGTTGACGGCGACGAGCAGGCCTTCGACGATGTGGGCGCGTTTTTCGGCTTTATCGAGGTCGAAGCGGATGCGGCGGGTGACGACTTCGAGGCGGTGGTCGAGGTAGGCCTGGAGCAGCTGCTTGAGGTTGAGGGTGCGGGGGCGTTTTTTATCGACGACGAGGAACTGGCAGCCGATGGAGGTGGCGAGGTTGGTGTGCTTGAAGAGCTGGTTGAGGACGACGGTGGCCATGGCGTCGCGTTTGACGCCGATGACGATGCGCATGCCGGTGCGCGAGGAGGATTCGTCGCTGAGCGAGGAGATGCCGGTGAGGACTTTGTCGTTGACCAGTTCGGCGATCTTTTTGACCATGTTCTCCTTGTTCACCATGTAGGGAATTTCGGTGACGATGATCAGTTCGCGTCCGTCCTTGGTTTCCTCGATGCGGGCTTTGCCGCGGAGGTAGACCGAGCCGCGGCCGGTTTCGTAGAGTTTGCGCATGCCGCCGGTGCCGGCGATCTGGCCGCCGGTGGGGAAGTCGGGAGCGGGGATGTGTTCCATCATCTCGACGATGGAGATGGCGGGGTTATCGAGGAGGGCGACGCAGCCGTTGATGACTTCGATGAGGTTATGAGGCGGGATGGAGGTGGCCATACCGACGCCGATACCGGTGGTGCCGTTGACGAGGAGGTTGGGGTAACGGGCGGGGAGGACGGTGGGTTCCTCTTCCTTTTCGTCGAAGTTGGGCTGCATGTCGACGGTGTTTTTGTCGAGGTCGGCGAGGAGTTCCTCGGCCATTTTTTCCATACGGCATTCGGTGTATCGGTAGGCGGCGGGGGCGTCGCCGTCGACCGAACCCCAGTTACCCTGGCCGTCGATCAAGGGGACGCGCATGGAGAAGTCCTGGGCCATACGAACCATGGTGTCGTAGACGGCGGTGTCACCGTGGGGGTGATACTTGGCGATGACGTCACCGACGACGCGGGCGGATTTCACATAGGAATGGCTCTTGGTGAGCTTTTGGACGTGCATGTCGTAGAGGATGCGACGGTTGACGGGCTTGAGGCCGTCGCGGACGTCGGGGATGGCGCGGCCGACGTTGACGGAGAGCGAGTATTGCAGGTAGGCGTGGTGGAGGATGTCCTCGATCTGCGTTGGCAGCAAGGATTCGGATTGGGTGGCTTGGGTTTCGTCGCTCATGGGGTCTCCGGGGTTAATCAATTACGAATTAAGAATTAAGAGTTAAGAATTTTGAGGAGGGATCAGGGGTGAGCCTCCAGTTCGTGTTCGAAGCGTTCGAGGGCGGCCTTGAGCTCTTCCTTGGCGGGGAGGTAGAGCTGGTATTTCGAAGCGAAGATGTTGGCGTCTTTGGGCAAGGTGAGTTCGACGAGGGCGTCGTTTTTGCGATGGCAAAGGACGATGCCGACTGTGGGGTTTTCGTCCGCGGTTTTCACGAAGCGGTCGAAGTAGTTGACATACATCTGCATTTGACCGAGGTCTTGATGGCTGAGCTTATCGCGCTTGAGGTCGATGAGGACGTAGCAGCGAAGCAGGCGGTTGTAGAAGACCAGGTCGACGAAGTAGTGATCGTTGTCGAAGCTGAAGCGTTTTTGGCGGGCTTCGAAGAGGAAGCCTTTGCCGAGCTCAAGGAGGAAGTCTTGCAGCTTATCGATGATCGCCGATTCAAGCTCGGCTTCAGAGTAGCTGGGATGCTCTTTGAGGCCAAGGAATTCCAAGACGAGAGGACTCTTGAACAAATCGGCAGGGTTTTCGACAATTTGGCCTTCGCGGGCGAGGCGGCGAATGCCTTCTTTATCACGACTCAGGGCAAGCCGTTCGTAGAGCGAGCTACCGATCTGGCGTTCGAGCTCGCGGACGCTCCAACCGTTGGCTTCTGTTTCGATCTCGTAGAAGCTGCGTTCGTCAGGATTGCTGATGCTGAGCAAGGTGACGTAGTGCGACCAGCCGAGACGGAAGCGGGCGAGCAATTGCGCAGACAGTGTCTGCGGAATTTGCAGAAAGCTATTAATCATGTTGTTATGTCTAATCCGAGACACTGTCTCGGATTTCCGCGACAGTGTCGCGGAAATTGATAAATTATCGCTCATCTCATTGGAGTTTATGATCTTGCAAGATTCAACCGACAGTGTCGGTTGAATCTCACTGTAGGCCAGGTAGAACGCACGGCTTTTTCTTAATGCAGTGGGATTTACGCCTCTGATAGAGCCTAATTCACTAGCCAGTCGAGGAATTAATTTTTGCCCATACTCAGCCCGATCGACACCCTTCTGCTCGAACTCGACGATATAGCAGCCGAAGAGCCAGTTACGCAGGACCATGGAACTGTCGATAGCTCGCGAAGCTTGAGCCTGCAAGGATTGGTGGGTGCTGCGGCAGAGCTCAACCAATTGCGGGAAGGCCAATTCGCCTGAAGACACGGCTCCGCCATCCGTCGCGGGGGCGGATGGAGAGAGCGTGGTTTTGCGGGATTTAGGCATTGGGAAAGCGTTGTTTAGCGTGTTCGATGGCGAGATGGAGGCGTTGGCTCAGGCATTCGCGGGAGGGCAAGCTGCTGAGGTATTCGGCGACATGGATGCCGGCGGCGTCCATCTCGAGGAGTTCGATGGTCTCGCTCTTCTTGCCGGAGCAGAGGATGAGGCCGAGGGGTTTATCTTCGCCGGGCTGCATTTCGTGCTTGGCGAGGTAACGGAGATAGAGTTCCATCTGGCCTTTGTCGGCGGCTTTGAAGTCGCCGAGTTTGAGCTCGATGGCGATGAGTCGACGGAGGCCGCGATGGAAGAACAGCAGGTCGATGTAGTGGTCATCGCCGTCGATGATCAGGCGTTTCTGGCGAGCGACAAAGGAGAAGCCGCTACCGAGTTCGAGGATGAAGTTTTCGAGCTCGCGGAGGATGGCGTCTTCAAGGTCTTTTTCGAGATAGCGGTCCTTGAGTCCGAGGTAGTCGAGGAAGATAGGATCGCGGAAGACCAGATTGGGTGTCATCTTGTCTTCGGCGCGGAGCTGCTGCAGCTCATGCTCAATGAGTTCCTGCGGCTTCTTCGACAAGGCGGTGCGCTCGAAAAGCATGGAGTCGATCTTATCGCGCAGAGTGCGAACGCTCCAAGTCTCGATGCGGCACATCTCGGCGTAGAAGTCGCGTTGAAGCGGGTCTTTGAGGGGGATGATTTCTCGGAAGTGCGACCAGCTTACCTTGCGACAGAGATGGGCAATCACTTTGAGATCTGGAAAGGCATTTACCAAGCTCATCATGCGCGATAATCCAGCAACGCTAAATCCCTCGCCATAATCTCTTTGTAATTCTTGCGACAGTGTGGCAAGAATCTGCTTCCCATACTCCGCCCGCTCGAACTTGAGGACTTCCGAATGGATGCGTTGGCCGATGTTCCAGTAGAGCAAAGTTATGCCGACATTGACGGTGGTGGCGACCTGTTGGCGAGATTCTTCGATCAAGCCGCGGATGTCGCCGAGCAGCTCGCCGCTGGCCAAGGCTCCGCCATCCGTCGCGGGGGCGATGGGAGCGGGCTTGGTTTTGCGGGGAGCGCGAGGCATGGAGGGTCTTAGATGTCCAGGTCTTTCATGGTGGCGGCGTGGCGCTCGATGTAGCGGCGGCGGGGAGGAACAACATCGCCCATGAGGAGGGAGAAGAGTTCTTCGGCGCGGATGGCGTCGTCCATGGTGACGCTGATCAGGGTGCGCTTGGCGGGGTCCATGGCGGTGTCCCAGAGCTGGTCGGGGTTCATTTCACCCAGACCTTTATAGCGCTGGATGGTGAGGCCTTGTTTGCCGAGTCCTTTGATCTCTTCGAACAGGTCGGGCAAGGAGTGGGCGATAAGTTCTTTGTCGTTGCCGGCCTTGATCGAGAAGAGGACGCCATCGATGGGGAGGAAGGCGGCGAGCGAGGTGCCGACTTCGGCGAAGCGGCGTTCCAGTTCGATCAAGGCGTGGCGTTCGTGCAAGTCGATGAGCTCGATGTTGGTGTGCAGGGCGGCGACTTCGGCTTCGTCGTCGATGCTGTCATCTTCGGCGGCGATGGTTTCCGGCAAGAGCTCGTCGGCGGTGGGCTCGGCCGCGTCCTTGGCTTTCGACTGCAAGGTGTCGTTCGGCTGCAGGCGCTTGAGGGCGGCTTCGAGGACGGCTTTTTCGTCGTCTTTGGTGAAGGGGTAATGGAGGGAGGTGGTGCCGTCGTCTTCGCGCACGGTGATGCGGGAGATGGGGAACTGGCCTTCAGCGGGATTCGAGTGGCGGAGGAGCTCGAGGAATTCGACGCCGTGGCGCTCGATGGCGTTGCTGGCGCGGGCGGTCTGCTTGATCGTGGCGAGAATCTTGTTGAGCTCGCTGGGCGACATTGCCTGGCTGGCGCCGGCGCGGAGGACGGAGACGCCGTCGAGGCCGAGTTCGAGAAGGAAGGCGTCCATCTTTTCATCGGATTCGACATAGCGCTCGGTCTTGCCGCGTTTGACCTTGTAGAGCGGCGGCTTGGCCATGTAGACGTAGCCGGCTTCGATGAGAGGTTTCATCTGGCGGAAGAAGAAGGTGAGGAGCAGGGTGGCGATGTGCGAGCCGTCGACGTCCGCGTCAGTCATGATGATGACTTTGTGGTAGCGGGCTTTGCTGACATCGAATTCATCGTGGCCGATGCCGCAGCCGACGGCGGAGATGAGGGAACGAATTTCTTCGTTGGCCAGGACTTTGTCGAGGCGGGCTTTTTCGACGTTGATGAGTTTACCGCGGAGGGGGAGGATGGCCTGGATTTTCGAATCGCGGCCTTGTTTGGCGGAGCCGCCGGCGGAGTCACCTTCGACCAGGAAGATTTCCGATTTGGCGGGATCTTTCGAGGCGCAGTCGGAGAGCTTACCGGGGAGGGAGAAGCCGTCGAGGGCGGACTTGCGGCGGGTCAGGTCGCGGGCCTTGGCGGCGGCTTCCCGGGCGCGCGAGGCGGTGAGGCATTTCTCGATGATGATGACCGACTCTTTCGGGTGTTGTTCGAGCCATTGGCCGAACTTATCGTTGACGATCGATTCGACGATGCCGCGGACTTCGGCGTTGCCGAGTTTCGACTTGGTCTGACCTTCGAACTGCGGCTCGGGAACCTTGACCGAGACGACGGCGGTGAGGCCTTCGCGAACATCGGAACCGGTAATGTCGGTTTCGTTCTTGAACTTGGGGATGGTCTTGAGGTGTTTGTTAATGGTGCGGGTCAGCGCGGTCTGGAAACCGGTGAGGTGAGTGCCGCCCTCGTTGGAGATGTTATTGCAGTAGCAGTAGATATTCTCGGCGTAGCCGTCGTTGTACTGGAAGGCGATTTCAGCTTCGACGCCATCTTTTGAGGTGCGGATGTAGACGACTTCGTGAGCGGCGACCTTGGCCGAGTTCAAGTGCTTGACGAACTGCGACAGTCCTTGCGGGAAGAGGAAGACTTCATGGCGCTCGCCGTCGGCAGGGCGCTCGTCGGTGAGGTGGATGGTCAGGCCGGGGGTGAGGAAGGCGAGTTCACGAAGGCGCTTGGCGAGGATGTCCCACTTGTATTCGAGGACGGTGAAGATGTCGCGGTCGGGCTTGAAGGAGATCTGGGTGCCGCGGTGCTTCGAGGGCTCGAGGACTTTCAAGGGAACGGTGAGGGGGCCGCGTTCGAACTTGATGAAGTTTTTGAAGCCGTCACGGCAGACCGTGACTTCGCACCACTCGGAGAGGGCGTTGACGCATTTGACGCCGACGCCGTGAAGACCGCCGGAAACCTTGTAGGAACCCTTGTCGAACTTGCCGCCGGCGTGGAGACGGGAGAGCACCAGTTCGATGGCGGGGATGCCGAGTTCTTTGTGGATGGTGACGGGAATACCGCGGCCGTTGTCGGAGACGGTGATCGAGTTGTCGATGTGGATGGTGACGAAGACTTCCGAGCAGTGGCCGGCGAGGGCTTCGTCGATCGAGTTGTCGACGCATTCGTAGACGAGGTGGTGAAGGCCGCGCTCACCGGTATCGCCGATGTACATGCCGGGGCGTTTACGGACGGCTTCGAGGCCTTCCATGACCGAGATCGAGTCGGAGCCGTATTCGGCTGAGGTGCGGTTATCGACGGCCTGGTCGGGCTGATCGATGATGATGGGTTTTTCGTCTTGTTCGGACATGGCGGCTAGACTCCGGGGGTTGTTTACAGTTCAAAGTGGGAAGTTGGAAGGCTTGAGTAGTGCAGTATCGGTCCGATCCGTCAGATCCGACTGATCAGATAGCGTCAGCTTTGCCTAGGCGCCCGTTTCGCGGGCGATTCGGGGCTTTGCGGCGGCTGTGACGGGGATTCGCTCATGAGGGCCTAGTTTGGGCGGTTGGAATGGCCCGGAATCTAGCACGCGGGAGCGAATGCGTGCACGCGACGAGAAAATTAAAACGCGCTCACGTGTACGTGAGCGCGCGTAAGAAAAGCGCCGCAGGGGGCTGCGGCGCAAGGGCTTATTTTTTGGGTGGGGACAGGGCGTCAAAGCCGGCGGGCTCTTCGCCATCGGGACCAGGCGCGTTGGCCGGGGAGCCTTTTTTCTTCGGCGTCGGCTTTATATCGACGACGTCATCCTTTTTCGCCCCAGCTGGCGTGGTTTTTTGGGCGGGACCGACGTCGATGACGTCTTTGTCCTTCTTGACCGCGGGATTCTCGGTATTTGCCGCAATTTCGGCGGCATTGCCGCCTTTGATCGCCTTGTCGAGTTCGTCGTATTCGCTGCGCAGGCCGTCGACCTTGGCCTTCTGGGTGGCGAACTCGCCTTCAGCGGTGGCCAAGGTATCTTGCAGCTTGCCCTTTTCGCCTTCCAACTTGGCGACGTTTTTCTCGTATTTTTCGAGTCGCTTGGTATAGCCTTCGAGTTCGCGTTCTTTCTTCTTCTTCTCGAGCTGCATGACGCCGTTGTTGGAGTTGTTGCCATTCATCTGGGACTTGATGTCTGCCAGCTTTTTATCCACTTCAGACTTCTTGTCATTGACTTGATTGATCTCGATCTGTTCAACGGCGATTTTCTCGTCGACCCCTTTGATCTTCCGATTAAAGCCGTCGACTTTGACTTGCGCGGCGTTCTGAGCGTACTCTTCCTTCTGCAGAACAGCGCGCTTTTGCATAATCTCCATCTTGACTTTTTGCTCGGGAGTCCGGTCATCGACCTTGGCCGCCGGAGTGTCGGCTTTTTCGGCAGGAATCTCTTTCTCAGGAGGGGGCTTGACCTCACCCTGTTTGAGAGGCAGGGCGGCAAGGCTCAGGGTGCTGAGAAGCAGTGAAGCGAAGAACGTCATGAGAGAACTCCTGATCTGATATAAGTGATCTCTGTCAATTTAATCGTTTTCTTTGATCACGCAAGTCCTTAAGACACGGGCATCAAAGGATTTCGATTTCAGCCGGAGTGATGACGACGCTTGGATTTTGACGATGGGGCAAATCGATTTGCGAGGCCTTCCAGCCTTTGTGGCGGAGCTCGCCTTTAAAGGGCGGAGTTTTGACACGTCCGGTGAGTTCATATAGGCTCAGGTCGGCATCTTGGGGAAGGCTGATCGAGTCGCCCTCTACGAGCCCTGGGAGCACCGCAACAGGAGCGAAGTGGCGCTCGAGGATTTTGCGGACCCCGCCATGGACTTGACGGGCGGCGGCGCCGACCATTTCATCCGAGAAGGAGGAGATATCCTCCATGGCGAAGTCGATGAGGCGGGCTTCGCGCTGGAGCAGGACGAGAGTGAGCAGCGGATCGGCGGGAGCCGCCGGCTTGATCACATCAGTGGGCGGGGCCTCGACGGCGGCGCGGAGGATACTGAGTTCTTTCTCCGCATCGGCGACCTTGTTTTTAGCGACTTCGCCGGCATCCAAAGCGGCTTTCAGCTGCGCGGCCTGACGGGCGAGCAGTTTATCGTGCTCGCTTTTGGTGATCAGGGCACCGGCGACGACCTGATCCAAGGCCTGGGCTTTGGCCTCATCTTTGAGGCAGGCGAAGAAGGCTCGGAAGGCGGCGGAGAGGCCCATGGATCAAGCCTCCGCGCCGGCAGGCGGGGGCGGCTCAGTGCGAACGCGGCTATCGGCATTCTGGGTCGGGCTTTGCTTGAGGACGTGAGTGCAACCGACGAGGACGTCACGGAGGACTTCCATCGGGGTGTTTTCCGCCGAGAAATTGGAGATGATTTCTTGCGGGTAGTATTCGAGCACCAGTTTGGTCTTTTCGGCGTACTCGCGGAGACGGTTACGGATGATGTCCTCGTTGGCGTCGTCCAGGCGCTTCTCGATCTTGGCGCGGCGGGAGATGCGGCGGTAAATCTCTTTTTCGTTGTAGATGTTGAGGACGATGATATGCACCACTTCAACGTGTTTCTCGATCAGGCGGGCCTGCTCGACGGTACGGGGAATGCCATCGAGAATGAGAAGCTGCTGGTTGGGGTAGAAGCGGTTGGTGTCGATCAGACCTTTGACATAGCGCCACCAGATGGTGATGGTGATGTCATCGGGGACGAGGTGACCCATATTGGCATATTTGTAGAAGAGCTCACCGGATTCAGATTCCGGCGGCAGGCCGCGGAAGATGTTGCCGGAGCTGAGGTGGTAGTGATTTCCTGCCGCACAGAGCATGGAGCCGATGGTTCCTTTACCGGCGCCGGGAGGGCCGAAAAGAAGGACTGCGCGAGGTTTGCGGGGGGCGGCGATGGACATGAGCGGCTCCGGGGGGCGGTGGGGTTTACGTGAAAAGTTGGCCGGGAATTTAGTTGCTCCTTCGCTCTCTGCCAAGGGCTAGGAGAATCTCAGAGGCGTGTATCTTGTGTCCTATGCTCCTCCTGACACTCTACAATCTCGTCTTCGCCGCCGGATTAGCGCTGCTTTTGCCGCTTCATCTGCTGCGCTTGTGTTTCGTCAGCAAACACCGCCGCAGCACCCTGCCGCGCCTCGGCTGGCAACAGCTCCCCTCCCCTACTCCTGGCGACCAAGTGATCTGGATCCACAGCTGCTCGGTCGGCGAAACCCAGGTCTCCCGCACCCTTTGTCGCGAACTCCGCAAACGCGATCCCAAACTCAAAATCTACCTGTCGACGATCACCGAGACCGGGCAGGAAGTGGCGGCTCAGATCCTCAAGGACGGCCTCTGCGACGGCCATTTCTATTTCCCCGTCGATGTCGCCCCGATCATGAGTCGCCTGCTCGATCAGATCCGCCCTTCGGCTTTTGTCGTCGTCGAAACCGACCTCTGGTACTGCTGCATGGAACTATGCCGGCGCCGCGACATCCCTTGCCTTCTGGTCAACGGCAAGATTTCGGAACGCAGCCTCGAACGCTATCTCAAGCTGCCCTTCTTCGCCAAGGCGCTGCTCCGGCCCTTCCGTCAACTTCTGGTCCAGAGCGGCACTTACCGAGATCGTTTCTACGCCGCCGGTTTCATCCATGGCACGGTCGAAGTCACCGGCAACCTCAAGCTCGATATGGAAGTGGTCCATCCCTCCTCCGATGAACTCGAGGCCCTCGCCGCCGACCTCGGGCTCGACCGAGCGCGTCCCATCGTCGTCTTCGGCAGCACCCACGCGAGCGAAGAAGAGCTGGCTCTGGCGACCCACCGCATCTTAATTGAACAGCACCCAGGTTTACAAACTCTGATTGTGCCACGCCATCCGGAACGCTTCGCCGGCGTCGCCGACATGCTCCGCCAAGAAGGCGTCGCCTTCAACCGCGCTAGCGTCGCCGCGACAACACCCGAAGCGATCTGCCTGGTCGACCGCATGGGCCTGCTGATGAAGCTCTACGCCCTCGCCGATGTCGGCGTCGTCTGCGGCTCTTTCACCCCGCATGTCGGCGGTCACAACATCCTCGAACCGAGCTTCTACAGCAAGCCCTTCGTCTGCGGTCCCTGGCTCTACAAACAGCCGGGTTTCGCCGATCTCAACGCCCAGTTCGGCGCCGGCATCCAATGCCGCGCCCAAGAACTTCCGAGCTTCCTCAGCCAACTGATCGCCGATCCCGGCTTCCGCCACACCCTCGGCAGCAACGGCCACAAACTGATCGCCGATTCGAAAGGCGCCGCGGGACGCAGCGCTGCCGCTATCATGACGCTGATTTCCTGAAAATGAATTCAAAATTCAAAATTCAAGATAACGCGAACAAAATCAAAGACTGAAGATTCAAGATTTTTAGGTGCCAGAGCTTAAGGACTCAAGGCGACTTCTGCTCGACATGGCCATCGCCGAAAAGAATCACTGGTGGCCCGGCGCGGCGACGATCAAACAGCAGCGGCGAATCCGGACGATTCCAGTCTGAGAAGAGCTGGCCATCCAAGCCCGGCTGCCAGTCGAGCTTGGCTTCGCTGAAGCCTGATTCTCTCATCCAACGAGCCCGATTTTCGGGACTGAAACGGAGCTCGGGATTGGCTTGATGATCGTTCATGATCGCCAGGCCAACTTGCTTGACTTGACTCTTGCGAACCGTGACCTGAGAACGACCGCGCATTTTGATGGAAACGGCGGCGAGAGCAGGGAACCACAAATCAATCGATTCCGTGCCGCTGCCTCCTCCCAATGTATCAATCGGACGGGGCGAAACTTCAAGATGCCAAGACCAATTGCTGAATCGCCAGCGGTGAATCGTTGCGCCTTGCGCACTACCTGCAATCTCCAGCGCGCCAAAGGCCTCCCGAAGCTCGGGATTGAGCGTCTTCTTCTCCGCCGATTCCAGCACCTGCCGGACAAATTTCTCATGACCGTAGGCGGCAATCGCCGAGGGCGTCAAACGAGGTCGCAGGCTCCAAGCCCCGAGCAGGACTAGAAGGATGATGATGAGCAGACCGATCTTCTTGTTTCTGGACATCGTCTTCACCCCAAATCCGGGATGCCGATGCAGGGGAGATTGCGGAATTTTTCATTCAGATCCAAACCGTAGCCGACGACAAAGAGGTCGTCGATGGAAAAGCCGATGAAGTCCGCCTGGATCGGGGCGATGCGACGGCTTGGCTTGTCGAGAAGGACGCAGCAGCGGACGCTGAGGGCACCGGCGTCGCGACAGAAGGCGATCACGCCTTCGAGGGTGCGGCCGGTGTCGAGAATGTCGTCGACGATCAGGACATGATGCCCGTGCAGCGGCAGTTTGGGCGGGTAGCGGAAGTCGACTTGGCCGCGGCTCTCGGAGCCGGAGTAGGAGCTGACGCCGATCATGTCGAGATGCAGCGGCAGGTTGATCCGGCGCAGCAGGTCGGCAGCGAAAAAGAGGGCGCCGTTGGAGAGGATGATGGCGGTGAGCGGCTGACCTTGATAGGCGCTTTCGACTTCGGCGGCGAGACCGCGGACGCGTTCCTGCAGCGTCGCTTCGTCGAAGAGGATTTGTTTGAGTTGATTCTGCATCAGATCTCCTCCTTCAGTTCGTTGAGCAGGGACTCCATTTCGCGGCGCGGCTGGAAGTCGCCGCTGCGGGTGGCGCCGCTGATGCCGGCAGTCAGCACCTCGCGGGCGGCGGCTTTGTCGCCGCGGGCCGCC
>JAYTMY010000086.1:0-2056 GCA_043748535.1 Lentisphaeraceae bacterium | reverse complement strand
GCGGAATTCCGCCTCCTCGCCTGTCTCGCCGGCGAACCCGGACGCATCTTCAGCCGCAGCCAGCTCCTCCTCAAAGCCTGGGGCGATGCCGGCGCCGCCGAAGAACGCACCGTCGACGCCCATGTCAAAAGCCTCCGCGCCAAACTCCGCGAGCTCAGCCCGAAAGAATTCCTCGTCACCCGCCGCGGCTTCGGCTACTGCTGGGACCCGGAGTAAGGGTTTTAGGGGGTGTAAGGGCGAGCCGCAACAACTCAAAACTCAGCAACTCAGTCTTCGCTCTTTGCTCCTCCTCCAACCCCTAAAACGCCTAAAACCCTTCCAACCCCTAAAACCCCTCCCATGCCTTCCCTCCCCCTCGGCCTGCGCGGACGCGTCTTCCTCTCTCACGCCTTGGTCTATTGCCTCGGCCTGGCGCTCTTCACCAATGCCATTGCCGACGCCGCTCGGCGCCATTACCTCGAAGCCGGGGAAGACGCCATGGTCGACAACCTGGTTCTTTTCTCCGCCCTCCTCGGTCATGAAGCCGAAGAAAACGGGCAAATTCCGGTGGAAAAATGGAACACCTCCCTATCTGCCAAAGTCCAGCCCCAAGCCCAGATCTACGAGGTTTTGAAATCTCGTGGCGAGACCGAAGTGATGCTCACCGACAGCCAGGGAAAGGTCCTTCTCGACACCAGCGGCGTCATGGATCACGGCTCCGATGCCGCAAGCTGGCGCAACATCGCCATGGCCCTGAAAGGTAGCTACGGTGCCCGCTCCACCCGCAGCGATCCGCGGGAGCCGATCACCTCGGTCATGCACGTCAGCCTGCCGATCCGGGCCCATGGCAAAATTGTCGGCAGCGTCACCCTGATCAAACCCGTCCGCAGCCTGCAAGCCTTCCTCGACGAAGCCCGCGGCCGCATCCTCCAGATGGCCCTGCTCTCCCTCGGTCTCGTCCTCCTCTCCGCCTTCCTCACCGCCCGCCTCATCGCCCGCCCGGTGGAACGCCTGACCCGCCACGCCGCCGCCTTGCGCGACGGCCAAAGACCACCTCTCCCCGACCTCGGACGCGGCGAAATCGCCCGCCTCGGCAGCACCCTCGATGACATGCGCCGCAGCCTCGACGGCAAGGAATATGTCGAGTCCTATGTCCAAACCCTCACCCACGAACTGAAGAGCCCGATCGCCGCCATCCAAGGCGCCGCGGAACTTGCCAGTCCCGACCCCGCTGATCCCGATTCACAAAAGCTGCTCGACAACATCCGCCGCGAATCCGCCCGCCTCGCAGATTGCGTCGATCGACTCCTGCTCCTCGCCCGCCTCGAGAATCGCAGTTGGGCCGGAGAAGAGGAAGAAGTCGACCTCGCCGCCCTCTGCCACGAGCGACTCGCCGAATGGCGCCAACGCCTACCCGAACGGCTTTTTCAGATCGAAACTCCGCCCCAGCTCATCCTCCGCGGCGTCCCCCTGCTCCTGCGCATCGCCCTCGACAATCTGATCAGCAACGCCGTCGACTTCAGCCCCGCCGACAAGCCGATCCGAGTCGTTCTCGACGGCGATGCCGCCCGCTGGAGTCTTCGCGTCGAAGACCAGGGTTCCGGCCTGCCGGATTTCGCCCGCGACAAGGTTTTCCTTCGCTTCTTCTCCACCCCTCGCCCCGTCACCGGACGCCGCAGCTCCGGCCTCGGCCTCGCCATCGTCCGGGAAATCGCCCAACTCCATCACGCCGAAGCCAGCCTCAAATCACGCCCCGACGGCGGCTGCGTGGCCCGGATCCAATTCCCGGCGAAGTCCTAAAGTTCCGCTTGAACCTGGATTCCTCAGTTGAGCCTAATTGAGCTCATTGCTGCTCGACCCCGAAGCGGGTCGGAGATTTTAGCCCAGGGTTGAGCCGCATCGGCGACACCCTGGTTCAGAAGAAGTTATGATTTCCGACCCTGAAGGGGTCAAAGGATTCCTGCGCTGACTGCACGCCTATCCAAGACAGCCAATGTTGCTCTTGTTCATTCGTTCGACCCCTTGCGGGTCGCACATGGTAGCCCAGGGTCGCTTCGACCCTGGGTTTGTGTTTAAA
>JAYTMY010000085.1:0-30336 GCA_043748535.1 Lentisphaeraceae bacterium | reverse complement strand
AGGTATTTGTCAGCCTGGTTGGAGACGATGACGGCGTAGTTGGCGGTGCCGAGCCAGCCGGACATGATGATGCCGACGGAGCCGGCGTGGAAGAGGCCGTTGATCTGCTGCGGCAGTTCCATCGAGACCTTGAGACCTTCGAATTTGGTGCCGAAGCTGGTGCCCATTTCTGACGGCGAGGTCGATCATCTCGTCCTTGGCCTTCTGGTAGTCCTCGTCGCTGAGGCTGGTCCAGTCTTTCCGCAGGTGGTTGATCGAGGCGACCAGGGCGTAGCGGTTCTTCTCGGGGCGCATCTCGGGGTAGTAAACCGAGAAGGGGGAGGGGGCATCCGTTTAAAAATGCCGTCTACCTTGAATTTTCTTCTCGCTTGCGTTTATTTGAGGCCTTCAAAAACCAGGACCCCATCCATCATGCCCCGCTCCGCCAAAATCTGCGTCTCCAGCCTCGGCTGCTCCAAGAACCTCGTTGACACTGAAGTCATGCTCGGCTCCTTGGCCAAATCCGGCCTGGAGATCACCGGCGACGAAAGTGATGCCGACATCTATGTCATCAACACCTGCTCCTTCATCGGCCCGGCCCGCGACGAGTCTAACGAGACCATCGCCAAAGCCCTGAAATGGAAAAAGAAGCGTCGTAGCCGCAAGGTCGTGGTCGCCGGCTGTCTGGCACAACGCGAGCCGGAAGAGACTCAGAAGGCCCACAACGGCATCGATCTGATGCTCGGTCTCGACGAAATCGCCAGCATCGGCACCATGGTGCAAAACATGCTCCGCAAGCTCGACTCGGTGCACACCTTCGTCAAAGAAGATCTGCCGGTTTACCTCTACGACGAAAATACCCCGCGCCTCCTCGTCACCCCCGCCCATTACGCCTATGTCAAGATCTCCGAAGGCTGCAACCACAAGTGCTCCTTCTGCGCCATCCCGACCTTCCGCGGCAAGCTCCGCTCGCGTGCCGTGCAGTCGCTGGTGAAAGAATGCCAGGCACTCCTCAACCGCGGCGTCCATGAACTCATCCTGGTGTCGCAAAACGCCACCGACTACGGCTCCGACTTCGGCGATGGCACCAGCCTCAGCATGCTGCTCCGCGCCCTCGATGATCTGCAAGCTCCCGGCGGCGAATACTGGATCCGCGTCCTCTATCTCTACCCGACCAGCGTCACCGACGAGCTGATCACCACCTTCGCGGAAGCCAAGCATGTCCTCAAATATATCGACATGCCCCTCCAGCACGCCTCCGGCAACATGCTGACCGCGATGCGCCGCGGCATCACTCCAGACCGCACCACCAAGCTCCTTGCCAAGTTCCGCGACCGCATCCCCGGCGTCACCATGCGCACCACGCTCCTCGTCGGCCACCCCGGCGAGAAGGAAGATGACTTCGCCGCCCTGCAGGAATTCATCCGCCACGAACGCTTCGATCGGGTCGGCGTCTTCACCTACTCACACGAGAAAAACACCCACGCCTTCGGCATGGAGAACGACGTCCCCAATGCCGTCGCCAAAGAGCGCGAAAGCGCCCTCATGCTGGCTCAGCAGGAGATCTCGAAAGAGAAGAACCTGGCACTCGTCGGTAAGACCCTGCGCGTCATCATCGACGAAGTTTTGGAAGACGATGACGGTGTGCGTACCTGCACCGGACGCAGCGGCGGCGATGCCCCGGATGTCGACAACATGATTCACTTCCCGTGGACGGACGCGGTCGGCGACAAGATCTTCGTGTCGGTGAAAATCCTGAGTGCCGACGCCCATGATTTGAGGGGTCAAGTCATCGCTTGAGCGACATTTCCGAACCCTGTGCCGGCCCGGTCCCAAGTGGACCGGGTCGGTGTTTTTTGCCCTAAAAGGGCTGTTCGGGATAAAAAAATGACAAGTCTTCATTGGTGGCGTTTGCCTTTTTGCGGCACCGCTGTATTGAGCGCGGTGCAACATCGCCAAGGTTATAGAACAAGAGGGTCCAAAGTGGAAAAGAAGTTCAGAGTCTGGTTCGGTCCGTCCGAGAAACCCAAGTACGAATATTTCGCAACCATCGCCCAGGCGATCAAGTTCGTCAAAAAGAACACCAGCTTCGATGAAGCCAACTCCGGCTTCGAAGAAAAGCTCGACGGTGAATGGGATGAATGGCTCGACCTCGACGGGCAGAACATTCATGAACACCTGTACATGACCGACGGCAAATCCGAATACCTCAAAGAAGGCAAGAAATCAGCCAAGTCCGCCGATGCTGACGACGTCGAAGACGAAGTCATCGAAGAGGACGACGACGAGGAAGAAGAGGAAGAAGTCGAGGAAGAAGTCGAAGAAGACTTCGTCGATGAAGAAGCTGCTGAAGAGCGCCTTCTCACGGTTCTCGGTGGTGCCGGCAAAGACGACGACGATGAAGTTGCAGAAGACGAAGAAGTCTTCGGTGATGATCTCGAAGATGATCTTGAAGAAGATGTCAAAAAACCTCTGGCCTCGCTTGATGACGATATCGATGTCGAACTCGACGATGACATCGACGACGATGAAGATGCGCCTCCGGCCAAGAAAGCTCCCGCGAAAGTGGCAGTCGCCAAGGCTCCCGCCAAAGCCCCCTCCCGGAAAAAATAAGTTCCAAGGCCGCCCCCTCAGGCGGCCTTGATTTTTTAGTGGACAGAGACACGCGATTCAGGTCTAGGGTTTCGCCGAATCCGGGATTATATTGGCCAGCCAATAAAACAGTCATCAGCGAGGAATTCATGAGCCAAACCCGTTTCTTTTCCGCCATCGGCCTGCGTCGCAGCCGCAATGGCCAGACCCTTGATGTCAACTATGTCAAAGTCGAAGAGCTCAGCGAAGCTTCCCTGCCGGCGCACGGCTTCCACTTCGAAGCCCTTGACGAAGCCCAAGTCATCAGCGCTCTCGGCGTCACCACTCCCAGCGTCGTTATGTCTGCCTTTTACAGTCAGCGCGATTGGATCCGCGCCACCATTTCAATCGCTGCCTCTGAGGTGAGCTGCACCGAAGATGCCTACCTGCGGCTGCAACTGCTCTCCCGCCGCCTGATCAAGCCGCACGGTATTTCTCTCGCCGGCATTTTCCCCAAACTCCCTAATCTCGCATGGAGCAATGTCGGCCCGGTACTCCCGGATGATGTGGAGAGAGTCCGCCTCGAGGTGATTCTCCGCGGCGAATCCCTCAACATCAGTCATGTCGATAAATTCCCCTACCTGGTCAACTACTTCCTCCCCTCCGGCGTCCGCATCGCCTCAGGCGCCCAAGTTCGCCTCGGTGCCTATCTCGGCGAAGGAACCACCATCATGCAGGCCGGCTTCGTCAACTTCAACGCCGGCACCGAAGGTAACGCCATGGTCGAAGGCCGCGTCAGCGCCGGCGTCTTCGTCGCCAAGGACTCTGATATCGGCGGCGGCGCCTCGATCATGGGCACCCTCTCCGGCGGTGGCAAACAAGTCATCTCCATCGGCTCAAGATCCCTTCTCGGCGCCAACTCCGGCATCGGCATCTCGCTCGGCTTCGGCTGCACCGTCGCCGCCGGTACCTACGTCACCGCCGGCGCTAAAATCGCCCTCCTCGACGCCGCCGGCTTGCCCGTCGACCTCCAAGGTCGCAGCGTCGTCCCCGGCAGCAACCTCTTCAAAGGCCTGGAGCTCTCCGGCCGCGATAAGCTGCTCTTCTATACCGACAGCGTCACTGGGCAATTGGTCGCCAAACCCAACCCGAAGACGGTGGAACTCAATCCCCTGCTTCACAAAAACGGCTGATTCCTCATGGCTAACCGCGAAGCCCTTCTGCAAGACCTCTACGTCGTTGACGACTTCGTCAGCTTCGAGGCTTGGTTACAAGCCAGTTCACTGGCCTTTGCCGGCTTCCTCGGCGACGGTGATCAGCGCCGCTATATTGAACAGGATAGCCGCTTCACCTCGCGCATCCAATCCGTCATCCGCCGTTGTTATCCCGGCGCTTTCGCGGACGAAAATATCCAGCTGATTAGCGAGGTCTGGCCCAATCATACCCGCTACATTCTCCTCAGCGTCGCCGCCGGTTCACAGGTTTTTTACGAGCAGATTCACTTCAGCCTGCAGGGCGAGTTTGATAAATGGCGAGTTGTTTTCGTCTTTCATCAACAGCTCGGCGGCGAGGTCATCGGGGGTTTTGCCCTGTGGAAAGAGCAAGCCCTGATCTCGCGTCAATTCCTCAGCGAAATCTTCCTCACAGGCTTGGATCTCCGGGTTGCCAACGCCCCGGCCGATCTGCCGGCGCAGCCGGGTTCCTTGACCAGCTGCGATCTGCCTAAAAGCTCGTCATAAGACCGCCCGAGAAGAATTCTTGGGGGTCGGTACTGGCTTGGCATGCTTTTGGGCGCTCTGACGGCCCTCAACCTAAAGACCGCAGGAGCCGCCGGAGCTCCGCGATCCGTTGGGTTCAATCTTCATAACTCTTTCTTAAGCAGGGTGTCGCCAATGCGGCTTACTCCCTTGGCTAAAATCCACGAGTCCTGTGGAGTCAATCACAGTCTAAGCATGTTCAACTGCGGTTTTTAGGTGCAAGCACGTCCTTTGGCGTGATGTCGCCAATCGCCGAGTGCAGTCGGACTTCGTTGTAGCGCGTGTCGATGGCCCAGGCAATCTCCTCCTTGGTTGGATGACGGCGTTCGGGCTTGCCCTTGGACTTCGGATAGTAAACGACGTCGGTTTTGTGGACAACGCTCCAAGCTCTGCTAAATGACGATTTTTGAACCTGAAAACCGCAGCAAAGGAATGGAGACGGGTTGCAAGGTTGAAACTCAAGTGCATGAACAACAGCAACAAGAGACGATTATTAAGAGCAGGTTTAAGAGCGTCGAAGATGACTGCCGAACTTTCAACTGCGGTTTTTAGGTTCAATCTTGAAATCTCATCCGTCTCTTGCTTAATAACTAAAAGCCATGATCTGGCGCATTTCGGGCGACGATATTCGGGAGAGCGCTGCTTCCGGTGACACTCTTTGTTGGATTTTTTATGACACTGAGCTATTGATGAGGTCGAATTTCAGCGTTATGTTAAATTGGTATTTTATTATATTTATCACGCAATATAAAATTCACAGCAGAAAACCCAGAACCCCAGGAAAGACAATGTCCAAGAAAGTCTATTACTTCGGCCAACTCGGCACCGAAGGCAGCGCCAAAATGAAGAACGAGCTCGGCGGCAAAGGCGCCAATCTCGCGGAGATGACGGCCATTGGCATTCCCGTCCCTCCTGGCTTCACCATCACCGCCGACATCTGCCAAGTCTACTACGATGAAGGCAAAAAAATCCCCGCCTGGCTGTCCAGTCAAATCGACGAAAACGTCGCCAAAATCGAGCAAGAACTCGGACTCCGCTTCGGTGACGAAACCAATCCTCTTCTCGTCTCGGTCCGCTCCGGCGCCCGCGTTTCCATGCCCGGCATGATGAACACCATCCTCAACCTCGGCCTCAATGATAAAGACGTCGAGGGTCTCGCCCGCAAGACCAACAACGAGCGCATGGCTTATGACTCCTACCGCCGCTTCATCGAAATGTTCGGCGACGTCGTCAAAGGCGTCCACGGCGAGAAATTCGAACACCAGCTCACCGCCGCCAAGGAAGCCGCCGGCGTCGAGCACGATACCGAGCTCACCGCAGAACAGCTGAAAGAACTCTGCACCAAGTATAAACAAGTCTACAAAGCCGCCCTCGGCGAAGACTTCCCCCAAAACCCCCGCGACCAGCTCTACGCCGCCATCGCCGCTGTCTTTAACTCGTGGAACACCGAGCGCGCCATCCTCTACCGCAAAATGGAATCCATCCCCGACACTTGGGGCACCGCCGTCAACGTCCAAGCCATGGTCTTCGGTAACAAAGGCAACACCTCCGCCACCGGCGTCGCCTTCACCCGCGACCCCTCCAGCGGTGAAAACCTCTACTACGGCGAATACCTCGTCAACGCCCAAGGCGAAGACGTCGTCGCCGGCGTTCGCACCCCCATCGGCATCCGCAAGGAAGCCACTGCCGACAAAGGCTTCGCCGGCCAATCGCTCGAAGAAGTCATGCCCAGCGTCTACCAAGAGCTGACCGCGGTCTTTATCAAGCTTGAGGGTCACTACAAAGACATGCAGGACATCGAGTTCACCATCGACGAAGGCAAGCTCTTCATCCTCCAGACCCGTAACGGCAAGCGCACCGGCTTCGCCGAAGTCGCCATCGCCGTCGACATGGTCGAAGAAGGCCTGATCGACAAGAAGATCGCCGTCGCCCGCATCAAGCCCGACTCGCTGGTCCAGCTCCTGTCGCCCATCTTCAACTCCGCCGACAAAAAAGCCGCCAAGGCCAGCCTCGTCGGCAAAGGCCTCAACGCCGGCCCCGGCGCCGCCACCGGCGCTCTCGTCCTGTCGTCGCACAAAGCCCTTGAGTACAAAGCCAATAAACTGCGCTGCGTCCTCGTCCGCGCCGACACCTCGCCCGAAGACTTCCCCGGCATGATTGCCGCGGAAGGCGTCCTCACCGCCCGCGGTGGCGCCACCTCGCACGCCGCCGTCGTCGCCCGCCAGTTCGGTAAGCCCTGCGTCTGCGGTCTCGGCACCCTCCGCATCAACGAAGCTGACGGCGTCCTCTACTGCGGCGACAAGATGATCAAGGAAGGCGACCCGATCTCGATCGACGGCTCCACCGGTGAAGTCTTCTTCGCCAGCATCAAGACCTCCCCCTCGGAAGTCAACCAGGTCATCGTCGAGCGCTCGCTCAAAGGCGAAGATTCGAAAGTCTATTCGAACTTCAAGAAGGTCATGGGCTGGGCTGACGAGATCAAGAAACTCGAAGTCCGCACCAACGCCGACTCGCCCCGCGACGTCCAGATCGCCATCGACTTCGGCGCCGTCGGCATTGGCCTGACCCGTATCGAGCACATGATCAACGGCACCGAGCGCCTGCTGCCCCTGCGCAAGCTCGTCCTCAGCTCCGTCGAAGATGTCAAGAAGAAGGCCCTCGAGGAAATCAAGAACTTCCTCGCGAAGGACTTCAAAGGCATCTTCCAAGCCCTCAAAGGCCTGCCCGCCACCATCCGCCTGCTCGACCCGCCCCTGCACGAATTCATGCCCCACACCGACGAAGAAATCCAAGTCCTGGTCAAGGCCCTCGGCGTCAGCACCGAAGAAATCAAGCACGCCCTCGACGGCATGCACGAGCACAACCCCATGCTCGGCTTCCGCGGCTGCCGTCTCGGCATCGTCAACTCCGACATCACCGCCATGCAGGTCCGCGCCATCCTCGAGTCGGCCCTCGCCGTCCAGGCGGAAGGCATCGCCGTCAAGCCCGAAATCATGGTCCCCATCGTCATGAACGAGCGCGAACTCGAACACCAGAAAGTCCTGATCGACAAGACCGCCCAAGAGGTCTTCGCCGCCAAGGGCGCCAAGATCGAGTACAGCGTCGGCACCATGATCGAACTCCCCCGTGCCGCCCTCCGCGCCAAGCAGATCGCCGAGCACGCCGAGTTCTTCTCCTTCGGTACCAATGACCTGACCCAGACCACCTTCGGCATCTCGCGCGACGATGCCGGCAAGTTCTTGCCTCACTACGTCGAGGGTGTCAAGAACCCCTACGCCAACGCCACCAAGGCCTTCGAAGTCTACCCCAATGACCCCTTCCAGGTCCTCGACCAGGAAGGCGTCGGCGAGCTGATGAAGATCGCCGTCGAGCGCGGCCGCGCTTGCAAGCCCAAGCTCAAGATCGGCATCTGCGGCGAACACGGCGGCGAGCCCAGCTCGGTCGAGTTCTGCCACCGCATCGGCCTCAACTACGTCTCCTGCTCCCCCTACCGCGTCCCGGTCGCGCGCCTCGCCGCCGCCCAGGCCGCCCTCAAGGACTGAGGCGATCGCAGTTGATTGATTGACAGTCCCCCCGCTTCGTCAGAGGCGGGGGTGATTTCTTGGCCGGATCTAAGAATAAAAGCCAGACTTGAGTAGATTGCCCGCGTTCCGAATCAAATCCCCTGGATTCTTCCTCCCAAGCTGCTTTTTCCTGACCCTAGGAAGGCTTGCCGCAGCGACGAAGCAGCGTATTGTTTCGGCCGCAAAAACCAAGGCAGGCAAAATGACGACTTCGACTGAGATCTTCATGGCGGAAGATGACCATCCTCGTGAGGAATGCGGCGTCGCCGCCGTGTACGCCCTCAAACGCGGCCTCCCCGACAACAGCCGCGACATTAGCCACCTCTTGCCCCTGATGTTGCAAGACATGCAGAACCGCGGCGAGCTCTCCGCTGGCATCACCACTTACGACCGCTCACGAGCCCAGCTGCTGCGTACCTACAAGGCGCTCGGCACGGTCACCAAAGCCTTCACTCCCGAGTACCATAACTCGCACGACATCGCCGCCGCCCTCCGCGGCAGCGCCGGCATCGGCCATGTCCGCTACGCCACCTGCGGCAAGGACGACGTCAACTACGCCCAGCCCTTCGAGCGCATCCACGGTCGCATCTCGAAGTGGTTCTCCTTCTGCTTCAACGGCAACATCGCCAACCAGGCGGAACTGCGCCGCGTCCTGACCGAAGAAAAAGGCTACCACCTCAACCTCGAGTCGGACACCGAAGTCTTCATGCACTTCCTCGCCGGCGAAATCGCCGAGTCCGAGCCCGATGCCCCCAACTACCGCCAGATCTTCGCCAACCTCAGCAAGATCCTCGACGGCGCCTGGTGCCTCGCCCTCATCGACGCCTGCGGCAACCTTATTATCGCTCGCGATCCCCAAGGCTTCAAGCCGATGTCCTACGCCATCGCCGATGACATGCTCTATGTCGCCTCCGAGTCGGTCGCCATCTGGAACCGCGGCGTCTCCAATATCAAGACCCTCGAGCCCGGCACCGTCCTCATCTGCGGCGATAAAGGCATCAAGATCGAGCGCTTCGCCGAGTCGCCCGTCATCTCGCACTGCTTCTTCGAGTGGATCTACTTCTCCAACGTCGCCTCCGAGATCGACAACCGTAACGTCTACGAAGCCCGCGTCCGCGCCGGTCAAATCCTCGCTCGTTACGAAGATCTGGCCATTGATGATGACACCATCGTCGTCTCGGTTCCCGACACCGCCAAGGCTTGCGGCGATGCCATGGGCTTCGCCCTCAAGGCCCCAGTTGTCGAAGGCCTTTTCCGCAACCGCTACGTCGGCCGCTCTTTCATCAAGTCCGGCGACAGCCGAGGCAAGATCGTGCAGCAGAAATTCACCCCGCTCCCCTCTGTCCTCAAGGGCAAAAAAGTCCTCCTCGTCGAAGACTCGATCGTCCGCGGCACCACACTGAAGCACATCATCCGCGATATCCGTCAGCGCGGTGAAGCGAAGGAAATTCACCTTCGAATTGCCTGCCCGCCGATCCTCTCGCCCTGCTTCTACGGCATCGATATGTCGACCCTCGGCGAACTCTTCGCCCGCCATTACATCGATGTCGATCGCCTCGAACCCGATCTGCCCGAAGAAGTGCTTTTGCGCATGGCGCATTCGCTCGGCGCCGACTCGCTCCGCTACCTGCCCGCCAAAGACCTGCCGGAAGTCATCGGCCTCCCCGGCAAAGACCTCTGCATGGCCTGCGTCGACTCGAAATACCCCACCGAACACGGCCGCAAGCTGATCGAAACCGCCCGCGCTATGGCTCGCGACGGCAAGGCCGGACGAACCTACTGAGAAATTCAAGATTCAAGATTCAAGATTCAAGATTCAAGATTCAAGATTCCATGCAAGCAGGAATCTTGAATTTTTATTTCCAAGCATCCCAATCTCAAATCGTGAGAACACCGAATGAGCGTTAAATTTTTATTCACCTGTCTTGCCTCTTTCATCTTCTCACTCAGCCTTGCCGTCCAGGCCGATGAATGCGAAGACCTCGATAGTCGCAGCCAAAGCAAACTCAGCCCCGGCGACATCCGGCGTCTCCGCGAGCTGGCGCGAACCAAAGATCCCGAGCTGTATCTGCGAGCTCTTGTCTTGCTCGCCCGCAGCGAGCAACAAGGAGGCCATCCGGATCAAGCCCTGCTGCGCCTGAAGGAGTTCGCCGATCCCAGTGGCAAAAACCTCGAATACCCGCGCTGCCTCGGTCTTGCCGAATATGCCCGCATCTGCGCCAGCGTGAAAGGCCAGGAAGGCATCGCTCGCAGCATCCAGACCGCACTGCGGAAAGCGGCGCCCCCCGGCCCTTCCCTTGTGGCGGAACTGCTCGGCGACCAGGAACTCCATAAGCAACGCAGCGCCGAGGCGATCCGCGCCTGGGAAGACGCCATCGCAACCGCGCAAAAAGTCTTGGATGATCATAAAAAAAGCGAATACCCAACCGCCTGCTTGCAGCCCGATGAAGTCGAATGCCAAAGGATCCTCCGCCGGTGCAAAGCTAAATTGAGCCGCGAACGCGAAGCCGATGAAATGCTCAAGGCCGGGGAAGATGCCATCCTCTACCGCCGCGCCCGCCAAGTCCATGCCGCCGCCGAAATCCCCCCGGGAGAACCAAGTCCGCCCATTCTCTGGGCCTATTTGCGGCGCGACCCGGAAGATCTCTCGGCCGACTTGACCAAAGCCCGTCTTCTCTACGCCGACCTGGTCAAGCGCTTCCCCGGCACCCAAGTGGCCGAATCCGCCAAATTCCAAGCCCTCGTCGCCTGGCCGCTTGACGAAATCGGGGCCAAGCAACTCAGCGCTTTGGAAGATTACATCCGCCAGAACCCCGCCGGCCTGCACACCGGCGAAGCCCACCTAAGCCTCGGTCACTTTTACACCCTCGCCAGCTTCGATCATGAACGCGCCGACAAGGCGTGGAACGCCGGACTCGCCTGGCTCCTCAAGATCCGCCGCAACGATCCGCTCAAGCCGATCCCGAAAGCGCCCTTGGAAGGAGCTGCTTTCACCAAGCCACAGGAACAGTTCTTCGCCGAAAATGACTGCCGCTACCAATTCTTCCAAGCTGAAAAGGCACCCGGCGAAGTGCTCAACCGCTACAGCGCCCCATGGTACCTCGATTGGCTCGAACTCGAACTCCGCTACCGCCTCGCCTTCTCCGGCGTCCGCCGCAAAAATTGGGACGAAGCCAATCAACAGCTCGAAGCCATCCTCAGCCTCAGCAGCGGCGAATCCGCCCAGGTCACCCCCAGCATCCGCCTTCGCGGCATTCTCGATCCCAAAGATCCCGGCATCTACCCCTATCGCAAATGGGAAACCATGAACCTCGCCCCCAAACACCTCGCCGCCCTGCAATACTCCAGCTTCCTCGCCTGCACCCTGCATAAATCCCTCGCCCTCCCCGCCGCCACCTATTTGCGGCGTTATGCCGCAAAACACAAAATCCCCAGCGTCGAAGTCTACGCCGCAATCAACCAAGTCTGCGGCATGTTGGTGCCAGACCGCGCCGCCCCAGGTGCCCCCTTCGAAGAGCTATTTGCCGATATCTTGACGAAATATGAAAACTCAAAAATCCCCCAAATGGCCATGATCTACCTCAATATGAGTTATAATGAATCTGATGAAGAAAGAAGATTTCGAAATTCAAAAAAAGCCTTGACTTATCATCTTGAGGATGATGATGGAACACTTGAAATTTGCAGAAGTATTTTCATGTCACTAATTTATCAGCCAGATAGAATTAAATCCGAATCTGATAAGCTTGAATATTTATTTAAGAACGACCAGAGACTTCAAGACTTACGAGATATCCGTGATGACTTCATGCGCCACAGACTAAGCAATGAGAAATAGAATAACAAGGAAACAAAATGAAGATTTCTAAATTTTTACATTCGTCTTGACTTTCGGGCTATTAGTGCGTGGTGCGGATGAGACACAAATTGTATCGCCAGAGCAGCAAATTGTTATCAAAAAGGAAATTGAGCCCAAGAAAACATACACTTGTGACTACAAACCAAAAGATGGATATATTTTCAAGAAGCAACAGAACTATCTGAACCGAATAAGCGGTGACAATTTAGATAATTCGGAAACGGGATCTGATAAAACGTTAATTCACGGATTTTTCTCCTTGAGTAAAACTGACAAAATGCTAGGAACTGGAATTTACGCCTCAAAATTGATAGAGGATCCCACGGGAGAGGGCAAGAAAAAGATCCAAGCGCAAGAATTTGAATGGAGCAGCGATGTCACTTTATATCTGAGCTCGGACTTCACCCTAACTCCGAATCCTTTGATTCTCCCTTTAAACCGGATTGATGCGGGAACCTCGCAAGGAGAAAATCAAGGAACGATAAAATATTTCATTAAAGACACCGTCAAGGCACTGACGGCAGAGCATGATCCCATGAAAGTGAATCCAATGAATTGGGAATACAAACTTAATCCTGATGTAAAAACACTAAGTGACCGCTGTGATTTTTTGTGTACAAAGCCAATAATTAACCTTACGGTTAAGCAATACACTACACTGACCACGACACATGGTTTTGTGGCTCGGACAACAAAGAAAAGCCTAGCTGATGGCAAAGCCTTTCCGGAAGGAAAAGTAGCTATTGCTTTTGTTCATTTAGTCCAACCCTTTTTGAAGCAGCCACAAGCCGGTAAATTTATCGATCCAGTTTTGAAATCTCCATTTACATTTCAGGTCGATCATGTTTCTGCATCGGTGCAAGGATCTTACAAGCTTGAATTTGATGATCAGACGACTTTGATCATGGATAAAGATGGCAACGCCCTGAAGTCAGGTGCAATTTTTGAAAAAGACAAAAACTACTTCCTGATTAAATCAAAAAAAGGCGGTATTTTAAAAGTAATTTTGGAAAACGCAGCTTCTGGAAGCGACAAAAAATCTTACCTGAAGAATTATACATTGGAAAATGTCGTGCCGGAGTATCTGTTGAATCTCCGCAGCACCTGTGTCGATAGTAGCTCTGTGATGGTACCAGAATCTGGGGTGGACGATTATTTGAAGACCCATGGAGTCCCTTTGCTTTTCAATGGCGATCTTGACGCTACCTCCAAGCCGGGAGAGGAACCATGGAAAGAACAAGATTGTCTCAAAGCTACCTCATCAGCAGCAGAAAATGATCTGAAGCAATTCTGGCTGCGTTTGGAGCGACAGGACAGGCAAACCGTCGATTATAGACTGATTGCCGCGACGCTGTCGTTTCCGGAGAATATAAAACTCTATTGGGGCATCGACAAAAGCGAGCCGATGTTGGCAAACTTTGCGTATAACGGCGAGAAATTAAAGCAACTGGTTGAGAAAGGTTTTTTTGCCGAGGGCCTTAAAAGTGGTACAGGCGCGATAAAAGTGAAACTCAGTCGTGCCGATTCCAGCATGCCCTTGGGCGAATCTTCGATCAACACCCGCTGCGTCGATCTGGCTCTACATTTCATGAGCATGAGAAATAATCATGCCTACATCTCGCCCAAGGGAAGCGTGATCGAATTGGAAGAAGGCCTTTCAGCTGAGGACGGAGCGTACATTCTCTGGGAGAGCTTAGGTGCTGGCCTGACACTGGATAAGCCCAATGGAACTGCGGTTACTGTCAAAGGCAATGCAAAAGATCAGGAGTGTAAACTTGGCGTCCGGATGATTTATCTCGGGCGCAATCAAGACACTTGGAAGGCGGCACCGAAGCGCTCCTATTTCGAATATAACTGCCTGACTGGAGCTGTAGTTCGTTATCCGGTGAGATTTAACTTCGTCTTTGATAAAAACGGGAAATTTCTCGGGGATAAAATCGGCGATTTTACCGATGCTAAAATCCAGGTTTACGCCCAGGAAACGCTAAAAAACTGCAATGATTTATTGGCTCAGTCTGGGGTTGAATGTTATTTTGAAAATGCGAAATTGATCAAGATTGACAAGCTCAAGGTGGACTCCGCCACTCAATTAGCCGATGGTATTTACAAGGTGAAACTCAACTCAGATGTCGATGATGCTACTCCACGAAATGAACTGGCATGGATCAATGCTTTGAGCGGAGTCAGCAACTTCAGTTTTGCCGGCTGCAACATTGCTGAAGGAGAAGGAGGTACCCTTGCGGTCAATTTAACCCGACTCAAGCTCAATGCGAACAAAGCGGCATCAAGCGCTGAAAATGGTCAGATTTACCCGTTCCAGACTCTGCCACAAGGAGACGGGACCAGCCGGATTTCGATATATACGGATCAAGACCCAAAGTTGATTGGAGTTTTAAGTCATGAATTTTTACACGGACTGACGATCAGCCATCGTTCGGAAGCGACTCCGGGCAAGGATCCTTCAACAGACGGCCTCGATAAGAGCTTCCCTCGCCCTATCCTGCCTATCAGTCACGAGGGCAATCGGCTGCTAGACAAAAAAGGAAGCGGCATTTTCAATCTGATGTGGTGGTCGGCAGGTCTCACTGATATCGACCTACTGCAAACACGGATCATCCGGGCCGGTTCCAGTGTTGCGCCGGAGGGGGCTAAGCCATGAAGCGGAAAGCGCAGAATGACGGCATCGGCCTGATGCCTTGGCTCTTGGGGGCTGGCCTGATCGCCGCTTGCTGTTTGCTGCTCTGGTCTCAATCACAAGTTCGGGATGCTGCGGCAAATCCCACAACTGTGAATCCACCTCAGACAGCGACAAAACCGCTGAAGGGCAGGCCGCCGAGCAAGACCGCCCCTGGAAGCCCCGCTCCAGACTCGATGCCGGATGGGGCCGTTCCTGCAATCGCCCCGCCAGATACCCTTCCGCCGCAAGATGAAGCGCCGCCTTTTGACGCCTTGGCCGGGCGAAGCCTGCTGTTTCAATTGGGTCGTCTCGACGGCCTGGTTGATGCTGGAGCGGAGAATTCCGCTCTGCTACTGGAACTGGCCAAAGCAGAGGATTTCCCGCAGCGTTTGCGAGCTGGACAGAAAATCCAATTGCCTCTCGGGGCGTGGCAACCAGGAAAAGATCTGGTATTGCATGCCCGTTTTCAGCGCGAGGGTGGCGATGATGCCCTCGCCCCGTGGACCGACAAGGTTAAAACCGGCGAGTTTCTCACGGTTGAGCTGGGGCGGAGCCTGCTCTACAGCCGCTGGCAGCGCAGCAGCCGCTGCGATTTGGAGATCTGGATTCCTGCCGCATTACGAGCCAGCCAGGGCGAGTCGCTGCTGATTAGCAATAAGGGCAGTAAGTCCCTCGAGCTCGACGCCTTATGGGTGGAGACCCAGTTGCCGGATGAGAGCTTCCGCCTCGCCTTCGAAAACGGCGCTTGGCTATCACGACTCCTCCCCCAAGGCGCGACCGCGCTCGACTTGAGTGAGTGTGGCGACCCCTTGCCCCTGCCGCGGCAAGCCTATGGTCAAAAGCCGGAAGATTGGGTCACTTCCTGTGGTACGCTTGACAACCATTGGAGTCAATTGCTGCACGAGTCTGCTTTAGCCCGCAGCAAGGGATGGATTTCCCTGCTCGTTGACCATGACGGTCGCTGGAAAGGCAGTTTCGCCCTCGCATCCAAACCCGTCGTTGATTACATCGCTCTTTCGCAAGAGAGCCAGGAACCGAAAGTCAGCGGAGCAAGCTTTGGCCGTCTTTCCCCCGATATCCGCTTCGAAGACCGTTGGCAAAGCCAGATCGACGCCGCTAGAAAAACCAAGTGCACCTTAGCACCATTGCTCCACCAGCCTGATCTCTTTCCCAGTGGCCTGCAAGCCCAAGTTCTAAAATCACAAATGAATTTGTTTATGGAATCTTTGACCTTTGCCGCTGGCCACGGCGGCAGCTTCGCCGTCCTCGCCGGTTGTGGCCCCAGGCCAGGGGCCTTTTTCCCAGGTGAAGCCGAGTGCCCGGTGCCGCAGTGGGCGCTGATCGAAACCCTGGCCCGCCTCTTGCCTCCCGGTTGTCAACGGATCCCCTGCAATGCGGTGCCGACTGATGCCTACCGCTATGGCTTCCTCAATACCTGTTGGGCCGCCTTTCGTCGACCTGATGCCGGCATCACCCTGCTGGCCGCCTCATCGGCGGAGCCATTTAGGAATGCCGAAATCACTCTGCCGGCGCCCCCGGGCGATTGGTCGATGCGTTGCCTCCGATTGGATTCCGACGGGAACTTGATCAGCAGCGACAGCAAGCTGAACGCCGATGAGCTTGGCTTGTCATGCCGCTTGCCCCTGAGCGGAGGATTCATCTTGGCCGATCTCACCCCGGCAGGTGCCGCAAAAACAAAAAAATCCTTCGCCGTCAAACTGCCGGAATTCCGCCGCCAAGTCGCCATTGCACCGCGATTTGAGGCAAGCCCGGAACCGCCCCTCTGGACCTTGGCAAGGGAGATCAATGCCATCGCCAACAGCCCGGTGATTGACATCACTTATGGCTGCGAACTGACTTCGGACAAAGGCAAGCCCCTGCCAAAGATGCTGGGAAACCAAATTCATTTCCCGGCGGAATTACCTGGATATGCGGCTGCTTGGCTGTATACCGACATGCATCCGATGCTCCTCGATAAAATCACTGCCATCGAATTGGAATTTCGCGTCGAAGGCCAGGGCTCGCGAAATTTGGAATTCTGGTCTGGCACGGAAAAAGTAACGGTTTCTAGCTGGGCGGGCAAGTGGCAACGCCTGCGTTTCCCGCCATCATTCGGGAAGGCTGGGGTCATCGGCATCCGCCAGGCGGATGGCAAGCCGATGGATCTGATGCTGGCCCATCTTTTTGCGGTTTATAACGAAAGTGCCGCCAAAAAGGATGGCTTGGCGACCCAGACCAAGTTTATCAAAGACGGTCAGCGAATCTGGCTCCTCGCCAATGCCGAGAAAGTTTTACTGCGGCAGCGATTACCGGGCTTCTTGGAAAAAAACCGGGAACTCACGGGAGCAGACGAAACCCGAGGCGACAATGTCAATTGGGAGCCATATATTGGCGTAATCACCATTGACGCCACTGCGATCCCCAGTGCCACCAAAATCCTGACTCTTTCCGAAACTTTGAAAAATGCCCTTCTCGGAAATCAATATGAATTCGTTCTCGAGCTGAAAGCGCAAAGCCCCAGAGAGCCGTAAATTCCGTCATCATCGGCCAATGCCAGATATACCCATGAAAATCGCCCTTTCCCACTTCGCCAGCCGGCAACTCCGGCCGGATTTCCCCGGTACGCGTATCGGGCCGGAAGAGCTGTCGCGACTCATCTCTCTCTGCACCACGCCAGATCAAATCCTGGCGGGTTATGCGCCCTTCGCAAAGATCCTCGCCATCCGCAATCTTTTGCCCGATGGCAGCTTCCTCTTCCCCTCGTTCCGCTGCCTGACTCTGCGCCGCGACGAAGCCCTGCGCCACGGCGGAATTCTGCGCACCGCTTATGAAGCGCGGACGCCGCAAGAATTGCCGGTCTTGGTTGAATGGGTGGAAGGCCTCGAAGCCCCCTCGGCACCCTGGATCCACGTCATCACTTATTCCGCCGAACAAATGCGCCTCGAAGGCGAAGATCCCGGCGACGCCGACGCCCTCATCGTCTCCATCGCCACCGGCCTTTTTCCCGAGCCCGAACCGATGCGCCCGATCACCGCCCTGCGCAACGCCCTCGGCGTCGCCGAAGGCGGATCGGGCATAGCTATCGACCGCGTCGCCTACGCCCATTCCGTGCAGTTCTGGACCGATCATGTCACGCTGAGGCTACCGTGAACATCCAGTTTTATGCTCCCCCTGGGAGCGCGCCAGCCCCCTGGCGCTATGTTCATGCATTGCTTCTTGAGCTCTTACCCTTTCGCCTTTGGCGAAAAGAAGGGCTCCAGAGGGCTGGCGCGCTCCCAGGCGACGCTCGCCCATGATTAGCCTCTACGGCGATGACGATGCCGAAATCGTCAACGAATTGCAGCCGCCAGTCCTGCCCAGCCTTGACGGCATCTTCGCCCCCAACGGCATCCTTTCCGCCGCTGCCGCCGCGGCTGGCCGCACCTACGAATTGCGGCCCCAGCAACTCGAGCTGTCGCACGCCGTCACCCAAGCCTTCCTGACCAAGCGCCACCTCGTCGCCGAGGCTCCGACCGGCATCGGCAAGAGCTTCGCCTATCTCGTCCCCGCCATTCTGCACGCCATGCGCACCGGCGGCACCGTTTTGGTCAGCACTCACACCATCGCCCTGCAGCAGCAGTTGATCGAACGCGACCTGCCCGCCCTCAAGGCCGCCCTCGGCCTCAACTTCCGCGCCGAGCTCGCCAAGGGTCGCAGCAACTACCTGTGTATGCGCCGCCTCAAAGGCGCTGCCTCGCGCAACCTCGACTACCTGCCCGACGCCGAATTGATGCCGGAAATCGACCGCATCGCCCTGTGGGCCGAAGGGGCCCGCGAAGGCGACCGCCAGGAACTCGATTTCCGCATCCGCCCCGAAAGCTGGATGGCGGTCAACGCCGAAGAAGGCAACTGCCTCAACCAGCACTGCCCCTTCTTCAAACCCTGCCACTTTCAGAACGGCCGACGCCGCCTCCAGGGCGCCCATGTCATCGTCGCCAACCACGCCCTTTTCCTCGCCGACCTGGCGATCAAATCGGAAACCGGCGACCTCAAATCCGGCATCCTGCCCGAATACAACGCCGTCATCATCGACGAAGCCCACACCCTCGAAGATGTCGCCTCCAACCACCTCGGCCTGCGCCTCAGCGCTGGCGGCATGGTGCAAGCCGTGCAACGGGTTTTCCATCCCCGCACCGGACGCGGCCTCCTCGCCGGCCAGGACTACCCCAAGGAGCAGCAGCGCTGCGCCGATCTCTTGATGCGTTGCCGCAGCTTCTTCGACGACCTCGCCGAATGGCTGCGCGGACGCGACACCAGCATCCTGCGCCACACCAATCCCGAAGCGATTCCAGATCAACTCAGCCCCGATCTCAATGCCCTTGCCGCCACTCTCGAACGGGAGCTCGAAAAGGAAGATCTCGCCGTCGACCGCCGCTCCGAACTCAGCTCTGCCGCCAAACGCCTGCGCCGCCTCTCCAGCAACTTCCACAGCTTCCTCACCCAAAGCGAAGAAGGCTTCGTCTACTGGTTCGAAAAAGACCAGCAGGAACGCGTCACCATGCAAGCCTCGCCGATCGATGCCGCCGTCCCCCTGCGCCTGCTCCTCTTCAACGCCGGTATCCCCTGCGTCCTCACCAGCGCCACCCTCGCCGTGCGCCAGAAACTCGCCTGGTTCCGCTTCCGCTGCGGCATCGACGTCGCCGACGAACTCCTCCTCGATTCGCCCTTCGATTTCGCTCGCCAGATGACCCTGCACGCGCCCGTCGGCATGCCCTCGCCCAAGGCCCCCGACTTCCTCGATCACGCGCTGCCCAAGATCCGCCATTATTTGACTCTCAGCCACGGCAAGGCCTTCGTCCTCTTCACCTCCTACACCATGCTGCGCGCCGCCGCCGAAAACCTCGGACCCTTCCTGCGCGACAAAGGCATTCGTATGCTGGTGCAGGGCGACGGCCTGTCCAACCGCAGCCTCCTCGAAGCCTTCCGCGACGACATCGACTCGGTCCTCCTCGGCACCGATTCCTTCTGGACCGGCGTCGACGTCCCCGGCGCTTCGCTCTCCAACGTCATCATCACCCGCCTACCCTTCTCCGTGCCCGACCACCCCTTGTCGAAGGCCCGCCACGAAGCCTGCGAAGCCCGCGGCGGCGACCCCTTCCGCGAGCTCTCGCTCCCCGAAGCCGTGGTCAAATTCCGCCAAGGTGTGGGCCGCCTCGTCCGCAGCGCCACCGACCACGGCATGGTGGTCGTCCTCGATCCCCGCCTCACCGGCTCTTCCTTCGGCAAGATCTTCCTCGACTCGCTGCCCAAGTGCCCGATCGTCAAGGAGTGAATAGCTCATCCGATGTAACAGCAGTGCCAAATCTAGAGATTCAAAGTAGTTTTGGTCGAGTGCGCTGATCTTGACCACTGGAAACTTGGCGGCGAATTGCCTCCAAAAGCTCAAAACATTCATTGAATATTAAAGATTAAATCTCTTGTTTCTGGAACCAAGTGGGTCTATACTCGTCAAGAAGACGATGATTCCGGATCCCCGGTTTCACGTTGAAAATCAAAAGGAGTCTGATCATGGCCAATTCTCTGTTTGATCGCATCGGTGGCGAAGCTGCAGTCAATGCTGCAGTCGATCTGTTTTACCGCAAGGTTTTGACCGACGCTCGCATCTCCCATTTCTTCAGCACGGTGGACATGGATCGTCAGGTTGCCAAGCAAAAAGCCTTCTTGACCTATGCCTTTGGCGGCCCGGCCCAATACAGCGGCAAAGACATGCGCACCGGCCATGCTCATCTGGTCAAGATGGGCCTCAACGACAGCCACTTCAACGCGGTTCTTGAGCACCTCGGCGCCACCCTGAAAGAACTCGGTGTCCCCGATGCTCTCATTGGTGAAGCTGCTGCGATCGCCGAAAGCACCCGCAAGGACGTTCTCGGCAAGTGAGCCGGATCATTCATGAAGGACGCAGCCTCGAGTGCCGTTTCGATGAGACGGCGCTTGAGGCTCTTCTGCGTCAAGGGGTCGACGCTCCTTACTCCTGCCGGGCCGGGGTCTGCCACGCCTGTCTCTGCCGGGGCGAGGATGTCAGCTCCTTGAATCCGGAGTCCTTCCGGGGCCTCACTTCCGAGCAGCGGGCGGACGGCTGGTTCCTCACCTGCCAAGCCAAGCCGGTGGAAGATCTGGTTCTGCGCGATGCCGCCGGCTTGCGCAAGTGCCGGGTCATCGCCAATCGCCAAGCGGCTCCGGACGTCTTCATTCTCCGGCTCGAAGCCAAGGATTTCCCCTATCGTCCGGGGCAATTTCTGCTGCTTCACTGCCAAGGGGTCAGCCGTCCCTATTCGATCGCTTCGCACCCTGCCGAGGGCTATCTGGAATTTCACATCCGCAAGCTGGAAGGCGGCGCCCTCAGTCCGCTGCTTTGCTCCTTGCAAAAAGGCGACTCGGTCGAAATCGGGGAAGCCAGCGGTTCTTGCCACTACGGATCGCCCCACGCCACATCCGACCTCGTTCTTGCGGCCACCGGCACCGGTCTGGCACCGCTTATGGGAGTGCTCAAGGACGCGATCAAAAAAGAACACCCCGGGTGGATCTTGTTCTTCCATGGCGGACGGGTCAAAAGCGACCTCTATCTCGATGACGAGATCCGCGACTTGATGAAAAAACACCCGCGTCTTTTGTATCGCCCGGCCTTGACTCGCGACACTCTTCCTGGCTACGCCTCGGGGCGCCTGACTGACTTGATTCCGCCGCTCTTGAAGACTCCTGCACAATGCAGCGCCTTCCTTTGCGGCCATCCAGATTTTGTCCGCGAATTGCGGATGAAACTCTTCCTCGCCGGCCTGCCCTCGGCGCGCATCCTCGCCGACGCCTTCAGCCACACCAAGACATGAACTGACTTTGCCAAGGCAAGAAAAAGCGCGGATGGCTAGGCCATTCGCGCTCTTTGCGGTGAACTCGTCTGAGCTCAGTTGAGGGGCAGGTTTTCCGATAGGAGGGTGTGCAGTTCCGAGCCTTTCAGACGCAAACGCAGCTTCTTCAGGGCGTGATGCTGGATCTGGCGGACGCGTTCACGGGTCCGGCCGAAGCGTTCGCTGACTTCATCGAGGGTGTGGGCCTGGCCATCCTCGAAGCCGAAACGCATCTTCAAGATGGCGATTTCGCGTTCGTTGAGCTCTTCATTCATGATTTGACGGAGGAGCTGAATGGCGTCGGCGCGTTCGAGCATTTCCTCCGGGTCGGCGGCGGAAGTATCGGGAACGAGGTCGCCGATGCGGCCGCCTTCGCCGTTGACGATTTCGGCGTCGAGCGAGGAGGTCGAAGTGTTGACGTTCACGATGGTGGTTCGCACGGTGCGTGGAGTCACCTTCATCTCCGCGGCGATTTCATGGTTGTTGGCGACGCGGCCGGTTTTGCTTTCGATCGAGGCGGCGACTTCGCGGATCTGGCGGTAGCGCGACAGCGATTGGATCGGCACTCGGACGATGCGGCCTTGATTGGCGACACAGCGGCGGATCGCCTGTTTGATCCACCAAGCGGCGTAGGAGCTGAATTTGGCGCCATGGCCGCCGCGGAATTTGAGGACGGCCCGCATCAGGCCGACGTTGCCTTCGGCGATCAGGTCCGACATCGGCACGCCCAGATGGCGGTATTCGTTGGCGATTTTGACCACCAATCGAAGGTTGCCATGGGTGAGCATCTCCCTCGCTGCGTCTGAGCCTTCGGCGATGAGAGTGGCCAATTCCACTTCTTGAAGCGGGGTCACCAAGCCGTAATTACCGATCTCCGACATATACGCTTTCACGGCTTTCTGATGCTGGTCCATGGTCGGCCTCCTTGGCCTGGTCTTGTTGTTTACGGCGATACGCTCAACCCTTATACGACTTTTTCAACCCGTACTTACAGAGCTCACCACTTTTGTCCTGCAGCTGTGCTTTCAAAAATGTGATTGGCGGAGGCTTCGATGAAGCCGGTGAAGAGGCGGCCATCGGGCAAGGGATGGCGCAGGGCGAATTCGGTATAACAAGAAGGAATGCTGGCGGCGCCGTCAGCAAATGCCACTTCAATTTGCTGCGCCAGAATGGAGGATTGTTCTAGGTAAAGAGCCGGCGAACCTTTGATTTCGCCGCCGGAGGAATTCAGGACGAAGTCGTGCGCACGGAGAAAATCATTGACTTCACGCAGCCCGGAGAAGCTGGGCAGGGAGTTGACAAGAAAGGCAAAGTGGTTGGCGCGGAAGCCGAAGGCGGCAAGCCAAGCGGCGTATTCCGATTCCTGCATCAGGCGTTGGTACTCGGCTTGGCTGATCCTCGGCCAGGGGAGCCCGGCGCAACACAGATGGCCACTGCCCAGAACGGCAGTCGGCACCGCCGCGGCAAGAGCATGGACACACTCCTGCAGCCAAGGACTGAAGCGCTCGATCCGGAGCTGCGAAATGAAGACCAGGGGTAGTCCCGCATGAGGGGGCTCAAAATGCGCTCCATCAAGCTGTTTCTGATCGAAGCTGTAGGTGGCGGCTTTGCGATATCCTGCCTCAAGGAAGGGATGAGCCAAGGCGTCGACACCGAGCCCGGTCAGGCCGAAGCCGCGCAAAGCCAGGTGATCAAGCAAGGGGCGATCGCCGCGTTGCTCAAACAAAGTCTTGATCCGGCCGGGCTGTCCGACCAGGTTGCTATAGTCATCCCAGAGACGATGAAACAATGTTTCAATGGTGCTCATGAAATCCTCCCAGTCGGCAAAGGAAGGGCAATCCCTCCAAGTCCAGCATACGTCTTTATGACGTACGATTGCAAGGTTTGTTCTCGAGATTTCGAGAATTTTTTTTATGCACTTGAATTTCAGGTTCTTCCAGAGCGTTTGTGGGTTGACAGGATGGCGGAGCCTTAACACCCAGTTGGTGCAGGTGATGGAGTCCGCCGAGCTTCAAGTGGAGACTAATCCTGAGAGTTTCGATGGGTGTAATCGGGGTTGAGGAGAGCTGCTTCGGCAGCAGCAGCGAAAAGGGCTCGACGGCAGCGACGGAAGAGATCAAAACCGGCGGACAACAGCAGCTTGTAATGCAAAAAAATCCGTGATTACGCCAAAATCTGCCGTGGAGATTCATTTCCCCTGCGGTGCTTACGGATCCCTTTTGCATCATAAGTTAACATTGACCAGCAAACTCAAGCACCTGCCAAGCCACAGAAATCCCGGGAGAAGTAAATCGCAGGTTTATGCAGGCTTTTCAAGTTCTCCACTTTCGGTGTGGAACATGCGCTTCCCTTCGCTGTCTTGCTGACATGCAACTTGTACATAACCTGTTTTAAGAGGTCTACTCATGCGTATTTTTCACGCCTCGTTGATCAGTGTCCTGCTTCCATTCACCGCCGCGGCTGAAGAAACCGAGGATAAACCGGTTGAGTTCAATCGCGACATCCGCCCCATCTTTCAAGATACCTGTTTTCAGTGCCATGGTGCCGATGCCAACAAAGCCAAGGCCCATCTCCAGTTCGATACTCTCGAGCACGCGATGCGCCCCAACAAAGAAGGCTTGCGCGCCCTCGTTCCCGGCAGCCCGGAAAAGTCCCATGCTTGGCAGCGGATCATCTCCACTGACCCGGACGAGTTGATGCCGCCGGCGGACAGCCACAAAGTGCTGACGCCCGCCCAGAAAGATCTCATTCGCCGCTGGATTGCGCAAGGTGCAAAATATCAGTCCCACTGGTCCTACCTGGCGCCGCATGCCGCCCCTGTTCCCAAGGTCGCCGATCCTTTGTGGAACCGCAATGCCATCGACGCCTTCGTCGCCACCCGTCTCAGTGCCGCTGGCCTCAAGCCGAATGCCGAGGCGGACCGCGCCAGCCTCATCCGCCGCGTCAGTCTCGACCTCACCGGCCTGTTGCCGGAAGCGGCGGAGGTCGAGGCCTTCGTCAAGGACGAAGATCCCAAAGCCTATGAAAAAGCCGTTGACCGCCTCTTGGCCTCGCCCCGATATGGCGAAAACAGCGCCCGTATCTGGCTCGATCTCGCTCGTTATGGCGATACCCATGGCATTCACTTCGATAACTACCGCAGCATTTGGCCCTATCGCGACTGGGTGATCAAGGCCTTCAACGCCAACCTGCCCTACGATCAATTCTCGATCGAGCAGCTTGCCGGCGATCTGCTCCCTAGCCAGAGCCAGGAGCAGCTCACCGCTACCGGCTACCTGCGGTGCAATCCGAGTACCAACGAAGGCGGTGCCATCGCCGAGGAATACCTCTCTATCTACGCCAAGGACCGGGTCGAAGCCTTCTCCGCCGCCTGGCTCGGCCTGACCACCGGCTGCGCCGCCTGCCATGATCATAAATTCGATCCCATCGCCCAAAAAGACTTCTATCGTCTCGCTGCTTATTTCCGCAACATCGACACCCCGGCGATGGACGGCAATATCGCCTCTACGGCGCCGGCTTTGGTGATCCCCAGTCCCGCCGATGCCGCTCGTGCCACCTATCTCGCCGCAGACATCGAGCAGATCAAAAAGGACCTCGAATTGCGCCGCAAAAACAGCGTCGCCGACTTCGATTCCTGGGCTGCCGGATTCACTCTCCAAAGCGCGCCGGAAGACAGCTTGCTGCTGCTTAAATCCGCGCCCGACGGCAGCTTCAGCGGCAAGCTGGAGGGCAAGGACTTCGTTCTGCCCAGTCGAGCTCCTGCACTCGCCGCCGGCAAAACCCAAGACTATACCCAGGAGCCGCCGAAACTCGGCGACATCAGCGGCGTCATCGGCAATGTCGGTGATTTCGCTGCCACCGATTCCTTCTCCTACGGCGGCTGGCTGAAAAGCAACGGCGCCGCTGGGGCTGTGCTCGCCCGGATGAACTCGCAGGCCGGCTACCGCGGCTGGGACCTGTGGCTCGAAGGCGACCGCATTGCCGCTCACTTCGTCGACACTTGGAACGGCAATGCCCTCAAGGTCGTCAGCAATGAAGCCCTCGACCCGAAAATCTGGAACCATGTCTTCGTCACCTACGACGGCAGCCGCAGTTCTGCAGGCGTCGGTCTCTATGTCAACGGTAACCGCGTCAGCAATGTCGAAATCCAGGTCGAGACCCTCAGCGGCACCGTGAAAACCGATGTGCCTCTGACTCTCGGCTACCGCAGCAAGGGCGGCGGCGAAGGCGCCAGCGGAGCGCAGTTGCGCGAGCTTCGCATCTATCCGCGCCAACTCAATGCGACCGAAGTGGCGGGACTCGGCATGAGTACCAAAGACCTCGACTTGCTGAAAACTCCTGCTGACAAACGCGATTCCAAAGATCAGGATCGCCTGCTGGCTCTTTACGTCTCGAGTTTCGACCTCGAATCGATTCGATTGCGGCAGCGACTGGGCCGCTTGGAAGCGGAGAACGCGGTCATTGCCAAGCGCAATCATATCACCTTGATCGCCCGGGAGAAGAACACTCGCGCCAACGCTCACATCCTGAAGCGCGGCCAATACGACCAGAAGGGCGAAGAAGTCTTCGCGGGCGTCCCTCCCGCCGCCGGCGTGCCCTTGCCGGAAGGCGCCCCTGAGAATCGCCTCACCCTCGCCCGCTGGCTCTTCCATCCGGCTCACCCGCTTACCGCCCGGGTCACCGCCAACCGCCTCTGGCAACAGGTCTTCGGCCAAGGATTGGTCCTCACTTCCGAAGACCTCGGCACCACCGGGGAACTGCCCAGCCATCCGGAGCTGCTTGATCACCTGGCTTTGCGATTGCGCGATTCCAACTGGGATGTCAAGGCGATGCTGCGCTTCATGGTCCTCAGCCAGACCTACCGCCAAAGCGCCCGGATCAGCCCCGATAAGAACGAAAAAGACCCGCGCAATCGCCTGCTCTCCCGCGGCCCCCGCCATCGCCTCGACGCCGAAGTCATCCGCGATACCGCCCTGCAAAGCTCCGGCCTGCTGGTCGAAAAACTCGGCGGCCCCTCGGTTAAACCCTATCAGCCCGCCGGCGTCTGGGAAACCGTCGCTATGCCGGAGAGCAATACCAAGATTTTCCGTCAGGATAAGGGCGACGATCTCTATCGCCGCAGCCTCTACACCTTCATCAAACGCGCTGCACCGCCGCCCAACATGGAGACCTTCAACGCGACCTCGCGGGAATCACCCTGTTCGCGCCGGGAGCGGACCAACACCCCGCTCCAGGCCTTGATCACCCTCAACGATCCCCAGTTCGTCGAAGCCGCCCGGGCCCTCGCCCAACGCTGCCTCGCCAGTTCTGGTGATGACGCCGCGCGACTCAGCCTCGCCCATCGCCTCGTCACCTGCCGCAGCCCCGATGCGGCGCGCCTCAAGATCATGACCGAAGGACTGACTAAATTCCGAGCCCATTACCTGAGCCAACCGAAAGAAGCCGCGGCGCTCCTCGCCGTCGGCGAATCGCCACGGGCCACGGGCCTCAAGGACGAAGAGCTCGCCGCCTGGACGCTCCTCGCTTCCCAGCTCCTCAATCTCGATGAAACCCTGAACCAATAAGCGGGGACCCCTATGAACACTCCATCCTTCCTCGACCGCCGTCAATTTCTTCTCGGCTCCAGCCTCGGCCTCGGCGCTTTTGCTCTGCCTTTCCTCGATGCCAAAGGCGCCGATATTGGGCTCGGCCAAGGCGGCATGCTCAAAGGTCTGCACCACCCTGCTAAGGCCAAACGGATCATCTATTTGTCGATGGTCGGCGCGCCCTCGCAGATCGACCTTCTCGACCACAAGCCGATGCTCGACAAGCTCTATGACACCGACTTGCCCGATTCCATTCGCCAGGGTCAACGTCTCACTGGCATGACCTCCGGCCAGTCACGATTCCCCATCGCGCCGTCGATCTTCAAGTTCTCGCCCTCAGGCAAAAGCGGCACCATGTTCTCCGAGCTGATTCCCAACATGGCGAAAATGGCCGATGACCTCTGCGTCATCAAAACCATGAACACTGAGGCGATCAACCACGAACCCGCCCAACAGCTGATGTACACCGGCAATATGAACGCCGGCAAGCCCAGCATCGGCGCCTGGCTCTCCTACGGTCTCGGCAGCATGAATGAAGACCTGCCGACCTATGCCGTCATCAACGCCACTCACTCCAGTCCCGGTGCCAATGTGCAAGCTATCTCCGCCCGCCTCTGGGGCGCTGGCTTCCTCCCCGGCGAACATGCTGGCGTCGCCCTGCGTTCCGGGGTCGACCCCGTCCTCTACCTGCAGAACGCCCCGGGGATTTCGCCCGCACTCCGCCGCAGTATGCTTGACGGCCTCGGCCAGATGAACGCCCAGACCTTGGCGGACATCGCTGACCCAGAGACCCGCGTCCGGATGAAGCAGTACGAAATGGCTTTCCGCATGCAGTCCTCGGTTCCCGAGCTCACCGATATTTCGAAAGAACCCGCCCATGTTCTCGACATGTATGGCCCGGATGTCCGCAAGCCCGGTACCTTTGCGGCTTCCGCACTGCTCGCCCGTCGCTTGGTCGAACGCGGTACCCGCTTCGTCCAGATCTTCCACCGTGGCTGGGACCAGCACGGCAACCTGCCGCGTGATCTCCGGGCCCAATGCAGCGATGTCGACCAGGCCGCCTACGCCTTGGTTCAGGACCTCAAGCAGCGCGGCATGCTGGAGGACACCATCGTCATCTGGGGCGGCGAATTCGGCCGCACCGTTTACAGCCAGGGCGGCCTCAGCAAGACCAACTACGGCCGCGACCACCACCCCAAGTGTTTCTCACTCTGGGCCACCGGCGGCGGCTTCAAACCCGGACTCAGCTACGGCACCACCGACGACTTCTCCTACAACATCGTCGAGAATCCGGTGCATATCCGGGATTTCCACGCCACCATCCTGCACCTCTTCGGCATCGACCACGAGCGCCTCACCCTCAAGGTCCAGGGCCTCGACGCCCGTCTCACCGGGGTCGAGTGCTCCAAGGTGATCAAGGGAGTGCTGAGCTGAGGCTTTTTCAGCCCAGTCCCAGATCGCGCATGAAAGCGGCGCCGTCGGAGAAATCCGGCGGCGCTAAACCTTTGCTGATTAGACTGTCGCGGACATTGTCACGGACGCTGTCGCGGGTCCAGGTGCGCGGATTGCCTTGGGCGACGAGGCGAGCGTAAATCGTGTCAATTACTTGTCTGGCGTTGCGCATGTTTGCGAACTCCGCATCGGAGAGGTGGAGGTCAAAGCGCTCTTCCCAGTCCAGCACCAGTTCGACGAGTTCAAGGCCCATTGACCTTGAGAGAAGAGAAGCGACGAGGGCTTTTTGGGGCTTGGAAATCATGGTGCAGGAATCCTTGTTGGAAGAATGCGGGAAGTGTCTTGCTTGCTTTGTGCTGAACTCAGTTCAAAACATGGCCTTCGTTTCGGCTGCCGGGGGATTCTTTATGCTCGGAGATCAGATCACTTCTTGATCACCAGATCGCTTTGCAGGACAAAGATCACCAGATCCTGCATCTTGGCGCCGGCCTTATGGAGGCGAGTCGCCTCAGTCCGTAGCCAGACGTCTTCTCCATAGCTGAGGCTGCGGCCGGCAGCGTAGGAGGCGAAGTGCTTCATGAAGCTGTAGGAGACCTGGTCAGGACGCTTCCCGGCGAGGTAGCCTTTGAGGCCATTGAGATCTTTCACTTCGGTGCCGTCGGGCAGCTTTGAATCGGCGGCAGCGTTTGGTTTGTAACGGCCGGCAGCGTCGAAGGTTTCAAAAGGGATGCCCCAAGGGTCAATTTTTTCATGGCACTTGTTGCAGCCGGGCTGGTTCCGGTGCATCTCGAGGCGCTGACGCAGGGTCATCTCCTTGTTGCCGCTCTTGTCGATGCCAGGGACATTGGGGGGCGGATCACCGGGCGGTTCCGCGACGATCTTGCGGGCCAGCCAGGCGCCGCGTTTCACTGGGTGCGACTCATGGCCGTCGGAAAGCCCGGTAAGCAGGGCGACTTGCGACAGAAGTCCACCGAGTTCCTTGTGCTCACCGATCTTCACCGGGACGAAGTCGAATCCAGTGTTCGGCGAGGGCACTTTGTAGTAGGCGGCGGTGAGGTCGTTGGCCATGATGAAGTCACTCTGCACCAAGCTACTCACCGGGAGGTTCTGACGCAGGAGATATTTGACGTATTCGACCGGCTCGCGACGGAGCTGGGCGCGAGCGTTTTTGTGGAGATCCCTGAATCTCCCTTCATCGACCGCGACAGTGTCGAACTTATCCAGCTGCAGCCATTGGCGGATGAAGGTTTCGAGACCTTGCTCGGCGCGGGGGTCGAGGAGCATTTGCTTGAGACGGCTCGGGAGTTCGCGGCGGAGTGCGCCGCTTTCTCCGGCGGTGACGAAGGCTCTTTCCGGTGGACGGTTCCACAGGACGTAGCTGATTTTAGACGCCAGCTCGGTGCCGCTGAGATCTTCCTTCGCCGGGCTCGGGCTGTCTTCGATCAGATACAGGAACTGCGGCGAGGTGAGCACACAGAGCAGTGCATCCTTGACCGCGGCACGGAAATCCGGCTTGGCCTGGTAGGCGTCTTTCCAGATCTTCAGCATCGAGTCGAGCTCGGTGCTGCTGACGCTGCGGCGCCAAGCACGAGGCATGAAGGAGGCGAGGATTTCGCGGGCATAGATCTCGGGCTGATTCTGATTGGCCGAGGCGATGAAGATGTCGCTGTGGCTTTTCGGCGGCCAGGCGTCGTAGACAGGGCCTTCAAACTCGACCGATTTGACCAAAAGGCGAGGCACATCGCGGCCGTCGGTGTATTCGGATCGGATGCCGATTTCACGCATGCCGGCGAGATAGTTGACGTTCTCTTCCGACATCGAGGGAGCCGGGAACTCGTTGATCCCGCCTTCGAAGGTGTAGACCTGCGGCGTCGCCGATTTGACTTCATCGGGGAGACGGACCGAGATCAGGCTGTGGCCGTCGTCGCGGCGGAAGCCCATGTAGACGGCGAGGCGGGGATTGGTCTGCTGGTAAGCGGCGAAGCGCTTGGCTTCGTCGCTATCAGCCCTCA
>JAYTMY010000084.1:0-5281 GCA_043748535.1 Lentisphaeraceae bacterium | reverse complement strand
TAATATAAACTTTACCTCTCGCATGGAGCGCCAACGCTAAGCCTGGGTCAGGACCATTTCGAGCATGCGCCTGCGGTATGTGGGTATTTAGGTGGGATCAAGCCAAGCTTGGTGTCTCTCGCCGCCGAGCGGACGCCGGCAGACCTCGCAAGGCGACCAAGAGAAGCCGAGATCTTCCGATCCGGACATCAGCCAGCCAGCGGCGTTTTCGGCGCCGCTGACCGTCTCTGGCGGGGTGCTGTCGTCGATGCCATTGGCGATGAAGAGCAGGCAGTCTTCACACACGACAAGCGCGATGAAGCGCCCGCTCATGCGGCTTTATGCAAGCTGGAGAGGAGCGCTTCGACCTTGCGGACTTCCTTGAGTCGGCGGTTCTGGCTGCGCTCGTAGCTCTTCAGGTCTTTGATCAGCAGCTTGAGCTGGAGTTGAGTTGCGTGGACGGCGCGATGCGCTTCCACAAGTCCTTCACGGGCTTCCTGCTGCTTCTCGATCAGCTTCTCGATCTTGTCGTAGATGGCTTCAAGGCCATCCTTTTGGACGGCGTTTTCGCGGGATTCCTCACTCTCGACTTTTGCGCTGACAGCGGGGATTTCGGCTTCGTTTGTGGGGCTCATGGCTTTCTCCTCGGCTTGTGGGTTTGTGGCGGACGGGGGCAATTCAATGGCGCTGGGCGCAGGGATTCCGGAGGGCATCGCCACGCCCTCCAGGTAGTCGCGAAACTCCTTCAGTTCGGCCTTCTTGGGCATGACGAGGTACATCACGCTGCGATCAGACGTCTCGAAGAGCGTGGCGTGTCGGGCGTCGCCGCATTTCAGCAAGAGCTGATCACCGCAGATTTGGAGTCCCTCGGCGATGAAATGACGATCGAAGGAAAGCAGCACCTCGCCGTCATGAGGGATCGTGCCGAGAGCCACTTGGCGGATGCCGCTCTGCGGACCTTTGGCGAGCAGACCTGAATCAGTCAGACCTTCATAAGTGATTGATTTCATGCTTATCTAATTTTATTAAACTTGAAAAACTATGAATTTTATCCATGCCTCAGCCTGTCTCATCTCTCCCTGACCACCCAAGTCTCACCAAGAATTGACCCGTTGTCGTCAAACCGCCTAAATTTAGCCTGATTCTAAGCCATTTTCATTGCCATCAAGCAACGCTGAATCCTTCCAGACTTACAAAGGTCAGACCTTCATAACAATCTCAATCACAATTCTCTAGGAAGACGCCGTCGTCATAAGTGTTTTTCCTCCTGCCTCACCTCGTCTTCCAAGACCCGGCGCTAAACTCCTGCATGCTCCAAGGCCAACATGCCACACGATCTCACTCCCCGCCTCGTCATCGCCGTCGCCTCCAGCGAGGAAGGCCTGCTGGCCTACCGCAAACACCAGATCGAGCGGGAGGAGGAGATCCTCCCCAAGGGCGAGGCCTTCGCCTTTGTCGAGCGGCTTCTCGGGCTCAATGCCATCGCGCCGGAACTCAAGCCGGTGGATGTCATCCTGCTGTCGCGCAACACCGCCGACACCGGGCTGCGCATCTTCAACTCGATCGAGCACTATCGCCATGGCGCCCCTCAACGCCAAGCTCTTCCTCTCGGCCAATGCCGAAGATGTCCGCGCCGCGGTCGCCGCCGGCCTCCCCGCCGGACAAATCCTGCGTTCCGAATCGGCTGCCCAGGATGAGTCTCCCGGCGGTGAACTACGCCTCGCCTTCGACTTCGACGGCGTCCTAGCCGACGATAGCTCGGAACGGGTCTACCGCGAAGAAAAACTCAGCGGCTTCCTGTCGCACGAGGAACGCCTGCGTCAACTCCCACATGCCCCCGGGCCACTCAAGCCCTTCCTAGACGGCCTGGCCCAGCTCCAGAAACTCGAGCAACAGCGCGTGACCGAGGACGCCAGCTACCGTCCCCTCCTGCGCACCGCCATTGTCACTGCTCGCGCCGCCCCCGCGCATCAGCGGGTGATCCGCTCCCTGCGCTCCTGGGGCCTCAGCGTCGACGAGATCTTCTTCCTCGGCGGCATCGACAAGGGCCGCATCATGAGCCAGTTCCGACCCCACATCTTCTTCGATGACCAGCTCTGCCACCTCGACTCCACCCGGGCCTTCGTGCCCTCGGTCCACATCCCTTTCGGCATTGCCAACTCAACAGCCGATTGAGCTCATTTCTCGGACGCCCGGCCCCGGAACGATGCCGCCGTGGATGAGCAAGCCCAGACCGACGAAGAATAAGGATGACATTGAGCTCGCCGCCTCTGCGCCTTCAGCAAAATCTGGTCGGGGTGCCCGAACTTCTCACTCGGCTTTGCGGATGAACAACTGCTTGCCTTGCTGCACCAAGGCGAAAGCTGCGAATTGCGCAAAGCCGGCGGCGCGGCAGCGGGCAGCGTAATCCTTGTCGACGATCTGCTTCAGAGCTTCGACGATGGCGGCTTCCGCATTGTCGTCGGGACCAATCGATTTGAACTCGAAGATCTTGGGGATGCCGTATTGGGTCGAGTGCTTGGGGATCATCATCAGATCGGCGCGGCCGAGGCCGGATTCGCGGTTGGATTCGATGGCGTAGCGATTCGACAGGTTGGCGGCCATGGCGAGGAGGAATCCATGGATGAAGGCCTCGGGCTGTTTGGCGTAGTCGTGGAAGCTGACGATCTGGCGGAAGAGCTCGCCGAGCTCCTTCTGCAGCTTGGCCGCGTCGTCCTCGAGGATGGCGTCGAGGATCCGCACTAGGCCCTTGTAGCTGGGCTTCCAGTAGGCGCGGTCGATGAAAGTGCGGAAGATGAATCGCAGCTCATCGTTCGGCAGGGCGAGCGCGTAAGTCTTCTCGGCCATCGAATTCACTTTGATCGAGCCGATCTTGAGGTAGCCGGTGTGGACGAGGAAACTCCAGAGCGAATTGGGATCGCGGGAGATGTCGGCGAAGACGGTGTTGTCATTGAGTACAGCACGCACTTCGCGGCCTTCGAGGATGCCCTGCAGCTCGTCGCGGATATCGTCCTCGCGTTCGGCGAGGGATTCGTAGACCAGAGCGTTGTCGGAGGTGTTGACCCAGTAGGGCTGGGGGATGGTCGAGGGTCTTTCGGCGAAGTGAGTGATCGACCAGGGGTTGTAGATGGTGCTGTTGCCGAAGCGGTAGCCGTTGTACCAGCGGCGAGCTTCATCGATCTGGGATGACTTACCGAAATCGGCGAGGAGTTGGATCACTTCTTCTTCGATGAAGCCGAATTTGTCCTCGAAGGCGCCTTCGTCGAGCACGGTGGCGATCTTGGGGTTGTTGAGCCCGGAGAAGAGGTTTTCCTTGCCGATGCGGAGGATGCCGGTGAGCACGCCTTTGTAGAGGGCGGGATTGTCCTTGAGTCCGGCACTGAACCAGGGGCGCAGGAGTTTGATGGCGTCATTGAGATAGCCTTGAGTCCAGGCGTGAATGAGCGGCGAATCATATTCATCGATAAGAATCGCGGCATCTTCGCCGCAGGCTCGTTTCACCCAAATGGAGAGGGTCAGTAAAGAGTTTTGCACTTCATCGAGGCTGGCTTGCGAGGAGCGGATGGCGCGGAAGAGACGGGTTTCATCTTCATCGAGGCTGGGAAGGAGATCGTTGTTGGCGCCGAACAGCTCGGCCATGGCGTGGACGAACTTGAGCTGCAGCGCCGGGAGATCATCGAACTTCCAGTCCTTCAGGGTCAGGTAGATCACCGGATGGCGGCCTTTGTGGCGCAGAACCGTTTCCGGCTCCTGCATCAGCTTGAGTCCGGAGAAGAGGGTGTCCTGATCCGTCACCTTGCGGTCGAGGAAATACCTCAAGGTGGTCATGTTGAGCGTCTTGCCGAAGCGGCGGGGACGCGGCAGGACGCTGATTTCCGAGCCTTGGATGACGGCGGAGACGAAGAGCGACTTGTCGACGTAATAGCCGCCCTGCTCCCGCAGTTTGCGGAAGTCGCTGGTGCCGATCTTGATGGTGAGGTGAGTCATGAAGGAAAGATACCCGAAATCCGCTCCGCTGCCAGTGCAGTATCGAGGCAACTCTTGCCTCAAGCCCGCCGGATGAACAGCTTGCCTAGCTGCACACTGTATCAGGGCGAAGTCTGCAAAGGACAAGGGCTCCATCATGAGTCAATTCCGCCCCCACATCCCCTTTGGCGTCGCCAACGTGCCACTGGTCTAAGCCTCATTCAACTCAATGCCCTCTTCGTTGATCACCTCACATCACTTGCTTTGCTATTTGGACAAAAAAACAAAGCCACCTCGCGGCAGCTCTGTTTCTTCACCTCATCTTCAACTGGCGCACCAACCTCCGACCACAAAGCTGAGCTTGCGCTTGGCTCCGGGCTTGAGGAAGGCGACAACCATGGCTCGTTGCCATTTGTTGTGGTGCGTCTCGATCAGCTCCTCTGCCTCCTTGCGGGTTGCGCAAGTCTTCGTCGCCTTGTCGATGCCATCCGGCATGATGCCGATGTGGCCGGCGTAGGTGTCGGTGCCATACTGGATGCGAAGCTCGTGCTGGACACGGCGATGATGCGCCGCCAGTCGTGACTCGGGTCCTTCGTAAACGTAGGTGTTGAATTCAGCGCCCATGGTGGGCCTCCTTGGTGTTTGAGGGTTTCTGTTTTCTGTTCATATGAGCTGGCCCCGCTCGCGCAGGGAGGTGAAGTGGCGTTGCCCCGTTGCCAGCGAATGTCCGACGATTAGATGATCTAAAACCTCGATCCCGACCACCTTTCCCGCTTCGCTGAGAGCCTCCGTTACCTTGATGTCCTGTGGCGATGGACTGACATCACCGGAGGGGTGGTTGTGGGAGATGAAGATCCGCGAGGCCCCGGCGAGGATGGCGAAGCGGAAGATCTCTCTAGGATGCACCGTGGAGCGGTCCACGGTGCCGCGCGACACTTCGGTGTAGGCGATCAGCACATTCCTGGTGTCGAGGCAGAGCATGTAAAAGCGTTCCTCCGGCGCTTCGGCGAGCCCGAGTCCATAGAGGAACTGAGCGACAACAGCTGGATCACACATCAGCTTGGGCAATTGAGCCTGCGGCTCAGGAAAACGACGAAGCTCCAAGCGGTAGGCCATGCAGGCATCGTCGGCAGCTTGCAGCCGCCGCGAGGAGCGACGCAAGGGCGGATAAAGAATCTGTGTGTTCATGTTGGTGGCTCCTTCAGGATCCCATCCGAAAAGGTCGCGCACGTATGGTTTCACGTCGCGATCGCGTGATGCGCATGTATGAGGGCGAGCTTGTTCTTGGGGTCGATGATGTGGCGCAAGACCTTGACATTGCTTGCCAGCACCTTGA
>JAYTMY010000083.1:0-2689 GCA_043748535.1 Lentisphaeraceae bacterium | reverse complement strand
AATCGGCAATCGGGCAACAAAAAGCCCGAGCGTAGCTCGGGCGGATCAGGATGCAGCTAGGGGGTGGCTAGGTCAGGAAGGGGGGGGCTGAGTAGTAACTAAGAATTAAGAATTGAGCGCCTCCTGATCGGTCCGATCCGACCGATCCGACCGATCCGACCGATCTGCTGAGCTGCTGAGCTGCTGAGCTGCTGCTGGAGTGTAAGGCATCCGCTTCTGTTGCGTATTCCTGTAACCCATACCCAAACAAACAAACGGAGCCCCCACATGTCCCTGACCATCGGCCAAACCGCCCCCGACTTCTCGCTGCCCGACGCCCACGGCAAGGTGCACACCTTGGCAAGCTTCAAGGGCAAGACCACGGTGATCTATTTCTACCCGCGTGACAACACCCCCGGCTGCACCAAAGAGGCTTGCGGTTTCCGCGACGCCGAAGCCCGCCTTCTCAAGGCCGATGTGGTGGTCGTCGGGGTGTCGCCGGACTCTCCTGCTTCACACCTGAAATTCATCGCCGAGCAAGAGCTCAACTTCACCCTGCTTGCCGACCCGGAAAAGACCATGATCCAAGCTTATGGCGCTTGGGGCGAAAAGATGATGTACGGCAAGACTTCTGAAGGCGTCATCCGCTCCACCGTGATCATCGGCGCTGACGGCAAAATCGCTCATCATTGGCCCAAGGTCGCCAACGCCGAAGCCCATCCCGACGAAGTGTTGGCGGCGCTCGGGCTGTAAAACTTGTCAGTTCCGTGGCTCGAGCTTCCAGCTCGAGGTAACCTCGACCAGGGATGGTCGAGCCACGAAACCCAGCCGGCGGGACGCCAGCGATCCAGTAGGGGAGCGGCGAAACAAACGAGAAACACCCCATGAAAACCAAACATCTCTGGTGGCTCGCCGCCTTCATCTTCGCGCTGCTTTTTGTCGGCGTCGGCATCCTCGGCCTGCCCTGGCGCTGGGCGATTGAGCGACGCGTCGACGCGATGAAAGCCCGCGGCGAACCCACCTGCCTCGCCGATCTGAAGCCGAAGCCGGTGCCGCCCGAGGAAGATGGCGGGCCGCAACTCGAGGCCTTGTGGACCAGCTTGAGCTCGGAGCCGGCGTGGAAGGATCGCGTCTTTTATGGACGCGACTGCGTCGCCGCCATTCGTTTCTGTTTGGGGAAAGGCGAGGAACCCGATTTCTTCACCCAGCTCGACAAGAAGCAACAAGCGGAGTGGAAGAAGCGAGTCAGCGACCTTGAGGATCTGCTCAAACGCCGGCCCGATTTGCTGGGCAAATTTGAAGAAGCGCTGAACAAGCCTCATTGTCAGTTCAAAATGGATTACAGTCAGAAAACGTCTAATTTTTTACGACGTTGGATGGGGCCACACCGCAACAGTCTCAGCTCGATGATGGACCTCAGCCTCTACTACGAAGCGACCGATCACGACATCGAAGCTCAACGCTGCCGTCTCCTGTTTTTGCGCTTTCCGCGAAGCGTTGACGAAGGGCCGTGTCTGATGATTGAAGCCTTGGTGCGTGTTGCCTACAACGGCATGGCCGGTGCCGCCCTCAATGTCCAGTTCGACCTGATGAGTGACGAGGAATTGCGGCAGCTCCAAAAAGCGGCGGATCTCGCCAAGCCCTTCCCTCTCTCTTGGCCCGAGCTCTTGCAGCACGAACGCATCTCGGCCTTGGAGTATCGCCAAGTCGAACTCAAGGACTGGCAAACCACGGCGAAATACATGGAATTAGGACCTTCGGATTCCTTCTGGACTGAGACCAAAGAATGGCTCTTTGTTTACACGGGTTGGCGTCATTACGACTTGCTCAAATGCATCGATCAATATGATGACGTCGTCGCAGGCAATCCCTTGACCAAAAACAGTCATTTGGGCGAGATGTTGTGGCCGGCTTTTGATTCCATCCACCTCAAGCTCCTCGCCGAATCCGCCAAGCTGCGCCAGCTTCGCCTCGGCATCTCGCTGGAGCTGATCAAGCGGCGCGACGGACGCTACCCCGCCGATCTCAAAGGCCTCGATCTGCCGCAAGAAGGCGCCGATGGCAAGCCGATGACATACGAGGTTTTCGACGACGGCCGCGGCGCCTGCCTCGAGTTCTTCGACAAGGCAAGTTCGAAGATCATGCATTTCCCTCTGGGTGATTGCGATGAGAAGGTCCATCGGTGAAGGAGCAAAGACAGAACAAGCCGGAGGGACGCCAGCGAGCCCAGTGTGGAGCAGCAAAACACCCGGCACGGAGGCCGGGGCTCCCAGGATGAACGCACAAAAATCCCGAAAGAACCCGAAAAGTAAAAAATGACGGGCGAAGCAAGGGCTCAGTTGACATCGCCCTCGCGAGCGCATTCCGCGTAGCCTTGCAAGGTGTCATCGCTGCAGAACAGCAGGTAAGAATCAATGATCGCCGTGCAGCACTCGGGATAGGAGAAATACCAATGCCCTAAGCCATGCAAGGCACTTTCCTGACAGGCGGGATTGGGCAGTCGCAGGATGGCCTCCATCAACGTCAGGCAGAGGTCATCCATCTCCGCCATCGCCGGCTTGTCGGGATGACCCCAGGAGGGAAAGCAGTCCCACCACATGTAGCAAATGGCGTTGAGTTCGTCGTTTTCATCTCGATTGTGGGATGTCTGTCGCAAGCAGTGGCGATCGAAATATTCGAAGATCCGCCAGAACGAGCGGAGACAGTTCAG
>JAYTMY010000082.1:0-10963 GCA_043748535.1 Lentisphaeraceae bacterium | reverse complement strand
ATCCGTGACGCTCAGGCCGAAGTCGAGAAAATCCGCAAGCAGCACAAGGCTGGTGTCATCACCAACCAAGAACGCTACAACCGGATGATCGACGTCTGGACCAAGGCCAACACCAACGTCGCCCAGGTCTTGTTCAAGACCATCGAGACCAACAACGGCTTGAAGGAGATCAACTCCATCTTCGCCATGATGGACTCCGGCGCCCGCGGTTCGAAAGACCAGATCCGTCAGCTCGCCGGTATGCGCGGACTGATGGCCAAGCCTTCCGGCGAAATTATCGAACGCCCGATTATTTCGAACTTCCGCGAAGGTCTGTCGGTTCTCGAATACTTCATCTCTTCCCACGGTGCCCGTAAAGGTCTCGCCGATACCGCTCTGAAAACTGCCGACTCGGGTTACATGACTCGTAAACTCGTCGACGTTTCTCAGGACGTGGTCATCAGCGAAGAAGACTGCGGTACTACCAAGGGCCTCAAGCTGAGAGCCATCCGCGCCGGCAACGACGAGAAAGTCTCGCTCGCTGACCGAGTCATCGGCCGCTTCGCTCTTGAGAACATTCATAACCCCCTCGGCAAACGCGAAGAATTCATCGTCCGCATCGGCGAAATGATCTCCAAGCAAGCCGCCCGCCGCATCGCTGAATTCGAGATCGAAGAGATCCGTATTCGCTCGGTCCTGACCTGCGAATCGAAACGCGGTGTCTGCGCCAAATGCTACGGCGTCCTCCTCGCCAACGGTGAAATCGCCAAAAAGGGCGACGCGGTCGGCATCATCGCCGCCCAGTCCATCGGTGAACCTGGTACCCAGCTCACCATGCGTACCTTCCACGTCGGTGGTACCGCTTCGACGGCCTTCACGGACCCGAAAGTCAAAATCAAGCGCCCCGGTCACCTCGTCTTCGTCGACGTCCGTGCCGTCCGTGCTGAAGATGGCAAGCTGATCGTCCTGAGCAAAAACGGTAAAGTCGCAGTCGCTAACACCGACGGCACCTTCGCCGAAGAGCACAGTCTCGTTCCTGGTGCCTTCCTTCACTACGAAGAAGGTGCCATGGTCAAAGCAGGCGACATCGTCGCTGAGTGGGACCCCTACAACATTCCTATCATCGCTGAATTCGGCGGTAAAGTGGAATTCCGCGACCTTGTCGAAGGCGTCACTCTGAAGCGCGAAATCAACGCTGCCACTGGCGCCGAAGAAATCGTTGTTCTCGAGCACCGCGATGACTTGCACCCACAGATCGTCATCCTCGATAAGTCCGGCGAAATCGTCGCTCACTCGAACATGCCGGCCGGCGCCCACATCGTGGTCAAGGAAGACAAGTCGATCAAGGCAGGTATCATCCTCGCCAAAATCCCCCGTCAGTCCGCCAAGACCAAAGACATTACCGGTGGTCTGCCCCGCGTTGCCGAGCTCTTCGAAGCACGTAAACCGAAAGACCCCGCTGTCCTGGCCCCCATCGATGGCGTCATCGAGATCACCCGCAAGCTCGTCAAGGGCAAGCAGCAGATCATCGTTCGCGACCTCGAAAACTCGGTCACCGAGGAAGTTCAGGTTCCGGCCTCGAAACGCCTCGTCGTCTCCAATGGTGAATCGGTCCGTAAAGGCACCGCCATCACTGACGGCGCCCCTGTCCTTCAAGACCTCCTCGACATTTGCGGCGCTCAAATGCTGCAGGAGTATCTGGTTAACGAAGTTCAGGAGGTTTATCGCCTCCAGGGTGTAGAGATCAACGACAAGCACATCGAAATCGTCGTCCGTCAGATGCTCCGCAAGGTTCGTATCGGCGACAGCGGCACCACTCGCTTCCTCACCGGGGAGCAGATTGACCGCCGTGACTTTGATGAAGAGAACGAGAAGGTCATCGGCGAAGGCGGCCAGCCTGCTGAAGGCGTCCCCGTCCTCCTCGGCATCACCAAGGCCTCGCTCGAAACCGAGTCCTTCATCTCTGCCGCCTCCTTCCAGGATACCACGCGCATCCTCACCGATGCCGCCACCCTGGGCAAAGCTGACACTCTCCGCGGATTCAAGGAGAACGTCATCATGGGTCACCTCATCCCTGCCGGTACCGGCATCGAAGAAGCCCGCAACATCCGCGTTCTCCGCGAACTTCCCGACAACCCGCCTGAAGATTTCGTGGCGGTGAGCAATGAAGCCGCCAGCGCTGAAGAAGAGAACGACGAAGCCCTCAAAATGGCCAAGTCGATGCTCGCCCTCGACTGAAAAATTCTTTAGAAAGTGCTTCTGCGGTCTTGACACAAGCCGAAGAAGCACTAACATGAGAGTCCTTTTCCCTAACCGTCCAGAAAACCAGGATACATCGAGATGCCCACCATCAATCAGCTCGTTCGCAAGGGCCGCTCCGAGAAGCCGACTAAATCCAAGTCGCGCGCCCTCGAGGCTTGCCCCCAGCGCCGCGGCGTCTGCACTCAGGTCATGACCCGCACCCCCAAGAAGCCTAACTCTGCTCTCCGTAAAGTCTGCCGCGTGCGTCTGACCAACGGCGAAGAAATCACCGCCTACATCGGCGGCGAAGGCCACAACCTCCAAGAACACTCGGTCGTTCTCGTCCGTGGCGGCCGCGTTCGCGACCTTCCCGGCGTTCGCTACCACGTCGTTCGCGGCGCCCTTGACTGCCTCGGCGTCGACAAACGCCGTCAGAGCCGTTCTTGCTACGGTTCTAAGCGTCCCAAACCCGGTCAGGCTGCCACCGCCGCCAAGAAGAAGAAATAAGGCTGATCACACATGCGTAAGCACAGAGCCATCAAGCGCCCGGTCACCCCCGACGCCATTTACAACTCCGAACTGGTCACCCGTCTCGTCAACTGCGTGATGTTCTCCGGCAAGAAAGCTACTGCCGAAGCCATCGTCTACACCGCTCTTGATACCCTCGGCAAGAAAATCTCCGATCGCAACCCGGTCGAATCTTTCATCCAGGCCATCGAAAACTGCCGCCCCGTTGTCCAAGTTAAGTCCCGCCGCGTCGGTGGTGCTAACTACCAGGTCCCGGTCGAAATCATCCCCGAGCGTCAAATCTCGCTGGCGATGCGCTGGCTCGTTAACTACGCTCGCAACAAGAAAGGTAAGCCGATGGCTATCTGTCTTGGTCAAGAGCTCGTCGACGCCTTCAATAACACCGGCAACGCTGTTAAGAAGAAAGACGAAACGCACAAAATGGCTGCCGCCAACAAAGCGTTCGCTCACTACCGCTTCTGATCTCCCGATCAGTCTCGATCTCGAAATCCCGCCTGCAAAGGCGGGATTTCGCGTTTCGAAACAGGGAGTTGGGGAGTAGGACGGGCTTCGTTACTCCCTCACTCCCTTGTCGTTTTTCCTGTCCCTCACCTTGCGCCAGCGCCGCCCCGGATTACCTTTGCCGCCTTCAAAACCACCCCGGAAATCCTTGTAGATGAATAGCTCAGATCCAGCCAAGCCGCGCGCCGCGGTACACACTCTCGGCTGCCGCCTCAACCAGGCGGAGTCATCGATCATGGAAAAAGGCCTCGAAGATCGCGGCTGGGATCTCGCCGACTTCAAGGATCAGGCCGACCTCGCCATCATCAACACTTGCACCGTCACCTCGAAGGCGGATAGCGATTGTCGCGCCTCGATCCGCGCCTTCGTCCGCCGCAATCCCAAGGCCTTCGTCGCGGTGGTCGGCTGCTACTCGCAGATGGGCTACAAACAGATTGCCGAAATCCCCGGCGTCGACCTCATCATTGGCAACCAGGATAAGCTGCAAGTTCTTGATTTTGTTAAGCTCGGAAAAAACGACACGCCCCTAGTCATTCGCGACCGCATCGTCCGTGAAGATTTTGTCATCGACACCATCGGCCAGTCGGATTCTCGCACCCGCGCCAATCTGAAAATCCAGGATGGCTGCGACTTCATGTGCACCTTCTGCATCATCCCGATGGCCCGTGGCCGCGCCCGTTCTCGCGATCTCGCCAACCTGGTCGAAGAAGCCCGCGTCCTGCAGACTCAAGGCTTCAAGGAGATCATTCTCACCGGCGTCAACGTCGGTACCTACGACAACTCCGGCTTCGACATCGTCGGCGTCGTTGATGCGGTCGCCGCAAACGCCCCCGGTGTCCGCATCCGTATCTCGTCGATCGAGCCCACCACCATCCCTGATGGCCTTTTGACTCGCATGGCCGATCCTAATCACCCCCTCGTCCCCTATCTGCACCTGCCCTTGCAGTCGGGCTCGGACAAGGTGCTCGAGATCATGAAGCGCCGCTACACTCGCGGCGAATGGCTGAGCTTCGTCAACGACGCTGTGGCTCGTGTTCCGGATCTCTGTATCGGCACCGATGTCATGGTCGGCATGCCCGGTGAAGATGACGAGGCTTTTGCCGACACCGTCGAGTTCCTGACCCAGGCTCCCGTCGCTTACTTCCATGTCTTCACCTTCAGTGAGCGCCCCGGCACTCCCGCAGAGAAGATGGAGGACAAAGTGCCAGAGCCAGTGAAGCAGCGCCGCAATGCCGTCTTGCGTCGACTTTCCGAGCGTCGGCGGGAGGGGTTCCAGAAAATCGCCCTTGGGCGTCAAATGACCGTTCTTTTCGAGTCGCTCACCGATGGCTTCTGGAGTGGCTACACCGCCAACTTCATTCGTGTCGCCGTCGCCGATCCCGGCTACTCCTTGGAGAACTGCCTGGCGATGGTCCGTCTCGATGCGGTCACCGCAGATTTTGTGACTGGAACGTTGGTGGAGTAAGCAAGGGCTCACGCGAAGCCCGGATGTTCGTCGCGAGCTGGAAGCTTGAGCTACGTCATGTTCTCGATGTGGCTCGATCGTCCCGATCGACATCAGTTTCCATTTCGATCGGGACGATCGATCCACATTGAATCCAGAAGGAAGTTTCTGTCGCTTTGCGACGCGCAGCTCAAGCATAGGTCGAAATAAACTTGCATCTGGGCTCCGCTTGGGCATATAATCATGAGTCAACCTCAAGGCTCACCCATGATTCGGTTTTTCTTCCTGTTTCTTGTCTTCTGCCTCCATCTGCTCGCCCGCGCTGACGGCTGCGTCATTCCCAAAGTGGAGACCATGCCCTCGATGCCGGATCAGCAGGCGGTGCTCACTTGGGACGCCAAGACTCGCACCGAGCAATTGGCCATCGAGACGCGTTTCATCGCTGCGGCGGGCGAGGCTGATTACTGCTGGATAGTGCCCACTCCTTCACGCCCCGAGGTCAAGGCAGCGCCGGCCGGTTTGATGGCGGAGCAGGCGCATCTTCTCGGCGCCACCAAAACTTGGCTGCCGGCGCCGTGGGGGCTGATTTGTATTTTACTCGTTCCTTTGGCCATCTTGCTGCTGCGACTCCGATTCAGGAAAATAGGCCAGGCTTTGGGGGCTTAGAAATCATCGTGGTCGCCCTGCTCATGATGATTTTATCCGCCATGTTGCTCCCTGCCTTGGGAAGTGCCGGCGATCCCACCGATCCGGAGAAAGGCGTTCTGGTGCATGATCGCAAAACCGTCGACGGAGTCGAGATCGCGGTTTTGGAAGCTCGCAATGTGACCGAACTGATGGCGTGGATGGAGCCGCGAGGCTTCAAAGTGCCGGAGAAATGCCGCGTCGTTCTGGCGGATCTTCTCGATAAAAAGTGGTTCATCACCACCTGCCGACTCAGTCGTGTTGCGGCGGGGAAAAGCGCCGCGAAAACCCTGTGTTTCCGCTTCCAGACGGAGGCACCCATCTATCCGATGCGACTCACGGGGGCTGCGGCGGTCGGGCCGCTGAATTTGCGGCTTTTCATCGCCGGGCCGGGAACGGCTGAGGTGCCGGGCTTGAAGCTCTTGGGAAGTGCTCGCGCCCATAGTGACAAGGCGGAGAATATTCCTCCTGCCTTGCGTGCTTTTGTTCCCGAGAACTGCCACTTCAGCGCGCTGGAAGGCGAGCTCAGTGTTGCGGATATGCAGTCAGAAATGGCCGTGTCCTTCGGTCCGGCGATCACTGGCCGCATCAACCAGTACGTTGGTATCGGTCCCTGGTTCTGTGGTCTTCTCTTGATGATGCTCGGAGCTTTTCTCTATCTGCCGCTTTGGCATTATCAACATCGCTTCACACGAGCGACTTTTTTGGGTTTTGCCATCACCTCGGTGCTGATGGTGATTCAACTTCACCTGCCGATGTGGACAGGTGCGTATTATCCGATGCGGGAGTCAAGCAGCGTTCTCCGTAGCTTCATTATAGAAATGGAGAAGGAGCTTAAGGATCGAAAATCGCTACCTAAGGCCGAGCTCTTAACAATCTTGGAGGATTTGCGGGAGACGCATCAACGAGAAGGCCGGCCCTATCCCGACTTCGAAATCGTCCGGGATGAGAACAAGGGCACTGGAGTGCAATGGTTTTATCATTTTCGTGCTCGTTCTATGTACCATCCTATCGACATTCCCGATTTTTCGCCGCCGCCTCCAGTCAAGACTGGTAGCCCGCAGTGACGTTCATTTTGACTGCAGAAGACGTGGAATCACGCAGGACTTGAAGGGCTTTCTCGTGAGCCTGATTCTAGTTCTTCCACGTGGACTTGTGCTCGATGCACCCTTGTTTCTCCGCCGCTCTGGCGACATAATGAAGCAAGGAGATTTTTATGGAATGGCAAGCGGCGCACAGCACTTCACTTGACCCGCAGATCGCCTTGCGGCAGGCAGCGGCCAAGATCCGCGACGCTTTTGGCGGGGGCGAGGCGGATTTTGCCATCCTGGTGGCCTCGTCTAGTTATGGCGACGGCTTGGAATCCTTGCCGGCTCTGGCCTGTGATCTGCTCGGCACCGAGACCGTGGTCGGCTGCAGTTCCTATGTGCCGATCGCGGGCGGCGAAGAACTCACGGCACCTTCCGTCGCCTTGCTTTGCGGCAGGGGCGATTTGAAGCCGCTGCTCCATGTCGATGACTTGCGGGACCTGCCGGATAGCGACGGCTCGCCGTCGCACTGGCGTCAGCGGCTGGGAATGCCTTTGTCGCAAGGTTCGCTGATTTTTGCCGATCCCTATTCGCCACCGGGGGTCGAGGATTTTCTTGAGGGGCTCGGCTATGCCTGGCCGGGCGCGGCTCTGGCCGGCGGCTTTGCTTCTGGCGATCCGGGGCGCTGCGCCGTTTTTGCCGGGCGCCGTTGCTTGCGTCGCTCGTTGGTTTTGTTGAGTTTCCCAGAAGAGGTGATGCGCAGCACCTATTGCCTCGGCTGCCGGCCCTTCGGTCCGGTGTATCGGGTCACTTCCTGCCAGGGGCCGCTGCTGCGGGCGCTCGATGATCGCCGCCCGGTCGAGCTGCTGCGCGAGTTGTCCGACACCTTGCCGCATCGCGACCGCGAGCTGATGCGGCAATCGCTTTTCATCGGCATCGAGAGCGAGGCCTTTGGCGACGATGAGGACGAGATCTGGCTTCCTCGCGCCTTGCGCGGGGTCGAAGCCGGCTCAGGTGCTTTGTTGATCGGCGAGAATCTGCCGCAGGGTTGCCGCGTCCGCTTCCTCCTGCGCGATCCGAGCACCCGTCTGCCGACCTTGGCCGACGCCTTGGCGCAGAAACATCCCAGCGCCTTGGTGCTGAGCTCCTGCCTGTCGCGTGCCGGTCACGACGGCGATGCCTTCACCCTTGCCCGCCTCTTGCCGGGGACGCCGCACATCGGCTTTCACGCCAGCGGCGAGATCACCCGGGTGCGCCAGTCGCCCCGCTTGCTCGGGATGAGCGCGGTCTGCGCCTTGTTTGAGTGAGGGATTGAGTTCCTTGTGCCCGCCGGGTGTATTCTCAGCCCGATGGGCTGGGATATCAAACACGATCTATCAGACCTGCCAAGATGGGAACGAGCGCCGTGTTTTATCTGGATCTTGACGGCAATCGAGAACGCGGATGATGTCGACTCGATGAGCTTGGCTGCGATAATAAATCGCATACGGGAAACGATTGGCGAGCAGGCGGAAGCATCCGTGAATTTGGATATGGATGCCTGCCTGTTGGCGGAGTGAGTTGATGTCCGCACTAATGGATTCCATAAAGCGACGACCGAGACCATCCTGTAAGCATTCGTTAAAATCGTAAGCGCGGTCAAGATCAAGCTTTGCAGCCCGGAGAACTCTCACTTGTCGGACCACTTGCGCCTCATTTCTGATTGAACTTGATCCCAATCGAGGAACTCCTCTTCCCCGCGAGCGAGCCGCTCGTCGGTTTCACGGAGCTCAATCCCATGCCAATTCGGAACGTTGAGATTCTCGGGAACTTGGCGGAGATCTTGCCACAAGGCTTCCATCGCCAGAATTTTTTCCTGGAGGCTCATTGATTGGATCTGGTCATGGGTGAGTTGCATGGAGCAATCTAAATCCATTAGAAGGCAAAGGCAAGGAACTTGACATGTTTCGTCACAGCTTGACTTCGACTCGTCCCGGGAAGATGCGGCCGGGATCGCCGTGGCGGGCGATGTCATCGGCCATGAAGCCGGCTTGGCGCTTGATCTTGCCTTTGAAGGCTTCTTTGCCGTTGACCTTGATGGTGACTTCTTTGTCGAGATCGAGCAGTTTGTCGTCGAGATGGACGAAGAGGCTGTTGCCGGTGAGGGGGATGCGGTTCTTCACCGGTTCCGGGGTGTTGGTGTTGTAGACCGGGGATTCGTTTTTGACCTCGGGCGGGGTGATCTTGGCGCTGATCTCGACCGTGTTTGTGCTGCGCGTGATTTCAGCGATGATCAGGGCGTCGCGTTCCGGTGCTTTGGCGAGGGAGAGCCAGGAGAAATCGGTGCGGCGTTGGCCGTCGAGTTCGTAGTTGAACCAGCAGAGTTTGGTGGGGCGATTGTTGCGGGTCTTGCTGTTGAGCCAGGCGGGGCCGGGCTGGTAGTCGACGCCGTGGCCTTTGCCGGCCTGGATGTTGAGCGAGTGATCGTAGCCTTGCGGGTCGTCCTTCTTCAGCATCTCGAGGTAGTCGTGGGTTTCGCGGGCGAGCTTGATGCGGCCGTACATGGTGTCGTGCTCGCCGGTGTCGTTGCGGAAGGCGGTGTTGCGGAGGTTGTAGAAGCGTTCGCCGCCACCGGCGCCGCCGGCCATGGCGCAACCGCCGGCGAAGCGGTCGCCCCAGAAGGGGGTGAGGGCTTCGGTGCCGTAGGCGCCTTCGGAGATGCCCATCATGTAGATGCGGTCGGGATCGACGTCGCGGAAGAGGATGGCGTGGCGGATGAGCTTGTCGAAGGCGATGTGGTTGTGTTTGAACCACCAGCGTCCTTTGTTGTCGTTGGCCATACGGGGGATGAAGAAGTAACCGTCCTTGGGGAGCATGAAGAGGACGACGCCGATCTGAGCTTGCCAGTCCTGGCTATTGGGGGCCCAGGCGTGCGGGCCGGGGAGCTTGTCATCGGTGTTGCCGCCGCCGTGGGTCTGGAAGAAAAGCGGCCAGCCATTGGCTGGTTTGTCGCCCTTGGTCAGGGTGATGTAGGGCATGGTTTCGCCGCCGCATGGCAAGGTAGAAGCAGCGAATTTCGGCATTTTTGGGCGTTGATTCCGCGGTAGCTTGGAGAATTCTTCGTAGGAGGGGAGGGGAGGCACGACGGTCGGAGCGGGGATTTGTTGGTCCCAGCCGAGAGCGATGGCGGCATTTTTGTAATCTGACCAAAGTGCTGCTTGGGTCGCGGCGACTTCATCGGCCTTCAGTGAGCGATCCGCTGTGTAGACGAGCGGCTTGCCTTCGAGAGCGTTTTTGAACCAGGTGGCACTGGGAGAAAGTGAGTTCGCCGGAGCGGCCGGAGCCGGAGCTTCTTTCTGGCAGACTTGTGGCATGGTCAAGGCAGTCCAGGCGGCGAGCAGGGGCGAGAGGATCATGTGGGCGGCTCCGGTGGGTGGATGAAACTGATGAGGGGACAGGTGTAATGACGCGACGAATCGAGGCTTTGCGCTGCTTGAAAGCAAAAAACAAAGCCTCCCGAGGGAGGCTTTGTGGAGTGGGTGACGCGGTGTCTCAACCTTCGATGTCGATGCCGAAATTTTTGGCGACGCTGAGGAAGTCAGGCGGCACCGGGCAGGTGATGACCAGGGGCTTGTTGGTGATCGGGTGGACGAAAGCGAGGCGCCAGGCGTGCAGGAGGTGGCGGTCCGGGCTGTCTCTTTTCTCGAGGCGATGGTTGCCGTAAAGCTTGTCGCCGATGACCGGGAAGCCCTGGTGCGCCATGTGGACGCGGATTTGGTGGGTCCGGCCGGTTTCGATGCGGACCTTGATCAGCGAGGCGCCGTTGGAGTCGGCAATCAGCTTCCAGCGAGTGATGGCGACCTTGCCCTTCTCTTCGTCTTCCGTGACTTCCATGCGTTGGCGGTGCACCTTGGAGCGGGTGATGAGAGTCTTCATCAAGCCACGACCAGCGGGGACGCCGCGGATCAGGGCGACGTAGGTCTTTTCGATCTTGTGTTGCGCGAAGAGCTTCATCATCAATTCGCGGGTCCGCAGATCCTTGGCGACGATGAGGAGGCCGGAAGTTTCTTTGTCGATCCGGTGGACGATGCCAGGGCGGTGTTCGCCGTCATCCATGGCGCTGTAGCGCTCGGGATCCATGCCGAGAAGGGCGTTGACGACGGTGCCGGAGTGGACGCCGGCGCCGGGGTGGACGACCATGCCGGCGGCCTTGTCGATGATCAGCAGGTAGTTGTCTTCATAGACGACAGTGAGGGGGAGTTCTTCGCCGCAGACTTTTTCGGCTTCCGGAGCGGGAAGAACGAGAGAGATCGAGTCGCCGGGCAGGACGGTTTCGTTAGCACGGACGGGGGTGAACTCGGTGCCATGTCGGCTATGAGTGACTTTACCGTCCTTGATGGCTCCTTGCAGCCAGGTGCGCGAACGCTCTGGCACTTGCAGGGAAAGGTAGCGGTCGAGGCGGGGCGGGTTTTCGGAATCGGTTTGAGCGATCCATATAAGCGGTTCAACTGACATTTTCTTGGGTCTCCTGGGCGGGGCCGCGGCGCAGCACGAGCCACAGTCCGAAGGCAATGAGGGG
>JAYTMY010000081.1:0-25768 GCA_043748535.1 Lentisphaeraceae bacterium | reverse complement strand
CCAGTCTTGGCTCATCGCGGAGCTCTGTCGCGATCCTCGCGAAAGAGATGAATGTCGGCAGGACTCTTCCTCCCTCGACAGGCGAAATGAAGAAGGTGTTGGGTCTTGCTCCCGGACGCCGGAAGTGACGGCCGCAGTCGCTTCGCGGACTGCCGCGCTCCAGTTTTGGCTCATCGCACACCTCCGTCTTTTGCGGGCGACGCAAGGAAATGATCGCTCACCGGGATGCCTTCCTTCTTCCACTGAGCGCCGACCTTGGCTTCAAACAAAGCCAGTCCAGCGACGATGAGGAAGCCGCCGAGAGGCAAGGACCAGAGAAGCCGGCGCGGACCAAGAAGCATGCCAAAACCGAGGAGGAGGGAAAGGAGGAGGACTTCGCCGAGCGAGAGGCGGAAGTGAGAGTGGTATCCCTCGTAATGACCGCCATCCCACATCGGCAATAGACGGCGTTGATGATTGGGGATTTCGCCGGGGTAGACAAGCTTGGGGTAATCCTCTCGCCAATCGCCTTTGAAGCGCTTGAGCTCCTCTGCCTCGGCTTTTCGCAGCGATTCTTTGGCGCTTGTCTGGGTGAAAGAGCTTTCCGCATCGAAGATCAGGGAGCGCACCCACAAAGACTGACCTTGCGACACCCGCATCAGCGTCTGGCAGAAGCGTGGATCGAGAAGATCATCGGTGAGTCGAGTCCAGCTGCCGACTTTGATATGATCCGAATCGCTGTTCGTCTCGCCAAAAATCACTTTGAAGTCAGAGTTGTTGTAGGCAAAGTGGGGGTCTATAGACATGACTCCGCCACGGTTTGCGCCATGAGTATAAATGGCTTTCCAGCCGAAGAGGGTTTTGTCGGCACCATAAACGTAGAGTTGTGCCCCTGATATGTCGTTGGGGTAAGGAGTCCACTCTCGCTCTTCTGCCAAAATGATCTTGCCGCTGATCTCATCGCGCAGGATGATTTGCATCAAGACAGGATGGCGGATGGAGCTGTCCTCGGAAGGGCGATTCTTCACTCGCACCTCTGTCGGCTCGCGCAGCTTCGTATCCCCCAGATCGAGCTTGTCCCGAGCTGTGAAACGCTGCTCCCACAGGTCGAGGGTGTTTTTGTGGAACTGGATCAGCAAAAGCAAAGGCGCGACCATCATCATCAGTCCGACAAAGGCACGTCCCGAACCCAAGCCCAAACGCGACCATTGAGGCAGCGGCAGACGCGGTGCCGACAAGGATTCCTCACCACTCGCGGCGGCGACTTCGCGCTCGTCGACAAACCAATCCGTTAGCCACCAGAGAAAGGGGAAGGCGATGATCAGCGTCCAGAGACTGGCCGGGAAGCAGACGATGTACATCGCCAAATCCCATTCCAACAAGGCGGAGTTCCACTCGTTGAGGCCGTGAATCTGGTGCACTTGACAGATATCCATGAGGGCGATGAGGATCGTCCAGATCCCCAGTTTGACCCATAGACTGCGGAAGATCCATGAGATCAGAGACAGACAGGCGCCGAGGAGAATGGGGATATAAATCACCGGCAGGAGATGGAGCATCGGCAGCTCGTCGTCTTGAGGGCGCAAGGTGATGAATTCCGCTCCCCACCACTCCCTCGTCTGCACCCATGGGCCGTCAAGGAAGAGACCCCAGAACTTCGCCGCAAGGTCGAGCGACACCACCACCGTGCCGAAGAGGCTGAGAGCGGCGAGAGGCAGGACCAGTGTGGCGAGGTCGTACTGCCAATAGAGCCGGCGCGGCAGCGGCAGGGTGAAGGCGAACTCTTCTTGATTGCGCCCCAGTGAACGGAAGGGATGAGCGAGCAGGAAGGCGGCGGCGCAGAGGAAGATCAGCAGCTCCTGGGGGCGGGAAATCACTTGCATCACCAGCAGCGCCAGGGTGCCGCTGACGAGCCAGCCGACCCACTGCGTCCGCCGCGTGTCGCGTCGATACAGCGCCGCGACATGATGTTTTTCCCGTTCGTCGCGGGCGATGAGTTTTTGCAGGAGTCGTAGATACATCAGGAGGGCCTCAGCTGTGTTGGTCGAGTTGGTCGGCGAAAAGGCGGTTCAGACGCGAGGGGGAGAGTCCGGCGGCGCGGCCGCGACGGATACATTCGGCCAGTTCGGCGGCGATCTGCTGCTCCGCCTCGGCGGCGGATTGCGGCTTGGCGGTGTCGGCGACGAAGACGCCGCGTCCGGGTTCCTTGACCAGGAAGCCCTTTTCGGCGAGTTGATCGTAGCCGCGCTGCACGGTGAGGGGATTGATCTGAAGTTGCGCCGCCAGCTCGCGGATCGAGGGCAGCTGCTCGCCAGCGCGCAGACTGCCGCGACGGATCAAGAGCTGTACCTGATCCTCGATCTGGCGATAGACCGGAACGCCGCTGTGGGGATTGATGTGAAGCATGGCCGTCTCCAACTGTATTAATCAACTAATACGGCCAAGCCGGATCGAATACAAGCATTGTAATACAGTTTTTTGGCGTTTGCCGTTCCCCTATCCCGGCACAGCCGGAACCAAATGAACAGCAAATTCTTCACCACAGAGACACAGAGAGCGCAGAGAAAAAAGAGCTCTATCTCTGTGCCCTCTGTGCCCTCTGTGGTGAATTCTCGGACCTGCTCAGCTCCCTCACAAATGCAACATCATTTGTTGCATTTGAACGAGTGGGAGACTAGTGGATCGCCGGCTTGTTCCGCATCAGGGCTAAAAGGGCAATAAAAGCCCTGAATTAAAGACCCTGACGGAGGAATGCGGCACTGTTCTGGGCGATGAGGTCTGCGCCTTCCGCATAATCGAAGACCTCGACCGAGAGCCAGTCATCATAAGCGACGCTGCGCAAAGCTGCGAAGATCGGAGTGTAGTCGACGATGCCGGTGCCGGGGCCGCGGCGATTCGGATCATTGGCATGAAAATGGACAAGATGCCTACTGTGGCGACGGATCAAATCGGCGATACTCTGACTGAGAATTTCGGCATTAAAAAAGCCGTCGCGGTGGAGGATTTCTCCAGCCATGGCTTTGACATCGAGGTGGAGTTTGCAGGCCGGGTGATTGATCTCGTTACACATTTTTTCGCCATCGGCGCTGGTGCTCAGGAAGTCGGTCTCGGCCGGGCTCAAGGGTTCGAGCGCGAGGATGGAATGATGGCTTTGTGCGTATTCCGCAATCTCATGAAAGAGCTCGCGTGAGCGTTTCCATCCATCTTCGGGATTGATCTCGCTGCCGAGGCTGCGACAAGTGGGGCTGCCGAAGACGAGAACGCGTCCGCCGAGGGCGGCGTTGACTCGGACGAGGTGGCGGAGGAATTCGGCGCTGCGGCGGCGGACCGAGGCATCATTGCTGCTGATGTGGAAGCCTTCGGGAGCCTTGAGCAGCCAGTGCAGGCCGACGATTTCGAGCCCGGCGGCAGCGGCGCTGCGGCGGTGATCGGCCAGCTCCGGCTCGGTGATATCCCAAGGATTGTTTTTTAAGGTGAAGGGGGCGATCTCGACACCGGTGAAGCCTGCAGCGGCGATGCGTTCGCAGGTGGCGGCAAAATCGAGATCCTGCCAGGTCTCATTACAAATGGCCAATTTCATCACGGCTCTCCTTTTGGTTTCAAGAAGAGCTTAGCCCGAGCTTGCCGCAAGGAGCCTTTGCGCGCTGCGCAATCGGCGGTGCTTTCGCGCAAATCGCGACAGCTTCAGCGCGGCTTGAGGGCGAGGGCGAAGCGGTTGCCTTCGGGGTCGGCGAAGACTTCCGATTTCAGGCCGACCGGGGGGGCTGAGACTTTCAGAGGGTCGGAACCGGCGAGGGAGAGTCGTTGTTTGACCGCTTCGTAATCGGTGGTGTAATACACCCAGACGATGGCGGAACCTTTCTGCTGGTCGGCCTTGGCCTGATGGCGGAGGCCGAGAATGAGGCCGTTGTCGAGCTGGAATTCGATCCAGTGGTTCGAGTCGACGACCGGGGATCCGAGGCCGATGGTCTCGCGGTAGAACTGCCGGGCGCGGTCGAGGTTGTCGACGCTGATGATGATGCCGTAGGAGCGATCGTTCATATGAGGAGACCATGGGGTGCAGAAAGGTTGAAGGGGGCCGGGAAGTCCCGGCGGACGGCGCTAAGGTAAGCGCTCTGTTCAGAAAGGCAAAAGATGCGCCCCAATACTCATGATGAAAAACGTCTTCTCGGCGGCCGCAAGGCTGAAGATCAGTCGCGCCGACGTTCGGTGGTGATGATTGCCGCCGGCTGGATCCTCGCTCTCGGGCTGATGGTCGCCAGTGTCGTCCTCTTCACCGCCGGAGCCCGCCGCCTCTTCCTTACCGCCAACCCCCACTTCACCTTGAAGAAGGTCGAAATTATCGCGGCCGTGAAGAACGACAAGCTGCTTTTGACTGATGTCGACGGCTTGCAGGAGTCGCTGCAACAGAGCCTGAAGAACTTCGAGATCGGCCGGGTCAACCTGTTTAATCTCGACATCGCGGCGATCCGCGACACCACTTTGAAGCAGCCGGCGACTCGGTCCTGCACGATCGAACGGATTCTTCCCGACACCCTGCGGATTTCGATTTACGAAAAACGTCCGGTCGCCCGGATCCTTTCCGAGGGCACCATGATGCTCTGCTCTCTCGACGGCTCCGTCCTCCCCAAGAACGAGAGCAATTTCGATAATCTGCCGGTGATCCAGCCCGCCAAACCATGCCGTTTCCAGCCGGGCTCCAATATTGAAGATCCCGCGGTCCTCAGCGCTTTGCGCTACCTCCAATATTCAGAATCCTGGTGGCGCGAATTTGATGGCCGCAAGGTCTTTCCTGCCACGATTTTCACGCCGACTTTCATCCGGACCAGCCCGGACGGGCTCAAGCTACTTGTGACGGTTGCGGCGAATCCTGACTGCCTCCTGCAGAAAGGGGTCACCATCCATCTCAACCCCACTCCCTTCGAAATGGATCTCAGCGTCAAACGCGCCGTTGACTGGGTTTTACACAACCGCGACGAAGGCGGCAAGGTGGTGACGGAGTACATCGAGGCAACCATGAAAGCGACGGCAGGGAAATGAAAAAAATCGCCAAGTCCAGCCCCTTGGCCACGCCGCAGCTGCATCACGGCAGTGATTGTTGTGCGGATCACAGCCATCGCGAAAGCCTGGCCGAACCGGCGGCTCTCGGCGAGCGCAAAACCAAGCAGCGGCAAGCCATCATCGAAGTGCTGAAACTGGCGCAAGGACCCCTCAGTGTCCAGGAAATCCTGGAAGCTTGCACCGGTACTCTCGGCATCGCCACGGTGTACCGCAACATCAAGCTGCTCACCGAGAGCCGGCAAGTGCAGACGGTGTCGCTGCCCGATGGCACCCAGCGTTATGAAATCTGCCCGGGCAGACATCACCACCATTTCCAATGTCGCAGCTGCGGCAAAGTCCTGGATCTCGACGGCTGCTTCCTCGGCGAAGCGCCGCTCGAGCTTCCCGGTGGCCACCGTGCCGAAAGCCATGAGATCACCTTCAGCGGCGTCTGCGCCGGCTGCCGCAAAAAATCCGCGATCTGATTGCAGAAAACCTGTAAATCCTCCGGCTTTCCGGGCAAGTCTTGTTGAGCCGCTCTGGCTCTTACCCCAAGACCAACAGGAGAATACCATGATCAGCTTGCTTCCCGCCGTCTGCCTCGGCATCAGCCTCTGTTTTGCCCCCGCCAAACCCGCAGAGAAGGCCGCGGATAAAGACTATCCGACGGAAAGTGCCAAGAGCGGCGGCAATTGCATCAGCGTCTCTTCCGTCAACGGTCAGACCACCATCACTTATCAAGGCAAACAAGTGTGGAAAGGCCTGACTAAAGGCGCCATCAGTGGCAAAAGCGCCTCGATCAACGGCGATGAATGTGCGGCCGCTTTTGAGGATGACAAAGTCCTCTGGGAAAGCCGAAGCGGTGCTGCCGAAGAGCTCAAATCCGGCGCCGCCGCAAAAGCTTTGGAGAAAGCCGGCGCCAACAAAGCCTTGGAAGATCTGAAAAAAGACCTGCCCCCGGAGATCCAGGAGCAGTTGAAAAAGATCCAGCAGTAAACCCTAGACGACGCCCGGCTGTGCAGCCGGGCGTCTTGTCGAGCAGGGCTTGACGGCGGCCTGGCGAGCCGTGTAGTTGCGCCGGTGCATCTTGATCACCTGCTGCATTGAAGGTCTAATTTCCTTCATCCGAAATTCGCAGGACTTGCACCACCAAGCCACCCTGGGCGAGGCGAATTTCGAGCTCGGAACCGGGTGAGACCTGCGAGGCCCGGGTCAACACCTGTCCCTCGAAGCGGGCCAAGGCGTAGCCGCGTTCGAGGACGCGTTGCGGCGACATCGCTTCGAGACGCGCCATCAGCTCGCCGAGGCGGGAGCGGCGGCGCTCGAGCAGGCGCTGCAAGGCCGGCGCGAGACGCGTCAGGCTCGGCCCGAGGCGCTCGGAACGGCGCCGCAAAAGCTGCCCCATCGCTTGGTCGAGGCGGCCGCTGAGGAGATCCACCTTCTGGGCCTGATCGCGCAGACGCAGCAGCGGCGAGGCCCGCTGCAGGCGCTGCTCCAGCAGGCCGAGGCGACGCAAGGGCAGCTTCAAGGCCATCTGCAAGGCGGCGTCGAGCCGGCGCCGCTGTTGCGCGATTTGTTCTTGCCATTCGCTGTAGGGCCGCAAGATCATCTCGGCGGCGGCCGAAGGAGTCGGAGCGCGCAAATCGGCGGCGAAATCACAGAGGCTGAAGTCGACTTCGTGGCCAATGGCGCTGACGGTGGGGAGCGGACAGGCGGCGACGGCGCGGACCAGGTCTTCTTCGTTGAAGGCCCAGAGGTCTTCGAGACTGCCGCCGCCGCGGGTGAGAATGAGAATTTCGTCATCGCCTTTACTGGCGGCCCAGCGCAGGGCGCGGGCGGCGTTGGCGGCGGCTTCGCGACCCTGGACCAGGCTCGGGTAGATGCGGATGCGAACCGCCGGGAAACGCCGGCACAGGACCTGGATGAAGTCGCGCAGCGCGGCACCTTCGGGCGAGGTGATGATGCCGATGCGGCGCGGCAGGAGGGGCAAGGTTTTTTTTCGTTCCGGGTCGAAGAGTCCTTCGGCTCGGAGGCGTTCCTTCAGGGCTTCAAAGGCGGCTTGCAGAGAACCTTGGCCGCAGGGGCGGGCAAGGCGGATGATGAGCTGCAGTTGGCCGCGTTCGGCATGGAAGCCGGGGCGCGCCATCGCTTCGATGCTGAGTCCTTCGCGCAGGCCACCTTCGCGCCAGGCATTCGAGCCGCTGAACCAGACGCAGGAAAGGGCTGCGCCGCTGTCTTTCAGAGTGAAATAGACATGGCCGCTCGGGTAGACCTTGGCCTGGCTGATCTCGCCGCTGACCCAAAAAGCCGGCATGGCATTTTCGATCTTGTCGCGCAGGATCGCCGCAGCGGCGCTGACGCTGATGATTTCCGCTTCAGGCATGGCGGCTCAGCTCTGCCGCAGGACATTGAGGCCACGGCGTTGGCGTTCCTGGTTCACTTTCTGCCACAGGTGTTCATCCTTGGCGAGGTGTTTGATCAGTTGGCCGGTGCTGGTGCCGAGATGAGTGGCCGCATCGGCGACGCTCCAATGCTGGTCGGCGAGCCAATCGAGGACGCAGGCGGCAAAGAGGGGGTAGCGGGGGTTTTTCGAATTCATCCCCCATTCGCCTTGCCAGGCGTGCTTCGGCTGGTCGCGGATTTCAAAGGCGATGGCGAGCCGGAGCCGGCGCAGGGCCCGGATGCGGTTGATATGCTGGTCGCGTTCTTCTGCGGCGGTCGAGGCCAGGCCGCTGGGATGATGGATGATGCGGACGGCGGTCGAGGCCTTGTTGCGTTTCTGGCCGCCAGGACCTTGGTCTTTGTAGAAATCTAGGCGGCAGTCGCGCAGCAGATGCTCATCATCCAAGGCCAGCCAGGCGTCGCGCTGGCTACCGGGTGACGCGAAGCTGATCATTTCTCGCGGATGAAGATGTATTTCTTGTCGCCATGCTTGAGCGTCAGTTGCGCTCCTTCGATCTCGTAATCGAAGGTGTCGTGATTGACGTTGTCGCGGGTGTTGACCTCGATTTGGCCCATGGCGGCATTGCTCGCATCGGCGTAGTTGAAGATGCGGCGGACGCTGACCGAAATCATGATTTTACCTTTTTCGTCTTGGCTGAAGCCGTTGAGGGTGCAGACGCCATTGCCGTCGAAAACCAACTGGTCGGCGAGGCCGGCGCTAGCCAGTTCGTTGGCGATCATCTGCTCCGCCTGGGTGTCGATTTCTTTCTGGTCGTCGGCGCTGATGGTGACTTCAAGATCGGCAGCTTCTTCAGCTTTTATTTCACCGGCAGCGACGTTCTCAGCTCGAACGGCATCTTCGAACTTCTTCTTGGCGGCGACTTTCAGGCCAGGAGTGATTTTGGCTTTCACCGCTTCACGATCGAAGGTCCACGTCCCTTTCAGGTGGGTCGGACGGGAGGGTCCGCAAGCGACCATGCAGAGGAGCAGAAAGAAGTAGGCAAGAAAGCGGATCATGGAAATACTCCTGTTGTGGGACTCAAGAACTTAGCGGCGGAGTCGATGGAATCAATAGCCCTTGACAGCAAGTCGGCATTTCCGGTTTATCCTTGGCTCTATCCCGGAGCTCTTCATGCATCACCTTTACCGTCTTTGTCTCATCCCCCTTGTCGCCCTGCTGCTCGGCGCCGCGGCGGATAAACCCTTGGTCAATGATTCGCCGATCCAAGTGACCCCGGCGCAGATCCGTATCGCCTCCTACAACCTCTACAACTTCAAGCCCGGCGAAGCGCCGCGTCAGTTCAAGACCGAGGTGTCGCGAGCCGCCACCGCCGCCGTCATCGCCGAGATGAATGCCGACATCCTCCTGATCAGCGAACTGGGGCCCGATCCGTCTTTGGCCGAACTCCAGGCCGAGCTCAAGACCCGCCACGCCGATTACCCCTTTCAGACCGTCGTCCGCGCCGCCGATCCGACTCGCCACATCGCCCTCCTCGCCCGATTCAAACCGGTCGAAATCAGCCATGTCACCAACTCGAAATACCGCATTCAAGGCCAAGATCAGCCGGTGCTCCGCGGTTTTGCTCATTGCGTCTTCCAGTGGTCCAACGGCTACAAACTCCATATCGTCGGCGCCCATCTCAAGTCTCTCATGCCCCATCCCCTCGGCCAAAACGACATGCGCCGCTACGAAGCGCGACAGCTGCATTACCTGATCGACGATATCATGAAAGCCGACGCTAAAGCCAACATCCTGGTCATGGGCGACATGAACGATAACTACGACTCCGCCCCGATCAAGGAAATCCAATACCGCCGCTATCCCGATGAAAAACAGCTCTACGATCTGCGGCCTTTCGACAACAACAATGGCGCCTGGACTCATTACTACGATGTCCAGGATTCCTACGCCCGCATCGACTACTTCTTCGCCTCGTGGAACCTGCTGCCCGAGATCGATCTCAGCAAGACCTTCGTCCACGCGTCGCCGCACTGGTTCATCGCTTCCGATCACCGCCCCATCGTCACCACGCTCATTCCCGAAGATCGCGACGACCCTGCCCGCCTGACGCCTTTTGACAACGCCACCCGCCGCAACGACAAGCCGCAATACGGCACCAGCGAACGCTTCGAGGGGCCGCGCAAAATTTCTGAGGAAAACAAGCAGGAAAAAGCCGTCGAGAAAAAACGTCAGAAAGACGAAAAAGCGGCGGCGAAACAAGCACTCAAGGATCCCGAGAGCGAGTGATCCCCGGCGCCTTGCCCACTTGAGACTCCAGTTAAGCCCCTTGCCTTCTCCGCCCTTGGCTCTAAATTCCTCTTTCATCAAATCGGAATCTGTACCATGCAAAAGATCGGTGTCCTCGACTTTGGCGGCCAATACGCCCACCTCATCGCCAACCGCATTCGCCGCCTCGGCGTCTTCTCGGAAATCGTCTCGCCCACCGCGACCCTCGAAGAAGTGCAGCAGTACAAAGGCCTGATCTTCTCCGGCGGCCCGTCCTCGGTCTACTTGCCGAACGCTCCCGAGTTCAATGCCGATCTGATGAACTTCCCCCGCCCCATTCTCGGCATTTGCTACGGCCACCAGCTCATCTGCCAGACTCTCGGCGGCGCCGTCCTCCCCGGCGAAGTCAAGGAATACGGCACCGCCAAGGTTCGCATCCAGACGTTCGACAGCCTCTACGCTGGCCTGAGCCAAGAAGAGACGATGTGGATGAGCCACGGCGACTCCGTGAAAATCCTCCCGCCCGGCTTCGAAGTCACCGCCGACACCGTCGACTGCCCGATCGCTTCGGTGTGCAACATCGAGCGCCAGATCTACGGTCTGCAATATCACCCCGAAGTCACCCACTCGGTCAACGGCCTCAAGCTCCTCAAGAACTTCCTCAAAATCTGCGGCTGCAAGTTCGACTGGGACCTCAAGGCCTACCTCGCCCAATCCATCGAACGGATCAAGGAACAGGCGGCCGGCCGCAAGGTCTTCCTCCTCGTCTCCGGCGGCGTCGACTCCAACGTCTGCCTTGCCCTCCTCAACCAAGCCCTCGGCGAAGAAAACGTCTACGGCCTGCACGTCGACAACGGCCTGATGCGCAAAGATGAATCCGCTTGGGTCAAGATGACCCTCGAAGAATGCGGCTTCCACAACTTCCACGTCGTCGATGCCGGCGATGTCTTCCTGAAGAATCTCAAGGGCGTCTCCGATCCCCAAGCCAAGCGCAAGATCATCGGCAACACCTTCCTCGACGTCAAAGATGACGCCGTCGCCCACACCCCGCTCGCGGGCGATGATTCCTGGCTCCTCGGCCAGGGCACCATCTATCCCGACACCATCGAATCGGGCGGCACCAAACACGCCTCCCTGATCAAGACCCACCACAACCGTGTCGACCGCATCAACGAGCTGATCGCCCTGGGCAAGGTCATCGAGCCTCTCGCCGACCTCTACAAGGACGAAGTCCGCGAGCTTGGCGAGCTCCTCGGCCTGCCGCACCGCCTGGTCTGGCGCCACCCCTTCCCCGGCCCCGGCCTCGGCGTCCGCGTCCTCTGCTCCGGCACCGACAAGACCGATGATTTCAGCGACGTCGAAGCCCGCCTCAACGCCTTCGCTGCCCAGTGGAACCTCAAGGTCCGCGTCCTGCCGGTGAAATCGGTCGGCGTCCAAGGCGATGCCCGCACCTACGCCCACCCCGCCCTGCTCGAAGGCGAGGTCGACTACGACACGCTCGAAGCCGCCACCACCGCCCTGATCAACCGCTTCCCCGAGATCAACCGCTGCGTCTGGCGCGTCTCATCGAAGCCCTGGACCGGCAAGACCACCCTGCAGATTTGCGACACCAGCAAACCCCGCCTCGACCTCTTGCGTGAAGCCGATGCCATCGTCACCGAGCATCTCTACGCCCGCAAGCTCTACGAGAGCATCTGGCAGATGCCGGTCGCCCTCATCCCCGTCGGCGTCGGCGGCCCCGGCGAATCCATCGTCCTGCGCCCCATCGACTCGACCGAGGCGATGACCGCCAACTTCTCGCGCATCCCGCACCAAGATTTGAAGGCGATCGTCGCCGAGATCGAGGCAAAACTGCCGGCCATCCACGGTGTGTTCTTGGACGTCACCAACAAGCCGCCGGGCACGATTGAATGGGAATGATGGCGATTGCGTGATCCGCAAATCCCCTCGGTGAAAACCGAGGGGATTTTGTTTTATCTTGATTGATTGGGATTGTCACCGCATGAAAAAAGGGATTGCAATAACCGATGTCCTTGTTGGCACGGGCAAAATAGCTAAGGTGCCAGCCCCTTTTTGACGATTGGCGACACCAAGCAGCGCCCGGTTTTCATCCGGGCGCTGCTTGCTGATCTTCTCAAAACCTCAGACCGAGGCGATCCGTTGGGATTTGGTCGAGGCTTGGCGGCGGAGTGCTTCGAGCACTTCCATCTGGGCGTCGATATGGTGACAAAGGGATTTTTTGGTCGCTCCGAGATCCTGTTTGAGGATGGAGCTGAGAATGTCGACGTGTTCGTTGGCCATGGTGGCGATTTGCGGCGTGGTCGCGGCGGCGTGGTTGAGGATGACATGGAAGTAGGCTCCGACGGTCTCAAAGAAGCGGATGATGTAGTCGTTGCCGCAGCTGCTGATCCACAGGTCATGGAGATCGTCGTTCATTTGCGGGTGGCCGCTGGAGTCGGGACGGTTGTCGTCGCGGATCTGGGTCGCACGGTCGAGGTCGAGGCGGGGCCAGGCGAGCTCAAGAGCGCGAACTTCGAGGACCTTGCGGATGTCGAGGTAGGCGGCGAGGTCTTCGTTGCGGAAGGGACGCAGGCTCCAGCCGCGGCGCGGGACGATTTCGAGCAGGCCTTCGGAGGCGAGGTTGGCAAAGATGCGGCGCAGCATGGAGCGGCCGATGTCGTAACATTTCGCGGTCTCGACTTCGCGGATGAACTCCGGCTCGCTGATCGCCAGGCTGCGCAGGATGATATCGTTGCGCAGGCGCTCTTCGGGGCTGTTTGAGGTGTCTCCGCCTATCGGTTTGGCGGGCAGCTTCGTAGCTGGACGCAAACGGCCGGATTCGAGGCGGCGGAGATAGCCGGATTCCTCCAGCAGCAGCATGGCTTCGCGAGCGGGAGTCAGCGAGACTTGGTAGAAATTCGCGACGCCGTGCAAAGTGAGAGGGAAAGCCAAGTCGTTTTCAAGGAGGCGGCGCGACATGTCGATGGCAATTTTCTGGGAAAGTTTCATCTAAAAGCTCCGATCAAAATGGGGGGTGAAATACAAACATAAATCCATGCCAGTCAAGAGTCAAAGATTTATTACGTGATTCAGGTGTCGTCGCGCAGCTCTTCTCCTTGGCGGAAGAGCCGGGCGGAGTTGAGGACGACGGCGAGGGCCCCCACCACTTGCAGCAGGGCGGCGACGACCGGGGACAAGAGGCCCATGGCGCCCAGCACGACGCCACCACCGATGATCAAGGCGCCGAGGAGGAAGTTTTGCAGAATGGCGAGGCGCATCGAGCGGGCCAGCTGCAGCAAGAAAGGCAGGCGGTCTAGGCGGTTGTTCATCAGGGCGACCGAGGCCGATTCCATCGCCAGATCACTGGCCGCAGCGCCCATGGCGACGCCGATGTCGGCAGTGGCCAAGGCGGGGCCATCGTTGACGCCGTCGCCGACGAAGACGACGCGTAAGCCCTGCCCTTTCAGCTCGTTGACGCGGGCGACTTTGTCGACCGGCGAGCAGCCGCCGTGGGCGCTATCGAGATCAAGTCCGTGGGCGATGGCCGTGACCACGGCTTGGCGGTCGCCGGAGACGATGGCGGTGCGGCGGATGCCGGCGGCGCGGAGGTCTTCGAGGCAGGTTTTTGATTCATCGCGAATGGTGTCGGATAGCCCGAGGAAGCCGAGGGGCTGGCCATCTTGGACGACGAAAAGCAGGCTCATGGCTTGTGCAGAGCTGTGGGCGAGGTGGCCGAAGTCTTCTTCCTGGTGGCCCTTGTCGATCATCCACGCGAGGTTGCCGGCGAGGATTTCGGAGTCCATCCAGGTCACCAGCATGCCGCGGCCGGGTTCTTCATGGAGCGAGTCGGGGGAGGGGACGCTGACCTTGGCCTGACGGGCGAGATCGCGGATGGCGCGGGCGACTGGGTGGGTCGAGCCGGCTTCCGCCACGGCGGCGGCCTTGAGCAGCGTCAGCTCGTCGATGCCGGGCAGGGGTTTGAGCAGGGCGACTTGCAATTCGCCGCGGGTCAAAGTGCCGGTCTTGTCGAAGACGAAGGCATCGGCACGGGCGAGGGCTTCGAGGTGGGAGACGTCTTTGAACAGGACGCCGAGGCGGGCGGCGGCAGACAGGGCGGCGACCACCGCGGTCGGGGTGCTGAGGATCAAGGCAATGGGGCAGCAGGCGACCATCACCGAGACGAAGCGCGACGACACGTCGGGCTCGGTCCGGTTGAAGAAGAGAACGGCGGCGCACAGGCAGAGGACGAGCGGGACGTAATGGCGGGTGTAGCGGTCGACCAGACGGATGAAGGGCAAGCGGGTCGATTCGGCCTTCAGGATGAGATCGCGGACGCGTCCCAGGGTGGTGTCTTCACCAGCGCGGCGGACGCGGTAATCGAGCATGCCGCTGAGGTTGCGGGTGCCGGCAAACACCGCCGAGCCTTCCTGCTTGTCGACCGGTAGAGCTTCACCGGAGATGCTGGCTTCATCGACCGAGCTGCGGCCGCGGACGACTTCGCCGTCGGCGTGCAAGGTGTCGCCGGGGAGCGCGCGGACGACATCGTCGATTTTCAAAGTAGCGGGGTCGACTTCGACTTCCTGACCGTCGGCGCCGATGCGGCGAGCGCGGCCAGGGGTGAGGCGGGCGAGGGCTTCGAGCGAGCCTTTGGCGCCGGAGGCGGTTTTGCCTTCGATAAGGAGGGCGATATTCATGAACAGAGCGACGCAGGCCGAGGTGATCAAGTCACCGAGGGCGCAGGAAGCGAGGACGGCGAGGACGGCGAGTTCGTGCATCTTGGTTTCGCCGCGTTTCCAGTCGCGTGCGACGGCGATGGCGAGGGGGACGAGCAGGGCGAGGACCGCCAGGCCGGCCGCAAGCCCGCAGGAGAAGCCGCCATCGTCGACAGCTGCACGGAGGATGAAGGCGTTAGCGGTGAGGACGCCGCCGCCCGCCAGGCATAGAAGAGTGCTTTTATTGCTCACGATCTGGAAACTCCCGAAGTTCATGCGCAAGGTAAGCAGCGATGATGGAAAGGCAAGCTCTTTGCTCCCTCGTGGAACTTGATCCTGATCCTCTTGGCGTGTCCAATTCGATCAAGGTCCTGCAGTGACTCCTGATACGGAATGGTGGGAGGCCGCCGCCGGCGGGCGATTTCACCCCATCTGAGAAGTCGAGAGTCGCCGGATTGAAGAAGAAATCGTCATAGATGGGGCGAGGCGACGAGGCGGAGCTAAGGTATGGGCCTCAAAAGGAGTTTATGAGCATGGATATTCTTGATCTCATCGGCAATACCCCGATGGCGCGTCTGCGCCGCCTCGTCAGCAATCCCAAAGTGGAAGTCTATGCCAAGTTGGAAGGGAATAGTCCCGGCGGCAGCGTCAAGGACCGTGCGGCAAAAGCGATGATCGAAGGCGCCGAACGCCGCGGCCTGATCAAGCCGGGAGTCCGCATCGTCGAGCCGACTTCGGGCAACACCGGCATCGCGCTGGCGATGATCGCCTGCCTGAAAGGTATCGAACTCGAACTGGTGATGCCAGCCAGCGCCACGCCCGAACGAGTCGCCACCATGCGCGCTTACGGCGCCACCGTCACCCTCACCCCCCGCGAACGCGGCATGGAAGGCACCATCGACCACGCTCGCGAGCTGGTCGCCCGCGGTGGCTGCATCATGCTCGATCAATTTTCCAATCCGGACAATCCCGATGCCCACTACCGCAGCACCGGCCCGGAAATCTGGCGCGACACCAACAGCCGGATCACCCACTTCGTCTCCTCCATGGGCACCACCGGCACGATCATGGGCACGTCGCGCTTTCTGAAAGAGAAAAATCCCGCCGTCCAGATCGTCGGCTGCCAGCCCACCGAAGGCTCGAACATCCCCGGCATCCGCCGCTGGCCGACGGAATATCTCCCCAAGGTCTACGACGCCAAACGCGTCGATCGAGTGATGGACATCTCCCAGGCCGAAGCGGAGCATTTCGCCCGCCGCCTCTGCCGTGAAGAAGGCATCTTTGCCGGCATCAGCAGCGGCGGTACGGCTTCCGCGGCGGTCCGGCTTGCGCAAGAACTGCAGGAAGGCGTCATCGTCTTCATCGTTTGCGACCGCGGGGATAAATATCTCTCGACGCCAGTGTTTGGTTGAGATCATTTGTCGAGTATAGTCCAAGCGCACTTTGAAACTGAAATCAAAACAAGGAGTTGAATGAGACATGAATAATTTTTTCATCTTGGCGGTTGATATTCCGCAATGGGCCGGCGTCATCGCCTTCATTGTACTGATTGTCGGCGGGCTCATCTTGCTCACCTTCGGCTTCAGCTTCATCAGCCTGTACCTGCAGGCCTGGTCGTCGGGTGCCTATGTCGGCCCCTTCAACTTGGTGATGATGCGTCTGCGCAACGTCAACCCGAAGCTCATCGTCCTGGCCTACATCCAGGCGCGCAAATCGCAAATGGACATCAGCTTGGATGAGCTGGAACGCCACTATCTGCAAGGCGGCGACGTCCTCAACGTCATCAACGCGCTGATCGCGGCCAATAACGCCAGCATCCGCCTCGACTATCCCAAGGCCTGCGCCATCGACCTCGCCGGACGCGATGTCTTCGAAGCGGTGAAGATGAGCGTTTTGCCGAAGGTTATCGACTGCCCCAATCCCGCCTCTGGACGCCAGACCATCGACGCCGTCGCCAAAGACGGCATCCAGCTGAAGGTCAAGGCGCGCGTCACCGTCCGCACCAGCATCGACAAACTCATTGGCGGCGCCGGCGAAGAAACCATCATTGCCCGCGTCGGTGAAGGCATCGTCACCACCATCGGCTCCTCCGACAGCCACAAGCTGGTTCTGGAAAACCCCGACCGCATCTCCAAGACCGTGCTGGCCAAAGGCCTGCACTCCGGCACCGCCTATGAAATCCTGTCGATCGACATCGCCGACATCGACGTCGGCGAAAACATCGGCGCCCGCCTGCAGTGCGACCAGGCCGAAGCCGATAAACGCGTCGCCGAGGCCCAAGCCGAAATGCGCCGCGCCGCAGCCGTCGCTCTCGAGCAGGAAATGCTCGCCAAGGTCCAGGAAATGCAGGCCAAGGTCACCGAGGCCCAAGCTCAAGTTCCTCTCGCCATGTCGGCCGCTCTGCGCGATGGCAACATCGGCATTCTCGACTACTATCGCCTCGAAAACCTCAAGGCCGACACCCGGATGCGTCAGACGATTTCCGGCGAAGAAGACAAGTCGGCGAAATAATCTCGGAGGGCCGCTGCCATGGCAATGAAACCGCTTTTTGGCGCCCTCGGCGGTGATGTCATCATGGGCATCATCATCATGGTCGGCGGCTTGATTCTGCAGCTTTTGCAGAAGAAGGCCGGGGCACCTGATTTTGAGCCTGATGAAGCCCCTGAGCCGAAGCCAGTGCCAAGACGCCGCAAACAGGAAGCCGCCCCGCCCAAGCCGAAAGCCAAAGTGATCGAGAAGCCGCGCGGCATCGTGCAGCGTCCGGCAGCGCCGCCGCCGCAACGGGCTCGCGCTTTGAGTGCCGCCCGCCGCCATGCCGTGGCACCGCTTCTGGTCAGCCCGGCGATGATGCGCGATAACCTTCATGTCCGCCGTTCCCTGGCGATGAAAGTCATCCTCGATCGCCCGCGTTGCGAGAGTTTTTAGCCAAACCTAAGCCTCTCTAAGATGGCCGACTTAGGGCAAGAGCGGCCCTCGACCAGGGATGGTCGAGCGACGATGGGACATCTGACCGCTGACGGCTGACGCCGGATTGTGAAAAAAAAGGAGGGCAGGCGTCTCGCCTGTCATGTTCACGGCCAAGATGGCCGCGCTCCTTTACGAGCGATGAGCGGCAGAGCACAGCCGGCAGGATGCCGGCGAGCCCAGTGGGGAGCTGCATCGATATCACGATATCGGGCGATGAGGAATTACGAATTCCATCATCGCCAAATTTTTGCGCTTGCCGCAATCGGGCTTAGTGCTTGGTGAAGAAGTCGGCCGGGAGGAAGGCTTCGAAGAGGGATTTCTCCGCCGCTTTCATGTAGGCTTCTTCGCCTGAGATGCGTTTTTCTTTGTAGAGCTGCATGAGGTCGGAGTCCATGCTTTTCATGCCTTGTTTGCGGCCGGCTTCGATGATGCCGCGGATGGCATTGAGCTGGCCTTCGCGGATCAGGCTGGGCAAGGCGGCGTGATAGAGCAGGATTTCGTGCGAGGCGCAGCGTTTGCCATCGATGGTTTTGCAGAGGAGCTGGGAGATGATGGTTTTGAGGGTGCCGCCGAGCATGGCGCGGATCTGTGGCTGGTCCTTGGCCGGGAAGGCACCGATGATGCGGTCGATGGTCTTGGGTGCGTTGTTGGTGTGCAGCGTGCCGAAGACGAGCAGGCCCATGGCGGCGCAGGAGAGGGCGAGCGAGATGGTTTCCGGGTCGCGCATTTCACCGACCAGAATGATATCCGGGTCAGCCCGCATGGCGCCCTTCAGAGCGGCGTTGAACGACTTGGTATGGTCGTGCACTTCGCGTTGCACGATGATGCATTTTTTGTTCGGGTGAACGAATTCGAGCGGGTCCTCGATGGTGACGATGTGCTTGTTCATGTTTTCGTTGATGTAGTTGATCATCGCCGCCAAGGTGGTCGACTTGCCGGAGCCGGTGGGGCCGGTGACCAAGACTAAACCTGAGGTTTGCGATGCGACTTCTTTGAACACATCGGGAAGCTTGAGTTGTTCGAGAGTCATGATCTTGGTTGGAATGGTCCGCATCACCGCACCCATGCCTTCGACGGTGCGCATGTAGTTGACGCGGAAGCGTGACAGCCCCTTGATTTCATAAGCAAAGTCAAGGTCGAGATTTTTTTCATAATGCTGCCACTTGAGGTCAGGGCAGATTTCCCGCAGGATCGGGGTCATGGCCTCCGGCGTGATGACATCAAAGCCGGGGATGTCGGTCAGGTTGCCGCTTTTGCGGACCTTGGGTTTATGATTGCTTTGCAAGTGCAGGTCGCTACCGCCATTTTCCGCCATGTAGCGCAGGAATTCATCGATTTTAGCCATGGTGAGGTCCTTGGTTGAAAAGTGCTCGTGATCAGTTCATGCCTTCGGCGGATTTGATCTGCTGGCGTTTGATGTCATTGAAGACGAATCGGAGGGCTGTGTCGGCGGAAACTTGACCTTGCAGATAGCGGCGCATGAAGCTGTCTTCGCGCAGCATCATGCCTTGTTTACTGCCCGTTTCGATAACCGAGTTGAGCTGCGCCGTTTTGTTGGTGCGGATCAAGTTGATGACGGCGATATTGCTGATCAGGATTTCGGGCACCATCAGGAGTTTTTTGTTGTCTTTGCTCGGCACGAGGGTTTGGCAGATGACGCCGCGAAGACTTTCGGCGAGCATGGCGCGGATTTGCGACTGTTGGTCGGCGGGAAAGACATCGAGGAGACGGTCGAGAGTGGCGGCGGCGCTGTTGGTGTTCAAAGTGCCGATGACCAAGTGGCCGGTCTCCGCGGCGGAGATGCCCATTTCGATGGTTTCCATGTCGCGCATTTCGCCGAGAATGATGATATCCGGGTCTTCACGCAGGGCCGCTTTCAGGGCGTTGGGGAAGCTCAAGGTGCCGCTGCCGAGCTCGCGCTGACTGACGTTGCAGTTCTTCGACGGGATGAGGATTTCGACCGGGTCTTCCACCGTGATGATGTGGTCGTGGCGGTTTTTATTGATCAGTTCCACCAAGGCGGCCAAGGTGGTGGTTTTGCCGGAGCTGGCCGGGCCAGTGATCAGGATCAGGCCTTGGTGGTAGGTGGTCAACTTTTCCAGAATCTCGGGCTGTTCGAAGCCGAGTTCCGACAGGGTCATGATGCGATCGGCGATGATGCGGTAGCTGCCTTCGACCCCGTCGTTATGAAACATCACGTTGGTGCGGTAGCGTTCGGTTTTGGTGAAGCTGCAGCAGTGGTCGAGATCGCGCTTTTCGTTGAACTCGGCGAGTTGGCGTTCATTGAGCAGGCAGAGGTTGAGTTTTCTGGCTGCCTCGGCGCTGAGGATGGGCTGATTGGCGAGGAGAAAAATTTGGCCGAAATGTCGGACAAAAGGCTGGGCGAGAGCGGAAATATGGGCGTCGCTGGAGCCGTTGCGGCGAGCATGGCGGAGAAACTGGGTGATCAGCACCCGGCATTCCTCTTCACTGGCGTTTTCAGCCTTGGAGAGGTCGGGAAAACCGTCAATGTTGAAGGGGTAGCCGCCGCTCGGCGCCGCTTGCCGGGCCACCGGAGCCGCTTGGGCGGGAAGGGCGCCGACACTGCGTGCGGCAGGAACGGGGGCTGGGGCTGGAGCCGGCGTGCCGAACTCCTCCGGGCTGGTGCCGTGTTCATGGGTGGCAACGCTGGCGCTTTCCAGCAACTGCTGCAAGATGCCGACATCGGTGATGAAGTGATTGTCGAGGAGTGCCTGGGCGAAAGGCATGAGCTCGGTGTCGGGATCGCAAATCGCCACCAAGGCTTCGATGCTCTCGCGTTGAACTAGATTGTGCTCGATGGCCAGGTAGCAGAGCCAATTGACTTCTTTATTCAAAGCAGCCTCCTTGAGTGTTTCATCATCGCTGAGATCTCGGAACGTGAGACAGAAGATAACGGGACGCCGCGACATGGCAAGGTGACATCCCGTCAGCGAATTCTCGGACGAATGCGACCTCAATGTCTTGGCCACCCCTTGAAGCGCACTATTGTAGGCCCGCAAATTCGAGGAAGCCCACCGTGTCCATCATCCAGATCAAGATCAACGGCCAAGTGCTGTCACATGCCCGAGGCGTCACTCTCGCCGCCGTCCTCGCCGCGCAGGGCATCGACAGCTCGCGCCGTGGCCTCGCGGCGGCTCTCGATGGTGAAGTCGTGCCCCGCCAAATCTGGGCCGAAACCGTCCTCAAAGACGGCAGCCGACTCGATATCGTCATCGCCGCTCCCGGAGGTTAAATCATGGCCAAGAAATCCAAGTCGTCCAGTCCATCATGGGGCGTCAATCCGATCAGCCCCGCCAGCGCCGCCATGTTCGGTGCGCACCGCCTCGATCCCGCCTCGCCGCGGGTCGAAATGAGCGTCAACGGCGCCCCCGCCAGCGGCTCCTCCGGCCCCGTCGCTTTTCTCGTTCTTTTCTCCGGCTACGACATCGGCAAACCCGGCTGCGCCCAGGTCACCATCAACGGCCGCCAGATCCCGCAGGATGAATGGATGAGCACCATCGTCAAGAACGGCGACGATATCAAAATCCTGCCGCGTTGAGCACAATTTTTCACAACACATACGACAAGGATTCCTCCATCATGGGCAAAAACCTCTACGACAAAGTCTTCGACCTGCACACCGTGACCCGCCTGCCGTCCGGCCAATACCAGCTGATGATGGGCCTGCACATGATCCACGAGGTCACCTCGCCCCAGGCCTTCGAAATGCTCAAGGACCGCGGCTGGAGCGTCCTTTATCCCGATCGCACCGTCGCCACCGTCGACCACATCATCCCCACCGACTCGCAGATCCGCCCGCTCAAGGATTCCCAGGCCGAAGAGATGTTCCAGGCTCTCGAGAAGAACACCCGTGAACACGGCATCGTCTTCCATAACGCCGGCTCCGGCAAGCAGGGCATCGTCCACATCATCGCCCCCGAGCTCGGCCTGACCCAGCCCGGCATGACCATCTGCTGCGGCGACTCGCACACCTCCACCCACGGCGCCTTCGGTTCGCTCGCCTTCGGCATCGGCACCTCGCAAGTGCGCGACGTCCTCGCCACCCAGACCCTGTCGGTCTCCAAGCTCAAGGTCCGCCGCATCGAAGTCAACGGCAAGCTCCGCCCCGGCGTCTACGCCAAGGACGTCGTCCTCTACATCATCAACAAGCTCGGCGTCAACGGCGGCGTCGGCTACTGCTACGAGTTCGCCGGCACCGCCTTCGAGGCGATGAGCATGGACGAGCGCATGACCGTCTGCAACATGGCCATCGAAGGCGGCGCCCGCATTGGCTACGTCAATCCCGACCAGACCACCTACGACTACATGAAAGGCCGTCCCAGCGCCCCCAAGGCCGAGGCCTGGGACAAGGCTCTGACCTATTGGAATTCGATCCGCTCCGACGCCGACGCCAGCTACGACGACGTGGTCAAATACGACGCTGCCGACATCGAGCCGATGATGACCTGGGGCATCACCCCGGCGCAATCGGTCGGCGTCAGCCAGCCCTTGCCCATCATCGCCAACGCGCCCGAGGCCGAAAAGCCGCTCTACCGCGAAGCCTATGAATACATGAAGTTCGCCGAAGGCCAGCCCTTGCTCGGCAAGAAGGTCGACGTCGTCTTCATCGGCTCCTGCACCAACGCCCGCTTGAGCGACTTCGAGGAAGTGGCCCGTCTGCTGAAGAAAAACAACGGCAAGGTCGCCTCGCACGTCACTGCCCTGATCGTTCCCGGTTCCGAACAGGTCAAAAAAGACCTCATTTCGATGGGTCTCGACAAGCTCTTCGTCGAGCGCGGCTTCCAATTCCGTGAAGCCGGCTGCTCGATGTGCCTGGCGATGAACCCCGATCGTCTTGAAGGCGACCAGCTCTGCGCTTCGACCTCGAACCGCAACTTCAAGGGCCGCCAGGGTTCCTCCACCGGCCGCACCATCTTGATGAGCCCCGCCTCCGCCGCCGCCAGCGCCCTCGCCGGCGTCCTCGCGGATGCCCGGGAAGTGTTCAAGTAAGAATCTGATATCAGAAAACGCCGCGATGTTTAGCCAACATCGCGGCGTTTGTCTGTCGTGATTTTGCGTCTATCGCAAAATCTCTTCCAAGCACTTTTCGATGAGCTCGAGCGAAGCCGGGTCGCTGAGGCGGTGATCGGCGTTTTTGATCAGGATGAGGCGGGCATCGTTGGATTCGAGGGCGGCGAGGGTTTCGGCGGAGACCTGCCAGGGGACGGTTTTGTCGGCGTTGCCGTGGAGGAGGCGGACCGGGCAGTGGATGGCGATGGGAGCACCGAGGATTTCCATGCGGCGGCCGGCGGCGAGCATGGTTTGGTTGATGCGGGCGCCGCCGTAGGGACTGGGGCGGAAGAACCAGCCCTGACTGGCGAGTTGTTCGCGTTCTTGGGGGCCGAGATTCGGCTCCATGATGCGGGTCGGAAAATCGGTGGCGGCGGCGATAGTGATCAGTCCGGCGAGGCGTGCGGCCGGGAGGCGAAGGCCGGCATGCATGGCGAGCCAAGCGCCCATGCTGGAACCGACCAGGATCAGAGGACGATCGCCGATGGTGGCGATGGCGTCGATGGCGTCGGCGAGCCAGTCTTCCGGGGTGTAGTCATTGAAGTCACCGCCGCTGCCGCCGTGGCCGCGATAATCGAAGCGCAGGCAGGCAAGGCCGTTGCGGCGGGCGAACTCGGCGACGCAGACGGCTTTTTCGCCGGCGAAGTTGCTTTGGAAGCCACAGAAGAAGACCAGCACCGGGCGGTCCTGTCGACCCTCCAGCCAATTGAGCTGTAGGGGCTGGCCGTCGTCGGCGGCGATGTGAAAGAGTTTTTCCATGAGGCCATAGTGGTTGAAAGGTTGAAAGGTTGAAAGGTTGAAAGGGAAAACTGAATCTTAGGTCATTGCTTCTTGCAGCTCGGCTGCTCGCCTTTCAACCTTTCAACCTTTCAACCTAGTTTTTCACGGCATCGAGCATTCGGCGACGACGAGGCGATCGAGGCCGCGGAAGCCGAGGCAGAAGCCGCTGGCATTGATCTCCTTGCCGAGGGTCTTGAGGAGGCGGGCGGCGAGGGCTTCGTCGGCGCGGAAATACAGCTCGCAGCGGTTGTCGAGGCTGAGGCTGACGAAGTCGCCGCCTTGGCGGACGGCGGTGACCGTGCCGCTGAGGAAGACGGCTTTGTTGCGGTATTTGGTGGCGGCCTCCGCGAGGGTCAGGGCCTTGAAATCGTCACTGACCTCGGAGGCTGTCATAGGCTTCATTTTTTCTGCCTTGGGGAGCTTGTCGCGGTAGTCGCTACCCACCGGGTTCCAGATGGTGACGAGCAGGTCTTCGAAGCGGTCGCGTTTGACCTCGATGCCGCGGCTGAAGCCGTATTTGTCGGCGATGGAGCCTTTGCTCACTTCGAGGATGGTGCCGGCGGCGTAGGTGCTCGATTTTCCGGGGGCTTCAGCGAGGATGACCGAGCCGTCGGCACTGCGTTTGAGAAGCATGCCATAGACCTTTTTGGTGTCGCGGAGCTGCACCATGGTGTCGATGATCCAACCCTCGATTTCGAGAGGCAGTTTCTCCTTCGGCTTGAGCTCGATCTTCTTCTTGAATTCCATGTCGCCGCCGAGGGGACGGATGCGGACTTCGTGGCTGCCGGGCAGCAACCGGGCGATGTCGAGGGGCAGCGACCAGCCTTCGCCTGCGGGGTCGAGAAGGGTCTCGCCGACGATGGCGCCGTCGATGGCGACGACGCAGCGTCCTGGGCGGGTTTTGAGGGTGACGGTGGCAGTGTTGCTGACGAAGCGGTGGGACATCAGGCTGTGGGGTTTTTCCGGGGTCAGAATGACGTTGTAGGAGGCATCTTCGAAGCCGGTTTTACGGAAGATGAATTCATGGCGTCGGAAGCCCTGATCGGGCATGACCATGGGGGTTTCGCCGATCAATTGGCCACCGATGAGGACGCTGGCGCCGCCCGGTTCGCTTTGCAGTATGAGGGTGCCGGGGGCGGGCTTGAGATGGAAGTGGCGGGCTTGCGGGTCCGTGGGGTCGAGCAGGAAGCGTTTCGGCAGGTAGCCGCTGAGGAGAAGGCTGACTTCTTGCGGCGGGCCAGCCAGCGGACTCAAGTTGACCGGGGTGATGCCGACGACGGCGCCATTGATTTCCACCGTCGCCCCCGCTGGTTCGGAAGTGCAGGGGATGAGCTGTGCGAGGGCATTTGGCTGATCGCTGATGCTGATCGTGGCGGCCGGCTCGGGGCTTAATTGGGCCGCTTGCCAATCTGGCTTGGGTGAGGGCGGCGGCGCCAGCTGTTTGGCGGCTGGCTTCTCTGCCGGCTGGGCGAAATACGGCGCCAGGCGGTCGCGATTGAGCCAGAGAGCGATGGGGCTGAGGAGGAAGCATAGCAGCAGGGCGTTGAGGAAGCGGCGGCTGCGGCGTTCTTCGCGCAGGCGGGCCTGCTGACGAGCCGCGAGGGCGGATTCCAAGGCATGGCGATCTTCGACACTGAGGCCGTCGAAGGCCTTCTGCGGGAAGTGAAATTCGCTGCGCCGTCCGACACTCAGTTTCTGGCGGAGGAGGCTGACGGCAGGTGGCGGCGGGGAGGCTGGCGCGGCGACGCAATGGAAGCAGCAAGTGTTGCCGGCGAAGCGCAGGACGTCGCCGTCGCGGAGACTGCGGTGGTCGACGAGGCGTTCGCCGTTGACCTTGACGCCATTGGTCGAGTGACAGTCGAAAAGGATCCACTCCTTCTCCCTCCATTCGATCACCAGATGGCGGGCGGAGACGCCATCAACGCGGATCATCACCACGTTCGAAGTGCTGCGGCCGATGGTGACGATGCTGACATGGTGGAAGGGCAGGTGGCGACCCTGAAGAGTGCCATCGGTGAATTCGAGATCGAAGGGGAGGGGCGGGAGACTCGTCGGCGTTGCGTCCGGCGGCGGGACCGAGGCGGTGGACTGGGAGCTTGCGGCGGATGACTTGGGGGCAGCAGTGTCGGCAGGTGCCGGCGTGACGCTGCTCGATGCCGGATGGGGGGGCTGAGGTTCTTCCGACATGACTTTTCCTTTAGCTTCTCAAACGCCGTGGCGACGGCTTCATTGTCGACAATACCCGTGCTTGCGGCAAAAAACACTGTCTCGGGCGGATCTTAAGGCGCCGGGGATTAATCACGGCGGGGAGAAATGATCGACCTGTATCATGCCGAATCAAGTTTGAGTTGCTCGTCGCGAAGCGACGCAGGTACCAAGCTCAGTTGGAGGGATGCAGGCCGAAATAAAATCGTCCTCAATTCCACTCGGAAGTCAGGAGTTCCTGATCTCAGTCTCCCGGTTGCCGCAGAGAGGCTGATTTTATGGAGCCGGAACTTCCTTTTTATTTGTGTTGATTGGACACGCCAAGGCCTTGGCCTATCTTGGCGGC
>JAYTMY010000080.1:0-11070 GCA_043748535.1 Lentisphaeraceae bacterium | reverse complement strand
TGACTTCCTTGTCCGCGCCTCTTATTCGCCCGATCCCCGCCAAAATCTCCATAAAACCCGCCATTTCAGCTCAAATCATTACACGAGAAAGCCTCCGGTCGAAACCGGGGGCTTTTTCAAAGAGAAAACACGCAGCGTTTTAGGCGGCGCTGGTCTTCGGGATTTCCGGGGGAGGTCGCGGTCGACCCTCGCGGGCGATGAAGTCGATGAGTTCGGCGAGCCAGTAATAGATGCGCCGGAGATGGCGGTGTTTGTCGGTGAAGGTCTTCATCTCGGCCCGCAGGGCGCTGCTGTCGCGGCTTTCACGCGCTTGGGTGACGAGATCCATAAGCCGTTGCGTGATGCGCAAAAGCTCGGGGTCGTCGGCCTTGAGATTCTTTCGTTTGGCGTAGTTGGCCAAGGCGTTTTTGGTGGAACGGATGACGCAGTTGTCGGCGACGGTGGCGAAGTAGAGCTGGATGAAATTCGGGCTGTTTTTATCGGTCTCGATGCGAGCTTTGAATTTTTTGATCTCCGCTTCACCGACAAAGTGCTGCAAGGCGTTTTGCGCTTCTTCCTGGCTGCGGAATTGGTTGTTGCCGGTGCGAGTGAAATCGCCGATGCGGGAGTTCTTGTCGTCGTATGGTGTGATAGCAGTGCCGCCGTCGCTGCCTTGGCATTCAGTGTAGCTGACCAAGGTGCCGAGGGCTCGGACCGGATCGCCGCCGCATTCGGCGAGGAATTCGTCCTCAATTCTGCGCGCCTCGTAGGAGCGAGCCAGCATGGTGCCCTTGCGTCCGGGACGGATTTTCTTGTTGAATTTCTTGACCATCGCCACGAAGATGCTTTTCATCAGCTTCGGCAGCTCGGCTCCGGCCCGGCAAAGCCATTCGATGCGGGCATGGCTCTTCAAAGGCCCGAAGAGCTCAGCGTCCCACTCGCGTTGCAGCTCTTCGGGGCTGAGTTGGCGTCCGCTTGCCCCTAGGCCGAGATGCAGGTGGGTGTTGTAGATGTAGTCGGTGAACACCTGGAACCCCGAGGCTCGGAAGCGTCCACGCAGGTAGTTTTCGACCCATTTCCGCTCGGTTTCACTGAGGAAAAGTTCCCAATCAAAATGTATCCACACATGCAAAAACATGCGGGTGGCCTCAGTGCAGTGCTGGGTATTGAAGCTGCTTTTATACCAAATACTCATAAGCAGAAACTCCTATGACTAACTAAAGATAGCTCTAGATTGCGCAATGCGCAAGTCCGCTTGCAGGCAAAAAGAAGGAGGCAAATCCGCTCCCGAAACCCTAGGTGCCAGGGAACAAACTCGACCAGGGATGGTCGAGCCACGAGGAGCGAGGAGCGATGAGCGATGAGCGGCAGAGCGGCAGAACACAGCCAGCAGGATGCCGGCGGCGAGCTCAGTGGGGAGCTACATCGAATTCCAGCATCGCCAAAATCGCCGCAAATCTCTTGCGCTTTCCGCAAGCGCGACAAAGCCGCCAAAATGCCCTTGTGGTTCTTTCCTTGCTCGCCGTATTTTCCGTGGAAGAATCAACGACAAGCCATGAAGTCCTGACTCAGCTATGGAAGTTCTTCAGGAAGATCTGGCGGACCCACAGGTAGAGCAACTGGGCGGCGGGTTTTTTCTCCATGTCGAGCTGCAGGCTGATGCGTTGGCCGGGCATGAGCCAGGTCTTTGCCTCGTTCGGGGCGACGTGGATCTCGAAGTGGCGCTCCATCGTCTTGGTGCCGGATTTCTCCTGCTGGTCGACCGCAACATCGCCGCCGCCGCCAAAGCCGAGGGAGGCGGAGGGGAGTTTCTCGACCCCGGCCGGGAGGATTTTCACCACCGTGCCTTCGCTGAATAGATCGGGCGCGCCACGAACCCGGAATTTACAGGCTCCGTTGACTTGGAATTCATCATTGAGGCGCCCAGCCTGCTCCTGGGTGGCAACGCCGCGGATGAGGATTTTCCGCGATGAGACGGCACCGACTTTTTGACCCTTCTGGAAATACCGCCCTTGCAGGTTGACGGTGTCGTCCGGCAACATCCAGAAGCCATCGAAGGGGGCGGCAATGACGAGGTCCTTGAGGCGGCTTTTGAGTTCGTCGCAGCGGCCTTTATAGAAGGCGATCTGGTCATCGAGAATCTGGGCCTTGGAGAGGTCTTTTTCGAAGGCGATATTGCGCTCCACCTTGAGCTCCAACACCTTGGCTTCGGTGCTCTTCAGCTCGGCCTCGAGATCGGGGTTGGAGGCGCGCAGCAGGGCGGCGCCGCCACTAACCGGGCTGGCATCGGGCTGGAAGCCGTCGACAAAGCCATCGCTGAGCATGTGGATTTCGGCGTAATCGAGAGGTTCGGCGACGCCGTCGACGCGGATCCGGTCGGGCACTTCAATACCGCCGAGGAGGATGCTCAGACCGATGACGGCGGCGGCAGTGACCAGCCAGGCGCGGCCGCGGCAGTCGCGCAATTCCGGCGATTTGCGGAGATAGCTGAAGTAACTCCAGATCGGCTTGATCAGCATGCCGAAGAGCCAGCAGGCGCCCATGAAGAGGCCGAGCAGGGGCAGGACGGTGTAGAGAGTGAAGAAGATGCTGCCGAAGATGGTCAGGCGCATGATAAATGCCGCCGGCGGGTAGGTCAGGAACAAGGCTTTTTCGACGCGGTCGCCGGTGGGCGGCGGCAGCTTGGTGCAGCCGAGGACAGTGCGCTTCAAGGTATCGAAGAAGAACTTGTTGGAGCGGGTGGCGAGGTTGGGCGTCTCCATCAAGTCGGCGAGGATGTAATAGCCGTCGAAGCGCATCAAGGGGTTGACGTTGAAGAGGACGGTGGTGACCGAGCAGACGAACATGACGTTGTAGGCAATGGTGTGAGCGAGTGACTGGTCGGGGCTACCCATCCAGATGAAGGCGGCGATCAAGGCGAGGTGCAGTTCGGCGTACATGCCGGCGCCGGCGATCAGGGCGCGCTGCCACTTCGATTTGAGGGCCCAGGAGCTGGAGCAGTCGACATAGGGGATCGGGGTGAGCATCATCAGGTTGACGCCCATGGAGTGGACCTCTCCCTGCCGGCCGTTGGCCTGGCCGAGGATCTTGCAGGCGAAGCCGTGGCTGAACTCGTGCACCAGTTTGGAAACGGTGAAGATGATGTACATGATGAAGAGGTTGCCGGGGGAGAACATCCCCTCGCTTTCCGACATCAATTTGCTGCTGTGTTCAAGCAGGAGAAAAAGGGTAAAGAGCGCGGCAAGGCTGGCGGCAATGACCCAGGTTTTGGAGAAGAAGATCCGAGCCAGGCCGGCGCCGCGCTCGAGCACTTCGTCCGGGTCGAAGAGCGGGATCTTAGCGAAGAGAATGTTCTTCAGGTAGGTTTTGATCTGCCGGGAGACGCGGGAATCGTAGCGGCGAAGCAACTCGGCGACGTCGGGCGGGATATCGGAAAGCAGCAGGTTGTTGTTGAAGAGCTGGCCGAGGATGCGGATCGCCTCGGGCTGGGTCGGGGCGGCGTCGCCAAGGCATTCGGAGGCCAGGTTCCACGCTTCGCCGATGCTGCGGCGGCCGTCGAGCAGCGAAACGAAGTACCAGCCGCTGCTGTTGACCCGGAAGAAGCTGTTGTTGCCGCGGTCCTGAATGACAAACCAGATCTGCTTGCGGTATTTCTGGCGGACGACTTCGAGGCCTGGCGACAGGCGGACGCGCATCGCCTCGACCTTGTACCAGGACTCGTGGTAGGTGTTTTCACGCATGGGTCAGATCCACAACTTGCTGCGCAGCCAGTTGATCCCTTTGCGGGTCCAGATCCAGATCAGAAGCTCTTCGCTGGCATCGACGCGAGCGACGCCTTCCATACCCGGCTTAAGCCAGGTGATGGAGCCGGCGTCGGTCATCGTCGTGTCGATTTTGCCTTTGACGCGGAAGCTGTTGTCCTGATTTTTCACCGCTGCGATCGGGCTGATCGAGGTGACCTCGAAGGCGATGTGACGATCGGGGTAGGCCATGGTCGACAGCTCGCCTTTCTGGCCCAGTTTCAGGTAAGTGATTTCGCCTTCGTTGACCTCAAGGATGGCCTCCATCTTGGCGGGTGAGCCGATGGTGAAGAGCGATTGGCCGACATCCACCGAGGGGTTGGAGAGGCGGCTGAGGTCTTCTTCGGAGATGATGACGCCGTCGATCGGGGCGTAGATCTTCAGGCGATTGAGCTTGAGCTGATTGAGCTGGTATTCATGGCGGCTCTTGTCGAGCTTGGCTTCGGCGAGCTGGATCTCGGCGTATTTGCCCTTTTCACGGGCGACGCTGGCCTCTTTCTCGAAGGAGATCATCTCGTAGCGCAGCGATTGCACCTTCTCGAAGATCTCGCGACCGTCGATCTCGACCAGGAGATCGCCTTTCTTAACCTTGTCGCCAGGCTTGAAATAAACCTTCTGGAGGACGCCTTTTTCCGGCGACACGATGTCGATGCGGTCGCTGACCTCGATGCGGAACTTGGCTTCCGGCTGGAAGGTGGTTTTGTAGAAGGCGAAGAAGCCGATCACCAGGGCGACGACGATGAGGGTGAATTTGACGGCGGAATACTTCGGACCGAGAAGGGTTTCGAGGGGGCGATCGCGGAGCTCGGCCCAGCGGCGGCGGAGGAAGCCGTCGGTGCGCTTCAGGTCGACCAGGCGCGGCGTCACCAGGTCGCAGGCGAGGCGAAGGGTTTCGACATCTTTGGGGGTGATCGGGTTGTCCTTCGAGCGTTCGAGGAGGACGACGCCGAGCACCTTGTCGCGATCGCGAAGGGGCAAGGTGAGGACCGAGACATGGCCGTGGGCCTTCGAGAATTCTTCGTGGAAACGCGACGAGTAGGGGGCGTCGCGGAGGGCCGGGAAGATCACTTCGCGGTCCTGGTCAAAGGCTTCTTCCATCGCCGATTCGAGATCGAGGACGAGCTTCATCTTGCGGGTGAAGTTCTCGGTCATGCTGATCGATTTGACCTGGACGTTGCGGCCCTTGGCGAGGCCGAGGCTGACTCGTTCGCAGTTCCACTCGACCGCGATCTTGTTGCAGAAGGCGAGGGAGAGACCGGCAAAGTGTTCCTGGCGGTTGACTTCGACGAAGGTGTTGAAGACGTGTTTCATCCGCTCCATCGCCTGGGTCCGGTTGGCGAGGGTCATGCGGGCTTCGTAGTGGTCGAGCAGGCCCGAGGCGTAGTCGAGGAGCCAGTCGCCGCCGTCCTGGGGACCGAGGAAGGGGTTGCGGCTGATGAGGGCGAGGACGATGCCGCGGCGGGGGTCGGCGAAGCCGCGGATGTCGGCGTAGGAACGGGCCTGGCCGTCGCCGATGGCGAGCTGCACTGGGCGGCGCATTTTCATCACTTGCATGGCTTTTTCGAGGACGGCCGGTTCGAGAGGCATGAGCCAGGAGGTGCCGCCGCCGGTCCAGCGGTGGGCGACGGTGGCGCCTTCGGCACCGATCTTGATGAAGAGGGCGCCGTCGACCTTGCGGACCGCGGCGACGAATTCCAGCAGGATGCCGAGGTAGTCCTTGGGATTGCCGGCGAACTGGCGCAAGGCTTCGAGCTGGGGGTAGGCGATGACCGGAGCGGGCGCAGCTGCGGCAAGTGCGGGGGCGCTGAGGGTGCTGCCGGCTTCGACCTTTGGCGCGGCCTTGGCGGCATCCGGCTTGGGCGGGATCGGCGCGGGGCTCGCCTTGACTTGGGCTTTCTGCTCGGGAAGGGGCGGGTTCGTGCTCACGGCAGAACCTCGACGCGGACCCGTTCACCGACCGGGCGAAGCTCTTTGTTGTCGATCTGGGCCTTGACCCGGACCAATTCCGAGGCGGAGTCGGCGACCGGCGAGACGAAGATGACGCTGGCTTCGCGAGTTTTGTCGCCTTCGCCGAAAAGGACTTTCAGCTTGGCGCCGGTTTTCAATTTGGCGGCGATGCGGGCCGGGATCGGCACTTCAACCCAAAGCGGATCGATGCACACCAGGCGAATCGCTTCTTTGCCCGATTCCGGCGATTCGCCGGCGTCGATATCAACATGTTCGGCGATGCCGTTGACCGTGGCGACGAGGCTCATCTGGCGGATCGTCGCTTCGACTTCTTTCGCTTGGAGACCGGCCATGTCGAGATCCTGCTGCGCCTTCTGAGCTTCAAGCTCGGCTTTGCGGACGTCGAGGCGGGCGTATTCGACTTCTTTTTCGGTGCAGGCTTTCTGCTTCAGGGCGTCTTCCATGTGGACGACGTCTTTCTTCTTCTGCTCGAGTTCGGCGACGGCTTTATCGAGCAGGCTGGTGCTGCTCTGAGCTTTCTGATATTGCAGCAGCTTGGCGGCTTCCACCGAGCTGTTCTGCTTGGCCAGGACCTGGCCCTTGCTGACGGTGTCGCCTTCTTTGACATTGATTTCAGAAATGATGCCGGGACGGGCAAAGGCCATGCTGATGTCCGAGCTCGGGCGGGTGATGCCCTCGTAAGTGGCGGTGGGAGCGGTGTCGGCGGCGATGCAGAAGAGGCCGAGGGCGAAAGCGAGGCTTTTCATGAGAAATCAGAGCTCCGGGGGGATTCAGGGCTGGGTCGTTTTGACAGCGGCAGGGGCGATGGTTTGAACCAGGGAACCCATGCGGTAGAGAACATCCATTTCAGCTTGGATGCGCGAGTGATTCGATTCGCTGATCCGCAGCTTGGCTTGGAAGACCTCGGCCTTGGCGTTGAGGAGGTCGAAAAGAGTGCGCTGGCCGAGGCGATATTGCTCGCCAAAGGCATCGGCGGTCTGCTGGGCCGAGGCGGCGTTTTTCTCGTAGAAGCCGTATTCGATGTTGACGGCGCGGCGCTGGTGCCAGACGCCAGCGAGGTCGCGGCGGATCTGCTCAACGTGATCGCGGCGGGTGTCATCCAAGGCGTCGATTTCGCAGAGCTGGCTGATCCGGTCGTGGTGGTGGGCACCACCGCGGAAGAGGTTCCAATCCATCACCACAAAGGCCGAGGCGGATTTGCTTTCGGTATCATCGCCGCGGGACCTGTCGCTGGCGCTGGCGCTGAGCTGCAGGCTGAACTGCGGCAGGAAGCGGCCGTCGCTGCTGCTCAGGCTGTGATTGGCGGCGTCGATGGCGTGGCCGTCGGCAAGCAGCAGGGGGTGACTGGTTTTGGCGCCTTCGAAGGCAAGGCCGAGATCGGCGGGGAAGATGTTGGGAGGAAAGACCGGCAGGGTCATCTCTGCAGACGGCGGCGCGCAGACCGCCTCCTGATAGGCAGCTTCATAGGCCGGGATGAGGGCTTTTTCGCGCTCAAGTTGAGCTTGGGCGAGAGCGAGACGGCCTTCCACCTGGGAGACGTCGGCACCGTTGGCGAGCTTCTGCTGGAAACGGGTCTGCACCGTCTTCAGAATCTCCTGGTGCTTGATCACGTTCTCTTCGGCAAGACGGATGAACTCGCGGTTTTTATCGACGTCGAGATAGGTTTTGACGATGCGGCTGGCGAGGTCTTCGCGAGAGGCGCGGGCCTCCATTTCCTTCTGCGCCTTGGTCGAACGGGCGCTGGCGACGCCTTCGAGCATGCCCCATTTGTAGAGCAGCTGGGTCATGGTCAAGGTGCCGGTGCGGCGCAGGGCCGAACTGTTGGTCTGCACCTCGGCGGCGCGGCCGGGAGCGGCATCCTGGAACAGGGTGCTGCGCTCGTCGCTGTGGCCATATTCGCCTTTCAAGTCGAGCGAGGGGAGCAATTCGCCGCGCGCTGTCCCGATACGGGCGTCAGCCGCTTCCGCTTTTTTGTCGGCAGACTTCACCGCAGGGTGCGCCTGCAAACCTCGGGCAACCGCTTCCTGCAGCGATTCGCCGCGGGCGGCGCAAGCAAGTATAAGTGTCAGGGCGATGAAATGCTTCATGGACGGTGTTTCCGGTGGCTGCGAGAGAAAGGGGCCGCAAGATAACCCATCGAGCGTAATCCGCAAGAAAAATTCAAGATCCGCCAAGCTTGCTCGGAGGTCTCAGTTTTCTGACTGATGGCAGGAACTCTTGATCCGCGAGGATGGCGGACGTCGATGATTTTTTCATGAATTTTGTTGCGCGACTTAGCTTGATGTATTGAGACTCAATTGCATTATAGATGTGATACTATCTCAACAACACAAGGAAACCGACATGAAAAAGATGCTCTTAGCCGCCTCCCTCCTCAGCTTTGCGAGCCTGTCGCTGCACGCCAACGAACGGAAGTTCACCGATGGCTATGAAGCCCGCGAAACCGCCGCCGGCACCGTTGAATTGGAACAATGGGTCACCTGGAAGACCAACAAGCGCAACAAAGACAGCAAGTTCGACCGCCTCGACCTGCGCACGGAAGTCGAATACAGCATCACCGACAAATGGCGCATGGCGCTTTATTACGACTCCCGCTACCAAGACGGCCGCACGGTCGAAAACGACGGCCTGGAATTCAAGGACCTGGCCATCGAATCGATCTACGTCTTGCAGAACGCCACCCAAGAAGATCTCGGCATCGCGCTTTACGGCGAAGCCAAGAGCGATTTCGGCGACGATGGCTTTGATGGCGACTTCAGCGCCCTCGAATTCAAGCTCCTGCTGACCAAGGATATCGGCGACTGGACCCTGAACTGGAACGGCATTTACGAATATGAGCGCGAAGGTGACGGCGGCGAAGAAGAAGTCGACGTCCTCGGCCAAGCCTTGGGCGCCAGCTACAGCTTCAGCCCGAAATTCTCTCTCGGCCTGGAAGCTCTGCACGAAGTCGAATGGGAGCACCACTGGGAAGAGCGCGGCGAGAACGTCGTCTATCTCGGCCCGGTCGCCCAGTTCAAATTTGGCGGCGGCACCTGGATGGCCCTCAGCGTCAAGAATGAAATCACCGACGTCGAAGGCAAAGCGGAATGGATGAGCCGGATGATCTTCGGCATCAGCTTCTAAAATGTCGCGAGGCATCACTGCCTTCCTGTCAGCCGCCGGGCTTCTGCTCGGCGGCTGCCGCACTTTAGCCGAAATCGCGCCGCCAGTAGTGCCCGCGATGAGCGGCGAGATCAGCTCCTTGAGCAGCGGCCGCCAGGTCTACCTGAATCGCTGCGCCAGTTGCCACAGTCTCGAAGCGGTGGACGATTACACCCCGGCGGAATGGGCCAAGCTACTCCCCGAGATGAACCGCAAATCGAAGCTCAATCCACTCCAGGCGGAACAGCTTCATCAATACCTGCTCAGTGCCCGGGAATGGAAGATCCGCCAAGTGGAATTGCAGCGGAAAAACCCCTGAAATCATCATTCACCACGGAAAGCACGGAGGACACGGAAGTTTTGATCTGCGGGGAATTCCGTGGTGAATGGGGAATCCGGCTTTAAGGTGTGACGCAACACATCCACCCCAGGTTTTGGAAATCCATGATCACCCTCAGTTTTGACAAAGGCACCCTCTTGGTCGAAGGCTTGGCCGATAAAGCGCCGGGGCCGCTCGAGGGTCTGGTCACCTGGGATCCGCGGGTCAAGAAGTTCCGTGCCGAAGCTCTTGATTACGCCGCCATCGTCCGCGCTTTGCACGGCAAGTTTGAGTTCAAAGATCTCGCCAAAACCTGGGAGCCGGTGGACTTCGGCGAACCGAAAATTCCGCCGCCGCGAAAACACCAGGAAGAATCGATCGCCGCCTGGAAAGCGCAGGGACGACGCGGCACCGTGGTGCTGCCCACCGGCGCCGGCAAATCCCTCGTCGCCTTCCTCGCCATCGCGATGACCAAGCGGCCGACTTTGGTGATGGTGCCAACCATCGACCTGATGCACCAATGGCAACGCCAGCTGCAAGAAGTTTTCGGCCGCGACGTCGGCGCCCTCGGCGGAGGTTTCAAGGACCGCCGCGAACTGACCGTCGCCACTTACGATTCCGCCGCTTTGATGATGGAGCAGATGGGCAATTATTTTGGCCTCCTGGTCTTCGACGAATGCCACCATCTCCCCTCCCCTCGGACCCGCCTCGCCGCCACCATGTCGCTCGCCCCTTTCCGCCTCGGACTCACCGCCACGCCAGAACGCAGCGACGGCGGTCACGAGCTGCTCAATCGCTTCGCCGGGCCGCTCGCCTATCGCCTTGAAATCGACCAGATTTCCGGCAGCATCCTGTCGCCCTACAGCACCATCCGCCTGATCGCGCCGCTGGATGACGACGAGATGGAACGCTACACCAGCTGCCGCGCTCGCTACCTGGAATTCATCCGTGACAACGGCATCAGCTTTTCCAATGCCAACGGCTGGGGCCAATTCATCGCTCTTTGCGCCCGCCGTCCCGAAGGCCGCGAGGTCTTCCAGGCCTGGCTCGAACAGCGCCGCATCGCCCGTGGCGGACGCGGCAAGATGCGGCAACTGCGGCGAATTTTCCAAGATCATCGTGGCGAGAGGATCATCATTTTCACGGCAGATAACGACACCGCCTACGCCATTGGCCGCGCCTTCCTGGTGCCGGTGCTGACCCACCACACCCGCCCCGGCGAACGCAAAACCATGCTCGAGAAATTCCGCTCCGGCGAATGGCCGGTGATCACGACCTCGAAGGTTCTCAACGAAGGTGTCGACGTCCCGGAAGCCTCGGTCGGCGTCGTCGTCTCCGGCTCCGGTTCGACCCGCGAACACGTCCAACGTCTTGGGCGCATCCTCCGCCGCGCCGAAGGCAAACAAGCGACCCTCTACGAATTGGTTTCCGAGAACACCGCCGAGTGGTGGACTTCGGAAAGACGCCGCGAGCACAGCGCCTATCGCAAGTGATCCAGCTTGAGTTGGACTGTAGCAAGGTCCTTCGGTCAGCGAAAAGAGGGCCGCTGCGTAGCGTGCTATCGGGAGCGGCCCCGCTTAATCGTCTCCCACTCGTTCAATTGCAACAAAAGATGTTGCATTTGTGCGGGAGCTGAGCAGGTCCGAGAATTCACCACCGAGGGACAGAGGGCACAGAGTTAGAGCTCTTTTCCCATTTTTTCGGCTCTACCGGGAAGTTTGTGGGTTGATCCTTGAGCTGCTTGTTCGACCCCGAAGCGGGTCGGTGATGCGCGCCTGTGAAGGCGCGCTGTCCGAGCGGTTCAAGTCCGCTCCCTGCCGAAGACCCGGCAGAGTAACCCCGTAACTGCGGACCCGCGAGGGT
>JAYTMY010000079.1:0-4575 GCA_043748535.1 Lentisphaeraceae bacterium | reverse complement strand
CCGGTGCTTCGCCAAGAAAACGACCCGCCAAAACCAAGCCAGTGTCCGCTCCTGTCCGCAGCGACACACTGGCCTGAAGACTCGGCGAATACACATCTTGAAGATGATTGAAGGCGGCTTGCTGCAGCGGCGGACATGGCTCCGCCCGCAAAACCTTGACCCCAATCATCGACGAAAAGGTATCCGCCGTCGCTTGGGTGAAGGCGTTGACGACTTGCTGTCGCAGCGCCGCTTCCATAAGTCTAGCCTTCGTCCATGGTGATGGCGATGTCAAACCGCCCGGCACCAGGGGCGTTCATGGGAATGATGATCCATGGCGTCGCAATGTTGGCGAACATCCGCTGATCTTTACCCTGCAAGACCGTCGGCAGACCGAGCTGAATCTTGTAGCCGGAAAGTTTCGCCGCAGCAGCACCGGCAATGATGTTGAGAATTTCGCCGATGCCATCGAGAACTTCGTCATCAACTTCGGGAATCTCTTTCTCGAGGAATGAACCGACGGTTTTGCAGGCGACGGCTTTCTCCATGGTCAACATCATGGCGCCTTTGACGGTGCCGGAAAGACCGATGACACCGGTGATGTCAGTGACATCAAAGACCCCCATTTTCACCGCCAAATCGCCGGATCGTACCGGCGTCACCTTCAGCATGGTCTTGTAGGTCTGAATGGTCGCTTCAATGCAGGGGTTGATATGTTCGCTTTTCACGGAGGGCCTCCAGGGGATTTCGTTGGCAACACAGCATGGGACAATCATATGAAGCGCGTCGCAACTGCAATGCCAGACTTGTGTCACTCGCAAAATCACCCCCAACTCCGGTCCACTCAGTCGCTAATCCCGACATCGCAGGGCTCGACATGTAGGAAAACGAGATGAAAACGAAAAAAACTATCTGTATCACTCGAAGAGACGAAAAAGCGAGGCCGGAGTCGCTGGCCACAACTGGCACAAAGAACACAAAAACCGGCAATTCGTGCTGTCTCGAGCTCACTGGTGCTTGATTCGGAGTGATCCAAGAAAAAAAACAGGGCCCGAAAATATCGGGCCCTGTCAAGAAAAAATTGGCGGAAAGGGAGGGATTCGAACCCTCGGTACCCTTACGAGTACCCACGCTTTCCAGGCGAGTACATTAAACCACTCTGTCACCTTTCCGCTCGGTTGGGCCGCTAGAATACCGCCATCTCCACCACCGTCAAGCCTCATTGGGCAGAATCCCAAGAATATTTTAGCACCTGCTTGAGGCCTTTGAGCTCAGGGGTGCTTGCCTTGTTTCTTCAGCTCGGGGATGAAGGCGTTCGTGTCTAGGCTTTTGGCATCTAAAGGTTTTGGAGGCCAAAGCAAACAGCAGGACGACGTCAAGTAAAAAACCGCCGAGCCAGGGCAGGCTGCGGCGGAAGTGAGATTTCCGAGCTGGCAGAGGAGTTTCATGAGGGGGGTCAATCGTCGACTCTCACCTCAGTAGATCCCTGCCTAACTCATCATTCTTAATTCTTAATTAACTACGAGCTCAACCCCGCTTCAGCCAGAGCACCGACAGGGGAGGCAGATCCATCACTCCGGAGGCCGGCAGGCCGTGTTCGGGAGTGGTGTCGGCCTGGACTGATTTCTGGTGAGCGCAGTGGCCGGAGCCGCCGAAGCGAGCTTCGTCGGTGTCGAGCAGGACCTTCCAGTTGCCGGCGGCGGGCAGCCCGAGGCGGTAATTGCGGCGCGGTTCGGGGGTCAGGTTGCAGATGCAAACCAAGGGGGTGCCGTCGGTAGCGATGCGCTGGAAGGAGATGATCGACTTCTCCCAGTCGGCGCAGTCGATCCAGGCGAAGCCGTCGTGGCTGAAGTCCTCGGTGTAGAGGGCGGGTTCGCTTTTGTAGACGGCGTTAAGGGCGGCGGTGAGCTTGTGGACGCCGGCATGCATCTCGTTGCGCAGGGTGGCCCAGTCGAGGCTGGTGTGGCTGTTCCATTCGTGCCACTGGGCGATCTCGGCGCCCATGAAGAGGAGCTTCTTGCCCGGGTGAGCGAACATGTAGGCGTAGAGGCAGCGCAAGTTGGCGAATTTCTGCCAGGTGTCGCCGGGCATGCGGTTGATCAGGGAGCCTTTGCCGTGCACCACTTCGTCGTGCGACAGGGGGAGACAGAAGTTCTCGTGGAAAGCGTAGACGAGGGAGAAGGTGACCTGGTTCTGGTGATACTTGCGGAAGACCGGGTCGATACCGAAGTATTTCAGGGTGTCGTGCATCCAACCCATGTTCCACTTCAGGGTGTAGCCGAGGCCGCCGTCATAGACCGGACGCGACACCTTGGCGAAGGCGGTGGACTCTTCGGCGATGACCATACATCCTGGTGCTTCGCCGTGGCAGACTTCGTTGAGGCGGCGCATGAAGGCGATGGCTTCGTAGTTCTCGCGACCACCGTGGATATTGGGACGCCAGGCGCCGTTTTCACGAGAGTAGTCGCGGTAGAGCATCGAGGCGACGGCGTCGACGCGCAGGCCGTCGATGTGGTATTCCTTGAGCCAAAAGAGGGCGGAGGCGAGGAGGAAGTTGGCGACTTCGGCGCGGCCGTAGTTGAAGATGTAGGTATTCCAGTCGGGGTGGTAGCCTTCTTCCTGGTTATCGTGCTCGTAGAGGGAGCTGCCGTCGAACTTGCCAAGAGCGAATTCATCGGTGGGGAAGTGAGCCGGGACCCAGTCGAGAATGACGCCGATGCCATTCTGGTGCAAGTGGTCGACGAACCAGGCGAAGTCCTCGGGCGTGCCGAAGCGCGAGGTCGGGGCGAAGTAGCCGGTGGTCTGGTAGCCCCAGCTCAAGTCGAAGGGGTGTTCGGTGATCGGCATCAGTTCGATATGGGTGAAGCCTTGGTCGCGGCAGTAGCGGGCGAGGGCACGGCCAAGTTCGCGGTAGCCGGGGAATTCGCCGGGACGCGAGGAGACGCCGGGGCCACCCCAGGAACCGAGGTGGACTTCATAGATCGAAACTGGTGATTTCAGCGGCTCGGCAGTGGCGCGGGCGTTCATCCATTCGTCGTCGTTCCAGCGGATCTTCGACAAGTCGCTGATGATGCCGGAGGTGCCGGGGCGAAGCTCGCAGGCGAGGGCGAGCGGGTCCTGCTTGTGGATGACCTGGCCGGCCGCGGTGCGAATCTCGAATTTGTAGTATTCGCCGATGGCGAGGCCGGGGATGAAGAGCTCCCACAGGCCAAGGCTGCCGATGAGCTTGCGCATCATATGGCGGCGGCCGTCCCAAGAGTTGAAGTTGCCGATCACCGAGACGCGGGCGGCGTTAGGGGCCCAGAGGACGCAGCGGACCCCTTTGACGCCTTTGACTTCGTGGAGGCGTGCACCGAGGACATCGTAGAGGCGGCGGTGGTCAGCGGTGTTGATCAGGTGCAGATCGAAGCTGCTCAGAGTCGGAGCAAAGGAATAGGGGTCGTGACGGCGGACACTGGTATCGCCGTAGCTGGAGATCAGCTCATAGTTGATTTCTTTCGCCTTGTCGACCGGGCGGGAGAGGATGAAGAGACCATCGGGGTGGACCTTGCTGAGTTCTTCGTGGCCGTGACCGAAGTCGGCGGCGACGGAGGTCGCATGGGGATCAAAAACGCGGAGCAGGGGGCCGTTATCATCGCTATGTAAGCCGAGAAGGTGATGAGGATCTTCGAGGCGGCAAGACAGCAGAGCGTCGAGCTGAGCGTCTGACAGGCCATGAGCTGCGGCGGGGGCAGCGGCTTTTGAGGACTTCTTCACGGTATAAGACTCCGGTATTTTGCTTTCTTGCTCCGAGTATAGGCGCAAGGGCGAAAAATGGCGAGGGAGATTGCCGGGTGATAGGCTTGCTTATGTCTAGAAAAATGATCTCCTTGCGCAAACCCCAGTATTTGCAGCTGATTGTTGCTGGGTCCGCCGCACTCCGTGCGATGTCGGCTGCTCCAGCTTTTTTGCCTGGGCTGCTGGGGACGAAAAACCACCGCACGGAGTGCAGCAGTCCCGGCAAGAGAGTTCATCAAGGATTCTTCATTCCCCGCTCATCAGGGGCACTTGGTGGTGGTCGACTTCAAGACCACCGCAGCCAAATGGCCGGCACAAATATGCCACAGCAACTTGCAGACGACGGCCTATCTCATGGGCCTGCGCCAAAGCGTCAGTCCGCAGCAGTCGCTCTTCCGCTACGATGTCGTCACCAAGACCACGGAAGCTGCGGTAACGAATTGCCTCACCGACCGAATCAAAAATAGCGAATGATTACACTAAAATCAATTGACATAATACGAATGGAAATTAGCTTCCTGACAAGCTGTCAAGGAGTTCACCCCATGCGCCGCAAAAGCACCGAGCCCGAAAATATGGAAGCCGCCGCAAAGCTCGGCAGCGTTCACCTGTTCAACCACTTCATCGACGGCATCCGTCTCGACGATGCGGCTCGCGAGTCCGAAGCCATCACACTTCGCAATCGATTCTATTGCAGCGGAATCTGGCTTCTTGGACTCGATGTGATGGGGACCCATTTCCACGCCGTGGTGCACAATCCCGGAAAGAAGTTGACCCAAGAAGAAGTGGCGGCTCGGATGGACGAGGTAAACCCGCTCT
>JAYTMY010000078.1:0-26592 GCA_043748535.1 Lentisphaeraceae bacterium | reverse complement strand
CCAGGCGCGTTCCTGTGGCGTCAGGAAAAGCTCCCAGTCAAAATGCACCCAGACATGGATGAAGACCCGGGTCGATTCGTCGAGCGTCTGGGTGTTGATACTGTGCTTGTAGTTGCTTCCCATGAGCTGAAACTCCTGTGGCTATCAAAAGATAGCTCAATGATTTTCAGGGTGCAAGAGGGAGAGGCAAAATCAGAGCCACTTTTTCTATTTGCCTAGCGATATTGCAGCGGCGAGAGCCTGAAAACTTGGCGAATTCAGACCTTTTTCTCGCTTGGCTTGGCGTCGTCTTTCTTCTCTTCTCCCGGCTTCACTTCCTGCTTCTTCTTCTCTTCCTGTTTTTTCTTCTTGGCCGCTTTTTCTTTCTTTTTGTCCATGCCGGTGATCCGGTCGTCGAGCTCGGTCTTGGCGGCGCTGTATTCGGTTTTAGATAAGGTGCCGTCGCCATCGGTGTCGAAGCCGGTGAGATCGGCGTGGCCGATGAGTTCTTTCTGGGCCAGTTGACCGTCTTTGTTCTTGTCGGAGTTCTTCAGGATCTCCATCACGCCTTTGGCCCGTTCGACCACGGCGTTGCGGTCTTCTTTGGCGAAGGAGCTGGCGCTCAAGGCGAGAAAAAAGCAGATGGCGAGGTGGGACTTGAGCATGGGGTGACTCCTGGGCTTTGGGGATGTGCGGTCGACACTGCAACGCCGCGAGACCGGGTGATATTTTGTCGGCGGCGGAGCAAATGCCGAAGTTCTCTTCAAAGAATGGCTGTCGAATCCGCTCTTTCCTCGCGCTTCCCCTTGCGCCAAGTCGTGCTAGATTGGCGGGCTCGAAACCGCATCAAATTCAGGAAAATCTCCATATGGAATTCGAACCCGTCATCGGCCTGGAAATCCACATCCAGTGCCGCAGCCAGTCCAAGATGTTCTGCTCTTGCCGCAACACCAGCGGCGAAGAACCCAACACCAACACCTGCCCGATCTGCACCGCCCAGCCCGGCGTCATGCCCCGCATCAACGCCGAAGCGGTGCACCAGATGATTGTCGCCGGCTTGATGACTGACTGCACCATCGCCGAACACTCGAAGTTCGACCGCAAGTCCTACTACTACCCCGATATGCCGAAGAACTACCAGATCACCCAATTCGACCTGCCGATCTGCCTCGACGGACGCATTCCCATCGGCGGCAAGGGCCTGTCGGAACAGCCGATCACCCCGCGCTACATCGGCCTCGAACGCATCCACCTCGAAGAAGACGTCGGCAAGTCGACCCACTACAAAGGCTTCTCCCACGTCGACTACAACCGCGCGGGCATCCCGCTGATGGAAACCGTGTCGCGCCCCGACATGCGCTCCGCCGACGAAGCCTACGCCTACGTCCTCTCCCTGCAGCAGATCATGCGCTACGGCGGCGTCTCCGACTGCGATCAGGAGAAGGGCCAGTTCCGTTGCGATGTCAACATCTCCGTCCGCCCCAAAGGTCGTGAGCAATTCGGCACCAAGATCGAGATCAAAAACCTCAACTCGACCCGCCATATCTGGCTCTCAATCAACCACGAGATCGAGCGTCAATCGGCGATCTACCGCGCCGGTGGCACCATCCGCCAGGAAACTCGCCGCTGGGACGACGCCGCGCAGGAAACCGTCTTCATGCGGACCAAAGAGACCGCCGACGACTACCGCTACTTCCCCGAGCCCGACCTGCCGCCCCTGTACCTGCCCAAGGAGCAGGTCGACAAGGTTCGCGCCACTCTGCCGCTCACGCCGCAGAAGATCCGCGAGAAGATGACCAGCGAATACGGCGTCTCCGACTACGATGCCCACGTTTTGACCCTCGAGAAAGAGACCTGCGACTACTTCCTCGCCGCCGCCGCCGTCGCGCCCACTGCCGGCAAAGGCATCGCCAACATCATGATGAACCTGATGTTCCGCGACCTCGCCGCCGCCGGCCAGACCCTCGCCGAGTGCAAGGTCAAACCGGCCCAGCTCGGCCAAATGGTCAAGCTGATGGAAGACGGCGTCATCTCGTCGAAAATCGGCCAGACCGTCTTCGCCGAAATGATGATCTCCGGCAAGGACCCCAAGGTCATCGTCGAAGAAAAAGGTCTGGTCCAGGTCAGCGACACCGGCGCCATTTCTGAGTTCGCCCGCCAAGCCATCGCCGCCAACCCGAAAGCGGTCGCCGAATACAAAGAAGGCAAAGCTGCCGCGGTGCAATTCCTCGTCGGTCAAGTGATGAAGATGTCGAAGGGCAAGGCCAACCCCGGTATGCTCCAGCAGATCCTCAAGGACGAGCTCGACAAGTTGTAAGATCGAGCCTGATCAAAATCCCCCGGTGCCGACAGGTGCCGGGGGATTTTTGTCGGAATTCAATCACTCCCACTCTTTGCTTTCAGCTCCTCTTCGGTCGTAGATTGATTCACACCCTCATCGCCCGGAGACCCCCATGATCAAATCCTTCGCCGCCGCTCTTCTTCTCTGCTGCGCCGCCAGCGCCGCTGAAATCAGTGACTACATCGTCCAGACTGGAGATGTCCCGGAAAAAATTGCGACGGCCAAAGGCATTACGCTGCAGCAGCTACTCGCGGCCAACCCTGGTTTCGATGCGACCAGGATGACGATTGGCCAGGTGCTGAAAATCCCGGCGCCGGAAAAAGCCGGCAAGGAAGAGGCTAAACCGGTCCAAATCGATCCGGAAAAGCAGAAGAAGATCGATGAGCTCTGCACCCTCATCGCTAGCGGCACGCCGAAGGAACGCCGCCAGGCCCGCAAAGAACTCAATACCTTCGATAAAAGCGCTGTCGGCGAGCTCAAGGCCGCGCTTGACAAAGCCACCGATCCGGAGGTCAGCGAGAGTCTGCGGGAAGCCTTGGCTAAATTTGATCTAAATCGCTATAAAGCTCTCAATGTCGAGCAAATCAAGGACGCCAAAAACAAGCTCAAGCAGATGGCCTTGTGCCAACATTCCTACTTCTCTGACGGCGTATCGGTGACTTTCCCTGCAGTGGCTGAGCTGGGGATCGACATCGCGCTGACCGATGTCCCGGATAACGGCTTCCCCCTCGGCTCAATTGAGGATTTCGGCAAGGGTAAGGCCGATATCGTGCCGCTTTGGAAAGCAGGTGATGGCTGGGCGGCTGTCAATAATTCCAATTCCGCCCTCGCTTTCCTACGTCCGGAATTCACTCCCGGCTCAATCCTATTGCTGTTTGGCGATGGCCATGTCGAATCCCGGCCTTTTGCCGGCAAAACCACAGCGGCGGCGTGGAAGGAATTCGGGCGCTGATTGAAGCTGAAAAGCTTCAGGCCTACCACGAAAGACACGAAAATCCAGCAGAATGAGTTTAGGCTGCGTCTTCTGCGGCTGATGTCTTTTCGTGTGCTACGTGTCTTTCGTGGTCAAAAACTGCCGTTTAATCGCGGCTGAGCTGGTGCAAGGAGCGCATCGCTAGGTCAAAGGCGTCGAGGCGCTTGGCTTCAGCGGTTGCCGGGTTCATTTCGATAGCCGGGTTGCCACCGGCAAAGGCTTGGGCGCCGAAGATGGCGGTGTCGATCAGCTCTTCTTTGCTGCAGCGAGCCAGTTGCGGCACGAGCGACTCGGCGGCGTCGAGGGATCGGGCGAAGAATTTCGCCTCGTTATTGAGCTTCTGGAAAAGACGCTGACGCTCCTCTCCTTCACTGGCTTCAATGATTTGCATTCGGCGTTCGCCGGCGGCATGAAGGCAGGAGCAACAGAAATGCAAGCAGGACTCAAGATCCTCGTGACGGGCTGCGGTGACATGTCCTTCATCGAGCAGGGCGCGCAGGGTGTCGCCCTGGCGGAAATAAAACAAAGCGGCGGTGATCAGGGTCGCTTCATCGCTGTCGCGCAGGAAGATCAGGCGGGCGGTGTCGTCGTGACGAAGTTGTTCGAGCTCATTCATTTCTTATCCTCGTGCTCGAGATGGAAGCGGAAGGCGCGCAGGAGATCGCCATCGGTGATGATACCGACGAGACGGCCGTGGTCGACCACGGGCAGCGCATGGATGTGATGATTGAGAAGCAGATTTAGAGCTTCGAGGATCGTCGCCTCGGGGCTGATGATGATCGGTTGCCGACTCATGAACTGGTGCGCCTTGGTGAGAAGAAGACGTTGCTCCGCCGTGGTGGCGAGATCGCTGTGGGAGCGCGGAGAAATCTGCTTCTTCACATCGCTATCGGAGATGATGCCGACCAATTTGCTTTGTTCGACGACGAGGACATGGCCGATTTGGCGTTTGATCATGATCTGCTCAATGACATCGAGGGTGAAGTCCATTTCCACCGTGATCAGGGCGGTGCTCATGGCGTGGGAGACAGTCATCGGGGGCATAAAGAATTCCTAAAGACTTCAGTTTGGCTGTCTAAAGATATACCTATCCTGCAACATGAGTCTAGGCTTTCTCTTCATTCCAGAAATCAAAAAAGTTGTACCACTGGAGCGGATCCTCGAGGACCAGGTTTTCGAGGCGTTGCAGCCAGAGGCGGCGGGCGATGGCCGCCGAGGCGCCGCCGTCGCGGCGGGCCAGGGGGTCTGACAGGCGCTCCAACTGCACCAGATGACGGTCGCCGCGACGCAGGCAGAAACTCGTCCAGAGAGGGCAACGGAGCAATTGCGCCAGCCGCCACGGGCCGTCGGGGAGTGAGACTTCGTCGCCGAGGAATTTTTCTTGGACGCGTCCGCCGCCGCCGCCGGGAGCGGCGCGGTCGGCGAGGAGGATGATGAAGCCACCGGATTGGACATGGTCGAGCAATTCCGAGGCGAGGCTGGGGTCGACCTCCGCTGAACTGATGAGGCGGCAATGGCTGAGCTCACTGCCGCCGGACTGGCGCAGGATAGCGCTGTATTTGGCCGCGTGGCCGTGCTCAATGAAGACGAACATACGCAGCCCGGGAATGCTACCGGAGAGAGCTCGCATGCCTTCGAGATTGCCATAATGAGCCCCGATGATCAAGCCGCCCTGACCGGCCTCGACGGCGGCTCTCAGCTCGCTGCGGCCAGGGAAGTCAACTTGGCTGGTGTCGCGACAGCCGGTCCAATACGCGAATTTTTCGAGCAGAGAGCAAGAGAAGTCCCAGAAGTGGCGGCAGACCGGGAAGAATCGCGGCACCGGCGCGCCTGCTGCGCGGGCCCGTTTGAGGAAGAGAGACGAAGCGGCTCCACCTTTGCCGGGAAAGAGGCAGAACCAAGTCACCGGGAAAATCATGACGACGCGACAGACCCGCTCGCCGGCGTGGCGCAGCACCCAGGCGAGAAAACGGATACCCCAGAGACTGCCGCGTTCTTTCTGCGCCAGCCAGGCGGCTTTTGTGGATGAATTCTTCATGCAGCTAAAATGCCGCTAAATCGGTGAAAATCATCTAGGCCTCCAGCTGTCACGATAGTTCGGAGGAATTTCTTGGGAACTTTACTCTGCTTGCGCCAAGCCCAGATGTTTTTTATCGGGGCATGGCATAAAAAATGCTGTGACTTTTAAACAACCAAGACACAAGGACCTCACGTGAATGTCGAAAATCCAAATCTTCCCAGCAAAGCTTTGATTCTCTTACTGGAATCCGAAGAGACCCTGCGGGCTCAAATCAAGACGGCACTTGAAGATGAGGGGATGGAGATCTGTGTCATCCCCTCGACTCACGAGGTGGTCGATATGATTAATCAGCGGCCTGTCGATCTGGTGCTTACCGATGTCATGCTGACTGGGGAGACTGGGATGGAACTTCTGTATTCCGTCAAGCACCTCAATCCGAAGGTGGAAGTTCTTTTGATGACCCATGCGCCGAGTGTCAACACTGCGGTCCAAGCGATGAAAATGGGGGCCTTCGATTACATCCGCAAACCGGTGGACATCAAGTCGCTCATCCAGCTGGTCAAGTCCGCCATTGAGCACAAACACGCGTCTGAGCCTTTAACCATTCCGATGCCGCGAAGCTCTTCGCGGCATATCGCCGGTTATGACATCGTCAAAACCCTGGGCGAAGGACAAATGGGCTTGGTCCTGCTCAGTAAAAAAGAGGGCGAGACGCGGGCCATCAAGGTGATCAAACAGGAGCTAAGCCAGAACAATGGCGAAGCGCTTGAGCGGTTTTTCCGTGAAGCTGAGTCGGCGTCTCGGCTGAACCACCCCAACATCATCAAGGTCTTCGAGTACGGCTTCGCTCATGAAGAGAACATCCCCTATTTGGTGATGGAGTATTTCGACGGGACGCCTTTAAATAAGCTCATCGATTCCCCTCATGTAAACTTGATCACCAAGGTGCGCATCATCCGCGATCTCGCCTCCGCCCTCGCCGCGACCCATGCCATCGAGGTCATCCACCGCGATGTCAAACCGGAGAATTGCCTAGTCGGGCCTGCACCAGATTGGACGGTAAAGCTGACGGATTTTGGTGTCGCCCAGCTTCCGAACTCAACTTTAACGACGACGAATCACATTGTCGGCACCCCCTACTATCTGTCGCCGGAAGGCTTCTCCTGTCCCAAGGTCGATCATCGCGCCGACCTCTATTCTCTGGGCGTTCTCGCCTATGAACTTTGGCTCGGTTTCAAGCCCTTCATTGCGATCAGTCTGGCGGCCCTCGGCTTCATGGTGCAAGAGAAAAACCCGGAAGAGCCGATCAAGATCTTCCCGAATTTCCCCGTCGCCCTCCAGCTCATTCTTGAACGTCTCTTGAAAAAACGGCCGGAGTCCCGTTATGCCAAGGCTGAAGATCTGATCGCGGATCTCGATCTATGGCTGAATGCCCAACAAGGAAAGTGCTTGCTACCGCCGCTGCAAGCTACTTGGAACACCCTGCCTTGAGGTCTCAAGTCGAAGGACACCAAAGCACCAGTTTCGCCATCAGCACACTTGAGGCGATCGGCTTGCTCATGAAGTCATCCATGCCCGCCGCCCTACAGTCGTCCCGGTTTTCGTCACTGGCATTGCCGGTGACGGCCAGGATGGGGGTTCGCCTCTGACTCGTCAAGGCTTCCAGCTCGCGAATGCGCCGGGTGGCTTCGTAGCCGTCCATCACCGGCATTTGGCAGTCCATCAGGATGCAATCGTAGGGATGTTGAGTGAATTTCTCAAGAGCTTGGGAACCATCTTTGGCGAGATCCACGTCTTGAGCCAGGCGTTTCAACATAAACTTCAAAAGGGTGAGGTTGAGTTCGTTGTCATCGACGATCAAAACCCGCCGGAGCAGCGGCGGGCTCGGCGGCTTGGCACTGGGGATTGCGGCACTGGGGATTGCGGCCATCACTGCGGGCTTGGCTTGCGGCTCGCTGGGGCGCGATTGGCACCACTTCTCTATCGACTCGCAGAGATTTTTTGTCGTCAGCGGTTTACAGAGAAAGCCATCCATCCCCGCAGCGGCGCAGGCAGCCTGGTTTTGGTCATCGACTTGGCCGGTGACGGCGAGGATCGGGGTCCGGGGTCGGCCAGTCTGTTTTTCCAAAAGACGGATGTGGCGGGTGGCTTCGCAACCATCCATCACCGGCATCTGGCAATCCATCAGGATGCAGTCGTAGGGATGCTGCGCCACCATCGCCACCGCTTGGGCACCGTTCTCGGCAACTTCGACCTGCTCGGCAAAAGTTCTCGCGACCAGCTGGAAGATATCGACATTGGCGGGGTTATCATCGACGATCAGAAGCCGCCGTAGGGGAGTCTTCGGCCTGAGCTCAGCCTTTGTGGCGATGCGTGGTTTCGCTGGCGCCGCCTCGACCAAGGGGAACTCGAGGGTGAAGCTGAATTCCGTGCCGACGCCGAGCTGTGACTGGATCTGAAGCTGGCCGCCCATCAACTCGACCAGACGCCTGCAGATGCTTAGGCCCAGGCCGGTGCCGCCGAATTTGCGGGTGTTGGAATCATTCGCTTGGGTGAACGGTTCGCCGATACGGGAAATCAGCTCGGGCGACATGCCGATGCCGCAGTCTTGGACGCTGAAGCGCAGACGTTGACTGCCTGTCGGAGCTCCGGTCAGCTGCGTCAGTTTGATCTTGATTTCGCCGCCGGGGGTGAATTTGATCGCATTGCCGACGAGGTTGAAGAGGACCTGGTGCAGCCGAGCGGAGTCGCCGAGGCAGAGAGAGGAATTCTCCGGCACCTGGGTATTCAGGCTCAATCCTTGGGTTGCCGCGCTGAGCTGCATCAGCTCGACAATATCCTGGATGACGCTGGCGGGGGAAAAGGGCTCTTGATTCAAAGTCATTTTTCCGGCTGCGATCTTGGAGTAGTCCAGGACATCGTTGACGAGAAGGAGCAGGTGCTCACCACTTTTGACCAAGGTGCGCGCGAGGTGTTTTTGTTGGGGGCTGAGCTCTTCTTCGACGAGCATTTCGGCGCTGAGAATTATGCCGTTCAGCGGCGTCCTCAATTCATGGCTCATGTTCGACAGGAACTGGCTCTTCGCCTTAACGGCCGCTTCGGCTCGTTGCGTTTCGATGAGGAGATCATCCATCCGCTCTTGCAATTTGCGGTTCAATTTTTCAAGATTGGCCGTGGCCTGTTTGATCTGGGTGATGTCGTTGCGGATCGATAAATAATGAATGAGCTTGCCGCTCACATCCATAAAAGGCATGATGGTGGTCGCCACCCAGTAATTCGAGCCATCCTTGGCGCGATTCATCAATTCTCCTTGCCAGACCCGGCCGCTGCAGATATGAGCCCAGAGCTCCTGGAAGAATGTCCTGGAGTGATAGCCTGAGTTGACGATGCGGTGATTTTTGCCGATCAGCTCAGCGCGACAATACTTGGAGATGCGGCAGAAGTGATCGTTGACATAGGTGATGTTGCCGTCCGCATCGGCGATTGAGACAATGGCATGGTGGTCGAGCACTTGCTTGAGTTGCAGCAACTCAAGTTGACTGGGGGTATTCGAATTCATCACGCTTCCCATGGGGGGGGATTTATTTAGCTGCTTATGGGTTGAGTTTCGCCTAGTAATCAGGCAAGGATAAATTTTTCGTCTTAAAAAACAAGAGCCGGTCGCAATAATTCTGTCGTCAGATACAAAGCGTCCTCCTTTGGCGTAAGACTCCCCATCTTGGCATTTCGGGGTTATTTTGACCCAGCTCCGGAGGCGGCGATGAAAGCTTTGATCAGCATCCGCAAAGAAGAAAATGCTCAGGCGATCAGTCGCTTGCTGGAACAGTATGGCATCCCGCACCGGCTCGAACCGGGGGTCGATGGCTATCAGCTCCTGGTCGACGAGCCTTTGATGGCGGCGGCCCGCAGTATCTTGGCCGAGCATACGACGCTGAATCAGGAAAGCGCCGTCGATCAGGTATGGTCGTGGATCCGCGAGCATCCGGTGACTTTTCTTCTGTTTCTCGGCGCTGCTCTCGGCTTTGCCTTGGCTGACTGGGGGCGGCACATGGAGCGTCTGCATGGCCTTTATTACATCAGCCCCGAGCAGCCGCGACTGGTCGATGTGGCGGCCCTGCGCGAGCATGTGCCCATCCCTTGGCACCAACCCTGGCGCCTGATCACACCGCTGTTTCTGCAGAGCCATCCGCTGCTCTTTGCCCTGACGCTCGGTCTCGGCGGTCTATTTGCGGCGCGGATCGAGCAGGTCAGTGGCAAAATCTACCTCGCGGTCTTGACCCTGGGTCTTGGCCTGCCGGTGTTTATCCTGCAAGCTTGGCATATCGGGCCGCTGAGCTGCTACGGATTCGGTCCCTTGACCTTCGGGTTCGCCGGATTTCTTTGGGCTCGCAGCCGCATGGATAAGTATTATTGCGGTCAGTTTTCCGGCGCCGTCGGACTCATCCTCGCCACGTGGCTGGTCTTGGAATTGTTGTTTCAGCCGAAGCCGATGGGCTTCATGGCCGATCAGGTTCCCGCTACGGCCCAAGCCGCTGCTGCCGCACTGGGCGCCACGTGGGGCTTTTTGAGCTCCTTCCTGCTGTCGAAAGAACGCCGCTTTCGCCGTCCAGATTTGTAGTGTTTTGAGGTCAAGCGAGTCGGGGATGTGGGAGTCAGTGAACTCCTGTCCCCTAAGTCCCGGAGTCATGCGGGTCGAGATTTTTATCAGGAAGTGCTTTCCCTGAGGCTTGGCGCCAAGGTCAAGTCCCGCTTGCGGTGGTAAATTCGGGGAAACCTGAGCAGGAGAATCCCTTGTCTGACATGACTGAAGAAGAGCGTCTGGTCGCAGCCAATAGAGCGTATCTGGTGGAAATCCAACGTCACGGCCAATCGGCGGAAGAATCGAAGAGCCTGCTGGAAGAGCTGACGGAGCTTTGTGCGACGATGGAATTGGAAGTTGTCGGCTGCCAAATCGTCAAGCTGAACCAGCCGCAGGCGGCCTTTCTCATCGGCAGCGGCAAGCTTGAAGAGCTGAATCTGCTGGCGAAGCAACTCGGTGCCGGGATCTTGGTTTTCGATGCTGAACTCAGCCCGGCCCAGCAACGCAATATCGAGAAAGTCACCGGCCTCGTCACCATCGACCGACGCGAGGTGATTCTCGATATCTTCGCCGCTCGCGCCACCAGTGCTGAAGCCCGCCTGCAAGTGTCGCTCGCCAAGGCCGAGTACTCTTTGCCCCGCCTAACCCGCATGTGGAGCCACTTGTCCCGTCAGAAAGGCGGCGGCGTCAACCAGAAGGGCGAAGGTGAATCGCAGCTCGAACTCGACCGCAGGATGGTCAAAAACCGCATTCTCAAGCTCAAGGAAGAACTGGCCGTGGTTCGCGGTCAACGCGACACCCAGCGCAAGGCCCGCCGCAAGCGCCCGGTGCCCAATGCCGCCATCGTCGGCTATACCAACGCTGGCAAGTCGACTCTGCTCAATCGACTCACCCAGGCCAGAGTCCTGGCTGACGACAAGCTCTTCGCGACTCTCGACCCGACCACCCGCCGCGTCGGCCTCCCTAACAACCAGGAACTGCTGCTCACCGACACCGTCGGCTTCATCCGCCGCTTGCCGCACGACCTCGTCGAAGCTTTCAAGTCGACCCTCGAAGAAGCGGCCCTCGCCGACTTCCTCGTTCATGTCGTTGACGCCTCCGACCCCCAGGCCGATGAACACATGAAGACCACCCTTCGCGTCCTCGCCGAGCTTGGAGCCGAGCACAAACGGATGCTCACCGTACTCAATAAAGTCGACCTTCTCGACGGCGACGAGCTGCCGCTGATGCGCCTGCGCCAGATCGCTCCCGATGCCATCGCCGTCAGCGTTCACAGCGGTTTCAATATGGATGCGCTAGCTCGCGAGTTGGCCGATCTGCTGGCCGACGAAATGAAAGTCTTTGAGCTCCTGGTGCCGGTCGACCGCTTCGATCTCGTCGCCTATCTCCATCGCGCCTGCAAGGTTGAAAAAGAAACTTACGAAGAAGACGGCGTTCGCATCCGCGCCGGCATTCCTCCCCACCTCCTCAGCAAGGTTCAAGCCTTCGTCGTTGACGAAGCCTGATTTCCGTTCCTCATCCCCCCGGAGACCCGATCATGGCCGACCCCACAGACAATCCCGGTGAACGTACCGTTTCGGTGCCGCGTGCGCAGTTGCCCAACGCCCTGCAGGCGGCGGCGCACGCCAACCTCGCCGATGCCCAAGGACGCTACCGGATCAAGTCGATCGCCGGCCGCGGCGGCATGGGCCAGGTGATGATCGTCGAAGACACCGTCCTCGAACGCATCCTGGCGATGAAAATCCTCGGTGACCGCTTCAAGGATGATCCGGCGATTCTGCGGACCTTCTTTGATGAAGCCAAGATCACCGCCCAGCTCCAGCACCCCAATATCATCCCGGTACACGACCTCGGTGAAATCGCCAGCAGTGGCCAGCCTTTCTACACCATGAAGCTGATTGATGGCGAATCTCTCGGCGACATCATTGCCCGCCTCAAGGTCAAAGATCCGGACATCTTGCTGAAGTATCCCCAGGGCACTATTCTCAGCATTTTCCGCAAGGTCTGCGACGCCATCGCCTACGCTCACTCGCGCGGCATTATCCATCGCGACATCAAGCCGGCCAACATCATGATCGGCCCCTTTGGTGAAGTCCTGGTGCTGGACTGGGGCCTGGCAAAAAAAGCCGATGCACCTGCCGCACCCCAGGGCCGGGTGCACGATTTCCACGCCGGTGAGGGCGATGCCCAGATGACCATGGAAGGGACGATCAAAGGCTCCCTCGCCTACATCTCGCCCGAGCAGGCGATGGGCGACATTTCCAAGATCGACCGCCAGACGGACATCTTCCTCCTCGGCGCGACCCTGTATCATCTCCTCGCCCTGCACCCGCCTTATCCGCAGCGGACGCTGGACGAAATTCTCAGCAAGGCGGAAAAAGGTGATTTTGTCCACCCGCAGGACACCCCGAACGGCCATAACATCCCCAATGCCCTCGCCAGCATCATCCTGCGTTCAATGGCGCCGATCAAGGCCGATCGCTTCAAGTCGGTGGCCGAGTTCATCGCCTGCCTCGACTCCTACCTGTCCGGCCGCAATCTCAGCACCCTGCGCAAACTCCGGCGCGGTGAAGTGTTGATTCGCGACGGCGAATTCGGCGATGAAACCTACATCGTCGTCTCCGGCAAGATCGAAGTCAGCCGGGAAGTTGACGGGCGTCCCACCACTCTCGACATCTGCGGCCGCGGCGCGGTGCTGGGCGAACTCGCCACCCTCACCCACGACCAGCGCAGCGCCACCGCCGTCGCGGTTGAACCCAGCGAAGTGATGGCGATCAATCGTCAGATCATGTTCGACGAATTGCGTAAACTGCCGCCTTGGCTGGAGCGCATCGTCTTGTCGATGGCCCGCAAGGTCTCCGGCATGAACGAACGAATCCACCCGCTTCTCGTCGGCAGCGCCGCCGCCGCCGTCATCAAGCAGTACGACCTGCTGCTCAAGGTCGCTCGCGAACCCGTGCCTCGCGACCGCCTCTACGCCGAAGCCGCCGAAAACATCGCCATCCCGCTCGATAGGTCGATCGAGATCGGCATCATCCTCGAAGAAGAGGGCATTCTCCACGCCGACGGCTCGCGCCGCATCAGCGTCGTTTGGGCCGATTCCCTGCAACAGCTCCTCTCCTACTCCCGCCGCCAGCAGCGCATCGCCAAAGGCCTCGCCCCGTCCACTGGCAAAGAAGAGTTCTTCGAAATTGCCCGGGTGCCCGCTCTGGAAGCCGCGTGGAAACGGCTGGAAAAACTGTAAGAAGTCGCGTCTTCAATGCTCCATCCCCCCTTCAACCTAGATAAGCTCCTTCGCGGCCAGATTGCCGAGTGGGAGCGATTGTGGTTCGTCGCGGAGCGACGGGGTGAGAGTAGCCGGGGCTTTCAAGCCCCGGTTGGCGATAAAAATAATCATGCGTCGCGGCAGCGACGGGATGACCTTAGGCGCGATCAAATGGAGAGAACGACATATGGCTAGTACCTACTCCATGCTCTACGCCCATCTGGTATTCAGCACTAAAAAGCGACGTCATCTCCTCCTGCCGGGAACTCGGGAGCGGGTTTGGGCCTATATCGCAGGCATAGCTAAAGAGAACCGCATCATGCCTGTCGAAATCGGTGGCGTTGTGGATCATTGCCATGCGCTTGTCAGCATGCCGACCACACTTAGTCATGCGCGCCTTGCGCAAATCCTGAAAGGTTGCAGCACTTTCTGGATCCATCAAACCTTCCCCGAGTTAGCCGGCTTCTGTTGGCAGGATGGCTACGGCGCATTCTCCGTCAGCCGCTCTCAGGTTGATAAGGTTGCGAAGTATATTCGAGGCCAAGAAGCCCATCATCTCAGGCAGAGTTTTGAGGACGAGTATCGAGAATTGCTGAAAAAACACGGGGTCGCCTATCGGGAGGAGTATCTCTTTGATTGAATCATCCTCATCACGTCATTCCGTCGCTGCCGCGACGGCAATCAATTTTTCTCGGCTACCGGGGCTTAAAAGCCCCGGCTACTCTCACACTGTCGCTTCGCGACAAACACCCATCCGCCAAGGACGAGCCCTGCCGCGTCACTACCGCAATCGCCGTATCGGTGAATTCCTCAAGGAGCTCGACCTTACTGAAGGCCGCTCCACCGGCATCCCCAAAATCCTCCGCATCCTCAAAGCCAACGGCTCTCCCATTCCTGAATTCATCACCAATAACGACCATGACCATTTCCTCACCAGATTCTTTCCTGTCGTAGCAGAATCAGAAAATGCGCCAGAAAATGCGCCAGAAAAAATTCATAACAAAAACAAATCAAGAACGTTAACAAAAAAAATAAAGAATCAGAATGTGCTTTTAAGATCGATCACATTGAATCCTGATGTCACAATTGATTCATTGGCGCAAAAACTCAAGCTCAGCGCACGCACGGATGACAAGCTCATTCAAGAGCTGAAATCTCAAGGCCGCCTTCATCGCATCGGCCCGCTCAAGGGCGGTCACTGGCAAGTCAATCCTCCTTCATGAACAAAATTCTCCTCGAGATCCCTACATGCCCAATTTCTGGAATCACCTGACTGCCCCCCTGCACTGCCTCGCGCCGATGGAGGAGGTCACCGACACCGCCTTCCGCGAGGTCGTCGCCAGCACCGCCGCGCCCGGACGCCTCGGCGCCATGTTCACCGAGTTCGTCTCCACCGACGGCCTCTGCCACCCGGTGGGACGCGAAAAGGTGGCGCATCGCCTTTTCATTTCGGACGCCGAACGCCGCTTGCTGAAGCAGAAAAACATCCGCATCGTCGCCCAGATCTGGGGTTCGCGTCCGGAGAAATTCGCCCAAGCCTTGCGCGAGGTCGAGGCCTTCCGCGGCTTCGACGGCATCGACATCAACATGGGCTGCCCGGTGCCGAAAATCGTCAAACAAGGCGGCTGTTCGGCCCTCATCCGCAGCCCCTCGCTGGCGAAAGAAATCGTCCTCGCCTGCAAGGAGGCGATCGATCTGCCGATCTCGGTCAAGACCCGCACCGGCATCACCCAGCACGACACCGAGAAATGGATCCCCGAAATCCTCTCGGTCCGCCCTGCCGCCTTGATCCTGCACGGGCGCACTCAGAAGCAACAGAGCGACGGCCTCGCCTGCTGGACTCAGATCGGCCTCGCCGCGCGTCTGCGCGATGAGGTGGCCCCCGGCATCCCGGTGATCGGCAACGGCGATGTCCGTAGTCTCGCCGAGGCCGATGCCAAATGCTCCGAACACGGCCTGCAAGGCGTGATGATCGGACGCGGCATCTTCCATGACCCCTGGCTCTTCCGTCCCGAGCAGCCGCCGGCGGATGCCGCCGAACGCCTCGCCTTGCTGTGGTTCCACACGCAGCGATTCCACGACAACTGGGGCGCCGAAAAGAACTTCCAGGTGCTGCGTCGCTTCTACAAGATCTACGCCACCGGCTTCCCCGATGCAGCCCTGCTGCGCAACCAGCTCATGGAAGCCCGCGATCTGGAGCATGTCCGCGAACTGCTGATCAACTTTGGCTTCCCGCCGGATTGAGTTGAAGGATTGAGTTTCACCATAACCTTCAACTCTCACTACAACCTTCAACCTGAGCTCTTATGAATCCCTTCATCACTGACGACGAACTCCCGGAAAAACTCAAGATCGCCCAGCGTGCCTTGGAGAAAGACTTTGGCTCCTTGGGCGAGGCCCAGAGGGCTGAACTGGAGCGGCTCCTAAAGAGCAAGGCTCGCTTTGATAAGCTTGGCATTCTCGAACAATGGCGGGTGATCAATCAGAATCTCGCCCAGCACGACTACCGTCCGCCGGCCAAGGTTTTGACCATGGATCAGCTGCTGCAGAAGGACTCCTTTGTACCGAAATTTCTTGAAGATCACGACCGGATCGATATGGCCCAACTGCTTGGCTTTGAGGATAGGAACAAAAAACGCCGTTGAGCCAAGAAAATAAGCCTCTGCTGTTGGACAAGTGCCGCAGTTCCATTATCATCTGACAACCTCACAGGGAGCGAATGACCATGCAAATCCTTCTTTTCATTTTCGGTATCGCCTTCTACACCGCCGGCGTTTATTTTGCGCTCTTCCTCAATACCGACCTGTACTTCCGTCCTGCGGCTGAACATGACTCGGTCCAATACCAGATCTACGGTGCCTACGCAGGCATTCTTGTCGGCATGATTCTGGCCTTTGTCGGCTACCTGAAAGGCACTGCCGTCAAAGCCAGCTGAGATAGCGGCTTTCCCCCTAAGGCGTGAAGACTTCCGGTCTTCACGCTTTTTCGTGTCCTCAAATTGGTGGTGAAGGCATGAAAAAAACCGACCTCTAGCACTCCGAAACAAGCTCAAGGGTTGTTGATCCTGCGTCGTGAAGACGGAAAGTGACTTCGATCAATCGAAGCCACTCGGTGGCGAGGCAGTCAGCTCTTCCTTCCTTCCTTCCTTCCTTCCTTCCCACCCAGTCTCAGATCTCGAAGGCCGGGCCGAGGTAGATGTCGCGGGCTTTCTGGTCGTTGATCAAGAAGTCGCGGCTGCCTTCGCAGAGGATCTTGCCGGCATTCATGATGTAGGCGTGATCGACGACGGCAAGAGTCTCGCGGACGCTGTGGTCGGTGATCAGAATGGCGATGCCGCGGTCGCGCAGACGCCGGACGATGTCTTGCACATCCTGCACGGCTTTCGGGTCGATGGCGGCGAAGGGTTCGTCGAGCATGAGAAAGCGCGGTGAGGTGACCAGGGCGCGGGCGATTTCGAGGCGGCGGCGTTCACCGCCGGAAAGAGTGATGGCCTGCTGTTTGGCAACATGGGCGAGGCCGAGTTCGTCGAGCAGGTCGCGAGAGCGAAGCTTGCGCTCGGCGCTGCTGATGTCGAGGGTTTCGAGAATGGCCAGGAGATTCTCTTCCACCGTCAGGCGACGGAAGATCGAGGGCTCTTGCGCCAGATAGCCCATGCCGAGTCGAGCCCGCTTGTACATCGGCAGCGAGGTGACGTCCTGGCCATCGAAGAAGATTTTGCCGGCATCGGCCTCGACCAAGCCGACGACCATGTAGAAGGTGGTGGTTTTACCGGCGCCGTTGGGACCGAGGAGACCGACGATTTTGCCGGCATCGACCTGGATCGACACGCCATCCGCGACGGTGCGGCCTTTATAACTTTTGCGGATCTCTTCGGTCTTCAGCAGGGACATGGAGGAGCCAAGGGTTGTAGGAGTTGTAAGGGTTGGAGGGGTTGTAAGGGTTGTAAGGGTTTTAGGGGTTTCATGGGTTTATAGGGGGGGTGCATTTAGCCCGTAAAACCCTTAAAACTCTTAAAACCCCTCCAACCCATGCATCAGGGTTTAGGCGACACTTCTTTGGCGTCGAAGTTTTTTTTGTCAATTCCTTGACCATCGGCCTGGATGCGGTCGAACTCGATCACTTCGGTATCGCGGTAGAAGGTGATGCGATCCGAGCGAATGACGCTTTTTTTCTCTTTTAGCACCGGGTTGCCGGTGAGGACGATCTTGCCTTCGGCGTAGAAGTATTCGGCCCGCTGCGCCGTGGCGACCTGGTCGCCTTTGCGGATGACGACGTTCTTTTCGCACAAGATGCGATCCAGCTTATTGCCGCTTTCATCCATGAAGGTCGATTCCTTCTTGGGGGCGGGGATGCTAGTCTTGTCGGCCGCTTTAGCCGTGTTGCTGAGGCCTTGGGCATCGACTTTGGGGCTCGTTTTGGCCGCGTTGCTCAGGCCGTTGGCGTCGGTTTTGACGCTAGACTTCTTCTCTTCGCCGGCGAAGAAGGCGGTCATTTTTTCGCAGTCGAGACGGATGGTGCCGTCATCGACCTTGACGGCATCGACGAAGGTGGCAGTGCCGTTTTTTTTGTCGTAGCGGGCATTGAGTGCTTCCATTCGCACCGGCGGCGGCGGCTTGACTTCGGCTGCTTTGGCGGTGGCGGGTTTATCGGCTTCGGCTTCGACCCAGCTGCACAAGGCGGCGCTGACGATGAAGCTGGCAAAAAGGAGTTTTTTCATCGGGATTTCCTAGATCAGGCGTGGCCGTAGAGGGCTTTGCGAAGGTTGACAATCTGGGTGAGGGTCTCGCGCACTTGGGTGAGAGGAAGCGAGTTGGGGCCGTCGGAGAGGGCTTCGGCGGGACGGGGGTGGACTTCCATGAAGAGGCCTTGGATGCCGACGGCGGCAGCGGCGCGGGCGAGCGGCGCGATGAATTCGGGGTTGCCGCCGGACTTATCGCCCTGGCCGCCGGGTTTCTGCACCGAGTGAGTGGCGTCGAAGATCACCGGGGCACCGAGGTCGCCCATGATTTTCAAGCCGCGCATGTCGACGACCAGGTTATGGTAGCCGAAGGTGGTGCCGCGTTCGCACAAGGCAACGCGCTGGTTGCCGGTGGAGTAGATCTTCTTCAAGACCTGGCCCATGTCCTCGGGAGCGAGGAACTGGCCTTTCTTGACGTTGATGGCGCAGCCTGATTCGCCGGCGGCGAGAAGCAGGTCGGTCTGGCGGCAGAGGAAGGCGGGGATCTGCAGCAGATCGAGCACTTCCTTGGCGATGCCGATTTGTTCGACGTCATGGACGTCGGAGACCACCGGGCACTTGAAGCGCTGTTTGATGGCGAAGAGCTTTTCGCAGCCCTTCTCGATGCCGGGGCCGCGAGCAGCGTTGATGCTGGTGCGGTTGGCCTTGTCGAAGCTGGCCTTGAAGATGTACTGGATGCCCAGCTCGGCGCAGATTTCGGCGACGGTTTCGGCAATCTGGCAGTTGATGTCATCAGACTCGAGGACGCAGGGGCCGGCGAGGAGGATCAAGGGTTTGCCGGGGCCGATGGTGACGCCTTTGGCGATATCGAAAGTGTTCATGAGGTGCCTTTGGGATTCTGGTTTAGAAATTCAAGTCAAGCGTAAAGCGGCTTCGACCTTGGCGACGTCATCAGGAACGTCGACGCCGATGCTGCGTTTATCAGAGATGAGGACGCGGATGCCGACGCCGTTTTCGAGGGCCCGCAACTGTTCCAGCGACTCGAGGACTTCAAGCTGGCCCTGCGGCCATTTGACGAAGTTGTCGAGCAGCTCGCGGCGGTAGGCGTAGATGCCCCAGTGCGTCAGGCCCTTGACGCCACCGGGCGGCTGGCTGCGCAGGTAGGGAATGGGCGAACGCGAGAAATACAGGGCGCGTCCCGAAGCGTCGGTGACGACTTTGACGATATTGGGATTACGGAAGTCTTCCGAGTTGGCGTCGCAGGGGACCGCGACGGTGCCCATGGCGGCGCCTGGGTCGGCGCGCATCGCTTTGATCAGCTGGTCAACCACTTCCGGCGGCAGCAGCGGCTCGTCGCCTTGCAGGTTGATGATCAGATCATGGGGCAGGTCCTTGACCGCTTCGGCAATCCGGTCGGTGCCGGAGGGGTGATCGGGAGAAGTCATCACCACCTTGCCGCCGAAGCCTTCGACGAAGGACTTGATGCGATCGTCATCCGTCGCGACGACAACGAGGTCGGCGAGTTTGGATTTCATCGCCGCTTCGTGCACCCACTGGATCATCGCCTTGCCGGCGATGAGCGCGAGAGGTTTGCCCGGGAAGCGTGTGCTGGCGTAGCGGGCGGGGATGACGAGGACGGTGCCACCTTTCGGCATGGGGGAGCTCTCCTGGGATTTTTGCTGCCGCCTAACATAGGCGGGAGACGCTTCTAGGCTAGGTCTCCTAGAGCACATCCTGCCATTGATCTTGACGGGCTACATGACAGAGATTTCAAGCGATGCAGCGAGTCGGATGGCTCTGCCCGGCTCTAGTGATGCGATTCGTTTCAACCGCAAGCTGGAGTCCTTCATGAAATCATTTCTCCATACGCTCCTCCTGCTTCTCCCCTTTGCCGCTTCCGCGGCTAAGGTCGAAGATGTCGAGATTAAGTCGGAAAAGCTGCAGAAGTCCTTCACCTGCCGCGTGGTGATTCCCGGCACCGTTCCGGCGGGGACCAAGATGGCGCAGTTTTATCTTCTCCATGGCGCCAGCGACCAGTCGGATGCTTGGCAGAGCAAAACCAGCGGGGCCGTCGAAAAAATCGCCGATGACTACAAGCGTCTGATCGTCTGCCCCACCGCCGGCCCCTTCAGCTGGTACAATTCCAACAACGGCTCGGAAGACTTCATCTTGAAGGAAGTCATCCCCTTCATCGATGCTCATTACGCCACTCTGCCCGATCGTTGGATCGCTGGCAACTCGATGGGCGGCTTCGGCGCTCTCCGCCTCGGGTCCGGCCATCCCGATCTCTTCAGCGCCTTTGCCGGCCTCAGCCCCTGCATCACGCCGTCGAAATGGAAAAACTGGGAAATCCCCAAGGCCATGGGACCAGATTACTCCGCAGGCGCCTTCGATCTCTTCAAGCCCGCGATGATCGTCGCACTCAAGACCGACAAACGGCCATGCGTCGTCATCTGCGGCAAAGCCGATTTCTTCCTCGCCGAAAACCAGACAGCCCTCGCTGCCTGCAAAGCCGCCGGCGTCGATCTCAACTGGCGCGACACCGAGGGAGCTCACAATTGGGCCTACTGGACCACCCAGCTGCCGCTCGTCGCCAAGACCTTCCGTGAGACGACGAAGAAGAAATGACAAGCTCAAAAGGATTTCATCTTGGCCCCCCCTCACCAAGTCAGCACTTGCGTATAGATTGTCCCAATAACTGTCAACTTCAGAGGCTTGAGATCACGATGGATTCCCTCTACGACATCTTTACCCATTCGCTGCCGAAAACCCAGCCGGCGGCGGAGTTTGCCGACGGCTTGATCGCCGGACCGAACTTGGACGGCGAAACTTTTCATCGTCTCTATTCCGGTGCGCCGCGTCGCCTTGGCCGTGAAGTTCCCTTGTGGTCGGGCCCGCACTGCATCGCCCTCAGCGCCTATGCAGTCGATCTCTCTTGCGAAACCCGAGCCCAGCTCGGTCGCATCATGATGGCCGCTGTCGGCTCGCCGGAACTTCTGCGCCATGTTCTTTTGCGCGGTGATGAAGGTGAACAGGCCGCCGCGCTCCGGGCCCTCAACCTGCGCGACGACGCTGCCGACTTCAAGCTTGACGCGGTCAATTGCGGCCGCAGCAATTCCGCCGTCACCTTCGGCGCCCTGGCCCAAAAAAATCCCTACCCGGCCGCCCACTTCGATGATCGGGAATTCATCCACATGTTGGTGAAAACCATCTTCCTCGGCCTCAATTTCTCCACTGTTGTCGGTCGCCACGAACGCTACTGCGACGAAATGGGCCGTGTCCTCTCCGATCTTCTCGCCGAACGCCGCAGCGCCGGCCGCACCCTCCCCGATGACGCCCTTATCTTCATGAACGAAAAAGGACTCCTATAATGCGCTTCTTCGATCCCCATATCCACATGGTTTCCCGCACCACCGACGACTACATGGCGATGTACAAGGCCGGCGTCCGCGCCGTCATCGAACCCGCTTTCTGGCTCGGTCAGGCCCGCACTCACGCCGGCTCCTTTGATGACTACTTCCAGATGATCACCGGCTGGGAGCGCTTCCGCGCTTCGCAGTTCGGCATCCGCCACTACAGCGCCATCTGTGTCAACGCCAAAGAAGCCAACAATGAAGAGCTCGCCGAAGCGGTGATGGCCCTGCTCCCCCGCTACCTCGAAAAAGACAACGTCGTCGCCGTCGGCGAAATCGGCTACGATGACATGACCGAGCTCGAACACCGCTACTTCAAGCGCCAGCTCATCCTCGCCAAAGAACGCAATCTGCCGGTCATCGTCCACACTCCCCACCGCGACAAGAAAAACGGCGTCGTCGCCACCATCCAGCTGATCAAAGAAGTCGGCAACGACCCCTCGTTGATCTGCATCGACCACAATAACGAAGAGACCGTGGGCATGGTCCTCGAGGGCGGCTTCTGGGCTGGCCACACCATCTACCCGCGCACCAAGATGGACGCCGAGCGGATGGTCGCCATTGTCCTCAAATACGGTACCGAGCGCATCCTGGTCAACTCCTCCGCGGACTGGGGCGTCTCCAACCCGCTGTCCACCTGCGTCGTCGCCGATCTGTTGCAGAAACAAGGCGTCAGCCAGCCCGAGCTCGACAAGCTGTTCTGGGAAAACCCGGTCGAGCTCTTCTCCCGCTCCGGCGCTTTCACCCGCGCTGAGCTCGAAACTGAGCTTGAATTCGACCAGTCGAACCTCTTCAACGGCAACTCCGTTCTGCGCGGTCAGGCGCCCGAAATCCGCCGCCACCACTGAACTGCGGCTCCTAAGGAAACCACCATGCGAGCTCTTCTTTGCTCACTCCTCTTTCTGAATGCCTCGACAATCTTCGCCGAGGATGATGTCGTATTGAAAAACTCTAGCGTTTCTCAGTACGACGAAAAGGGCGTCGAAACCGTCCGCATCAGCCCGCAGGAAGCTCGCATCAGTGGTGACCGGACGATCTTAAAAGGGGTCGATATCCGGACCTTCAATGAGGGTAAAGAAGACCTGCGCATCATCACTCCCGCCTGCGTGATCGATAAATCTTATCAGAACAAAAGCAGCCCCCTACACAAGGGCTCCTCGCAAGAATCCGTTGAAATCCGCGGCCCTGGCTTCTCAATCGCCGGCCTCGGCTTCGACTTCGAATTCAGTCGCGTCCCCGGGCCCGACGGCAAGAACATCGATTCCCGCACCTTCTTCATCCGCGACCGGGTGAAGTCCTCTTGGATCGGCAAAGAGCCCGTCGTCAAAAGCAAAGACCCCATCACCAACTCGGCCACCAAGCCTGCGGCAACGGCCACCAAGCCTGCAACAACGGCCACCAAGCCTGCGGCATTGCCGGCTGACAAGATTGACATTACGGCTCAAAACCTGACCTACGACGACACCGGCGACCGAGCTGTTTTCGAGCACGAAGTGATCATCATCAGCGATGACATGACCCTGTGCTGCGACCGCCTCACCTGCTTCCTTAGTGAAGATAAAAATGGGCGCAAGCAAATCCTCACCGCCATCGCCCATGGCAACATCGTCATCAAGCGCGGTATCCAGACCTGCCGCTGCACCGATGCGACGTATTCTCTTGCAGAAAATCATCTTAAACTCACCGGCAAGCCGGTGATTTCCGAAGGGCGCGATACCCTCCAGGCCCGCCGCATCACCATCCTCCTTGCCGCCAAAGTCCCGCCCGGCACAGTCGCCGATCCCAAAGCTCCCGGTGACATCATTCTTTTTGATGAGCCGGTGATTGTTTCCTGGCGCAAGCTCGACGCGCCTAAAGCCAAGACGGCTAAGGCGACTCAGCCTGCCGCGGCCGCCAAACCCTAAGGCGCGCCGATCCCGATTTCTGTGCCCTAGGTCAAAGCTTCCGCGGCCCTGCCTTTTGAACCTAAAAACCGCAGCAGCGCAGGACTTTCCGCGACTCTTTCAGGGTCAGAATTCATAACTCATTCCAACCCAGGGTGTCGCCGATGCGGCTCAACCCTGGGCTAAAATCTTAAACCCCTTTGGGGTCGAGCCGCAGTTGAGCTCAAACAAGTTCAACTGCAGTTTTTAGGTTAAACCTTAAACTTTAAACTGTTGAGCATTCCATGATCCGATCCTTCAGTCTTGTCGCACTTCTCGCCCTGTCGGCTCAAGCCGAAGAGGTCGAGGCGATTTCCCGTCCCAGTGCCGATTCGCAGCTGGCCTTTGTCCGGCCCGGACTGGTGGCGGAGCTTAAGGTCAAGGCAGGCGATCGGCTGCGCAAGGGCGAGGTCGCGGCCTCTCTGGAGGCGCAATTGGAAGAGCTGCGCATTCGTCAGCTGGAGAAAGAATTGGCGACCGATTCCCGCCGCGGCATGGAAGAGATCCAATTGGCGCAGAAGAAGCGCGATTATGAAGCGATGACGGCGGCGGTTGAGAAATCGGCGGCGACCACTAAAGAGGTGGAGTACGCCGCTTTGGAGATCGAGAAAAGCAAGCAGAATCTCCGTCAGCTCGAATTTGAGCGGCAGCAATTACAGGCCAAGATCGAAGAAGCGAAGTTGCTTTTGGCGCAGACCCGCTTGATTTCCCCCTTGGACGGTCTGGTCGAAGAAGTGACGCTGGAAGTCGGCGAAGCGGCCGAGCCTCTCAAAGGGGTGGTTCGGGTGGTTCAGATCAACCCTCTCTGGCTCGATGTGCCGGTGCCGCAAGCGAGTGCCCTGAAGCTCAAGCTCGGCGATGTGCTGGAGGTGAAAGGGGCGATTGACGGCAAAAGGCTCAAGGGCAAAATCATTTTTAAAGCGGCGATGGCCGATGCCGCCAGTGAAACCGCGACCATTCGCCTTGAGATGGACAACGCCCAGCTGCAGCCGGCGGGCAGCCGGTACAAGGTGGTGGTGCCGGAGGCTGCTCCTCTGGGAGCGCGCCAGCCCCCTGGCGCTCTTCCTTTCGCTTCTTCCCAGCAGACGAAACTCGATCGGGACGATCGAGCCACATCGAGTGACAGCGCCAGAGGACTGGCGCGCTCCCAGGTTTCCTCGCAATGAGTTCCGATCCGCACTCTGTCGAGCAGGACAGCTCGCACTTCATCGCGCGCTTGCTGGAGCTCAACCGCTTCAGCGGCGAGCCGGCGGCTTTTTTGCAGCAATTGCTGCGCTTGAAATGCCAGGTCTGCGGCGCCGAAGCGGCGGCGATCCTCCGGCTTGACGGCAAAAACACCCAGGTGCTGGCCTTGGCGCCAGAAGGGATCCAGAAACGCCAAGACAGCGCGTGGCTGCGCGAAGCGATGGCCTTGGCGAGCGAGGCCGGCCGCACCGAGCAGATCAGCGTTCGACAAAGGCAAGAGCTGTCACCGGCGGAATCGGCCCATTCCGGCACTTGGCACTTAGTGTATCTCCCGGTCAAGGTCGGTACTCTCAATTTCGGCCTTGAGGTGTATTCCTTACCCCTCGGCAGCGGCGAGGATTTGCGGGGGCGGATCGAAGCGCTCGAGCTCCTTCTGCCCTATTTCGACTTCTACGAAGCACGATATCAGCTCGCCGGTTTTCGCGACAAGACGACGCGACTCCACCAGGTTTGCGACACCCTGGTCAAGCTCAACGGCAGCGATGAATTCCTCGGCGCCGCCATGCGCCTGTGCAACGAGACCGCTTCGCGCTGGGGCTGCTCGCGAGTCAGCTTCGGCCTTCTCAAAGGACGCTACATCCGCCTCAAGGCGATGAGCAACACCGAAAAATTCAAGGCCAAGATCGATCTCGTCGGCGCTCTCGAAAACACCATGGAAGAAGCGCTTGACCAAAACCGTCAAGTCAAATTTCCCCAAGATGGCGCCGGGGATTATATCGCCCGCGCCGCCGAACGCTATTCCCATAGCTTCGGCCCAGTGGCGATGCTCTCCCTGCCCCTGCGCCGCGCCGACAAGGTGGAGGCGGTGCTCACTCTCGAACGCGCCGCCGAAAAACCCTTCAGCGTGGAGGAGGAGGAGGCACTGCGCCTGCTTCTCGATCTCTACAGCGCTCGTCTCCTCGATCTCGCCGAGTCCGACCGTTGGTGGGGCGCCCGCCTCGCCACTCGGGCCCGTCGCAGCCTCGCCTGGGTCCTCGGCCCGCGCCACACCTGGATGAAACTCGCGGCCATCGCCGTGCTCGGCGGCGCTATCGTCTTGAGCCAGTGGCGCGGTATCTACCAGGTCGAAGGCACTTTCATCTTCGAGCCAGTGCTCGAACAAATCGTCGTCGCCCCCTTTCCCGGCGAATTGGCGGAAGTCCATGTTCACAACGGCGATAAAGTCAAGGAAGGCGAGCTCCTGGCGGCCATGGATGTGATTGAAACTAGAATGCAAATCGCCTCGCTCGAAGCGGAGGAATTTGAATCGCAGAAACGCAGTGCCGTGGCGATGAGCGCCGGCAAAACTGCCGAAGCCCAAATCGCCCTCGCCCAGGCTCAGCGCAGCGCCGCTCAGAAACGCTTGCAGCAGCTGCACCTGAGCCGGGCCGAAATCCGCGCTCCGCTCGGCGGTACACTCGTCGCCGTCGATCTCGACAAGCGCCGCCACGCCACTTTACAATTTGGTGAGGAGATTCTGCGGGTTCTTAGTGTTGACCAACTGAAGGCGACGGTGTTTGTGCCGGAAGAGCAGATCGCCGATGTCAAACTCGGTGCCCTCGGCAGCCTCGCCACCGTCGCCTACCCCGATCGCAAGCTGAACTACACCGTGACCCATATTGACCGGGTCGCCCGGGTCAACGAGCAAAAAAATGTCTTCCGGGTCGAAGTCACCTTTGAGGCCAGTGCCACCGAGGGCCTGCGTTCCTGGGCCAAGGTCGGCATGGAAGGAGCCGCCCGGATCGATGTCCAAGCCGAGCTCTACGCTTGGATTTGGACGCGCAAAGCGATCAACTGGGTCCGTATGCAGCTGTGGATTTGATGGGGCGCTGATCTTCCCTGTGTTCGTTGATGGTATGTAGTCCCGGCTTCAGCCGGTGGGCTCGTGCATGGTTTGTAGTCCCGGCTTCAGCCGGTGTGCTCAGCCGCTCGTTCATGGTTTGCGGCGCCTTGTTCCCTGGGAGCGCGCCAGCCCCTGGCGCTGTGTTCGTTCATGGTTTGTAGTCCCGGCATCAGCCGGTGTGCTCAACAGCTCGTTCATGGTATGTAGTCTCAGACTTCCTGACCCGCCGCACGACACAATTGCGAAGGCGTTGGCTCTTTTTGCTTTACCCCAAAGGGGTTGCGTCCTCCAGCCCGGGGTTGCGCCGAGCTTCGAGGCGCTACCCCGGGTACCGGCCAATGTCCTCGTACCCCAA
>JAYTMY010000077.1:0-4399 GCA_043748535.1 Lentisphaeraceae bacterium | reverse complement strand
TCGCCGTTCATAACCGTTTTTGACCCAGGGTGTCGCCGAAGCGGCTCAACCCTGGGCTAAAGTCCGCGACTCCTTCGGAGTCAACATGATCTGATGAACTTCTATGAGCTCAACTGCAGCTCGACCCCAAAGGGGTTTGAGATTTTAGCCCAGGGTGTCGCCGAAGCGGCTCAACCCTGGGTTGGAATGAGTTGTGATTTCTGACCTTGAAGGGGTCGCGGAAGTTCCTTGCCTGCGGCTTTGTCCTCAATTCCCCCGCAGGCGCCGCTCGGTGGCGAGGCGGAGGATGCGCAGCAGTTCTTGCTTGTTGAGCGGCTTGGTGATGAAGTCGTCGAAGCCGACTTGCCGGCAATGTTGATGGGTCTCTTCAAAGGCATCGGCGGTGAGGGCGACGATGAGATCCCGGCAGCCGAGGCGGCGCAGTTCCTCGGTAGCTTCGTAGCCGTTCTTCTCCGGCATGTGCAGGTCCATCAGGATGAGATCGAAGGGCTCTTCAAGCTCGATTGTTTTGAGCGCCTGGAGACCATCGCCGGCGAGCTTCAGTTCGCAGCCGTAACGGGCCAGCATGCGGGTGATCACCTTCTGGTTGACCAGGTTGTCTTCGACGATGAGGATGCGGAGTTCGAGATTGAGATCAGGGCTCGGTCCGATCTGAGCCGGAATCGCGGCCGGATCGCCTTCCGGCAGGGTGATTTCCAGAGTGAAGACGCTGCCGGCGCCGGGAGAGGAGGAGACGCGCAGCTTGCCGCCCATCAGCTCGATCAGCTTGGCGCTGATCGACAGGCCGAGGCCGGTGCCGCCATGACGACGGCTGATCGACGAATCTGATTGCTCGAAGGGGCGGAAGATCTGGTCGATCTTGTCGGGCGGAATCCCCTCGCCGCTGTCCTCGATGGCGATCGACAAGGTCCAGGAGGCGGTCGCGGACCTTTGCCCCGACAGGCGCAACTTGACGCCGCCGCGCCCGGTGAATTTGATCGCATTGCCAATCAAATTGCCGAGGCATTGCCAGAGGCGTAAGGAGTCGCCAAGCAGCACTGGAGGAGTGGCTTCGCCGATGAACTCCAGGCTCAGTCCCTTGTCCTGGGCGCTGATTTGATGCAGGACGATGACCTTGCGGCAGAGCTCGTTGAGATCGAAACTGTGCGGATCGAGAGAGAATTTTCCGGAGTCGATTTTGCTCAGGTCGAGGATGTTGTTAAGCAGGGCGTGGAGCGACTCGCCGCTGCCGCGCAGGGTGCTGATCAAGCCGCGTTGGTCGTCATTCAGCGTCCGGTCTTCTTCGAGGATGCGGCTGAGACCGAGGACGCCGTTAAGAGGGGTGCGGATTTCGTGCGACATGGTGGCGAGGAAGTCGCCGCGGGCGGCGTTGGCTTTCTCCGCTTCCCGCTGCGATTTTTCCGCCGCGTCCTTGGCTCGACTGAGTTCGGCGGTGCGGATCTCCACCACCTCCTCGGTTTTGCGGGTGTGGCCGGTGATGATGAGCAGGGAAGATCCCAGACCGGCAGCGAAGATCAAGGCGAGAAGCAGCATGATGCGGTTGTGCTTGCCGGTGAAATCGCGAGGCGATTGAGTCAAGATCAGTCGCCATTTTTCGCCGCCAGTCAAGGTAAAATCGCGACTGGCCGACAGCTCGTTGACTGGTATATCTCCGGCAAAACTGCCGCATACGGGTTTGCCGGTCACGACATTGAGGATCTGCCATTTCATCTCGGCTCTCGCTTCCGGCAGAAGATTGCTGAAGAGCCGGAGATCGAGCATACCAAGGACGATGCCAGAACAGGAGCCGTTGCGATGATGCGTCGGGCGCAAAACCAGGAGGCCGCCGGGACCTTCCGGGTCCTGAAACATCTTGAAAGTCGGTGTCGCCGCAATGCCCTCTTTCATCGCCCGGCGAATCAGTTGGCTCCTCAGCTTAACCGCCATGTCATTGATGCCCAGGACTTCTTCATTGCCAGGCAAGGGGTAGACAAAGCAGACCGGGCTCACCCAAGACTCTCCTGAGTCACTCGGCTGACCGGGCGGAGTCCGCAACGGGATGGGGCGGCCGATTTGAGCTTCGAGCTTAGACTTCAGCTGAGGCCAGTCCGCGGTTTTCAGCAAAGGTGCCCATTGCAGGTTGAGAAAGGCTTGATCTTTGGGCGGCGACAGCTCGCAGTAACGGGTGAAGTCGGCAAAGTTGAGCTTGTCGCTGCTGAGAAAGGCGTCCAAACCCTGGAGACGACCGAGATTGCTGACCATGGCGGTCTCCATGCGCTTCATATGCAAGTCGGCGTTGGTTTCCAACTGATTTTGAAAATCAGCAAGGCGCTCGTCCTTTTCGTAGCTGTAGATGAGACTGCAGATGCCGAGTCCGACGACGATGCCGCTGAATGCGACGCTGCTGCGGAAACTCAAGCGCGGCCAGTCCGCGGCGATGACGAGGATGAACAAGGAAAAAATTTGAACCCCGAGGCAGTCGCCGAGCCACCAGGTGAAAAAATTGTTGCTGATCGCGGCTGCTGGGATGATACCGGCCTTCCACAGGGTGAGATTTCCTATCGAGGCCGCAATGCAACAGCAAAGCAAGGAGGTCACGGTGAAAAATGCTAAGCTTCGGACATCGTCATAGACCAATCGACGGGGAGCGAAATGCCGGAGGATGCGGGCGCAGATCCAAGCCTGCAGGGTCGAGCCGGTAGCGATGGCGACGGGGACCCAAGAGTAATCCGGTTGCGGCGGAATCAAGTGAGAATTAAACACCCAAGAGCCGAGGAAGATTCCCGGTAAAGCTCGTGAGCCAAAAAGCAAGATGGCGGCAAGTGCCAAGCCGGCTGGGGGGAAGACGGGAATCGAATAGCCTGGCGGCAAGGCAAAGAGCATGCCGAGCTTGCCGCCGGCGACATAGAGCAGGAGCAAGACCAGATTGCCAAGAATGAATCGCTGCGCCGACATTTCGACTCCTTGTATGCCTACTACAGCATACAGGTAAAACAGGGCGGGAGTCAAGAGCGGAATCAACTCTTATTCTCTATAACGAGAAGATTACTACTGAAAAACCCGCAAGCAGATGGAGGCCTTCTATCCTTAGGCTCGCCGTTTTTTAGACGAGATGACAAGCCACCTGATGTCCCGGCGAGAGTTCGCGGAGTAGCGGCGTCTTCTGGCTGCATTCGGGCTGCGCGAGAGGGCAGCGGGCCGCGAAGCGACAGCCGGCGGGGATGTTGACGGGGGAGGGGATTTCGCCTTTGATCGGCGTGTGCAAGCGGGCCTTTTCAAGGCGCGGGTCAGGCACGGGTTTGGAGGCGATGAGGAGTTGCGAATAAGGGTGTTTCGGAGCGCGATAGACGGCGTCGGAGGGGCCGATCTCCATCAGGGCACCGAGGTACATGACGGCGGTGCGGTCCGAGATGAAACGGACCATCGACAAATCGTGCGAGATGAAGAGCAGCGACAAGCCCATGCTTTGACGCAGGTCGGAGAGGAGGTTGACCACCTGGGCCTGGATCGAGACGTCGAGAGCGGAGATCGGTTCGTCGCAGATGATGAAGGCGGGACGGACGATCATGGCCCGGGCGATGCCGATGCGCTGGCGCTGGCCACCGGAGAATTCGTGAGGGAAACGGCCGAGGTGATCGGGAAGCAGGCCGACGGTGCGGATCGCCTCGGCGCGGCGCTCCCGGATGACGGCGGCTTTTTCGCCTTGCAGCATCAGGCCTTCGCCGAGGATTTCACCGATGGTCATGCGCGGATTGAGCGAGGAATAGGGGTCCTGGAAAATCATCTGCACTTGTCGCGACAGCAGGCGGTAGTCCTCAGGCCCGCAGCGCTGCGGCAGAGCTTTTCCTTGCAGCAGGATTTCACCAGAAGTGCGCGGCAGAAGTCCGGCAATGGTCTTGCCGAAAGTCGACTTGCCGGAACCCGATTCTCCGACCAGGCCGAGGACTTCATTGGCGGCGATGTCGAGAGTGATGTCGTCGACCGCGTGGACCTTGCGGTCATCGCCAAGATCGAAGTGTTTGACCAGGTTTTTCGTCTGCAGGAGCATGCTCAGTTTTCCTGGGGATGGGAGACTTGGAAGAGGGGCAGTTCGTCGCGGACGCAGGGGGCTTTCGGGTGCTGCAGGAAGCAGCGCGAGCTGTGGTTTGCGGCGACGGGGTAAAGCGGCGGCAGGTGCTCATGGCAGAGCTTGCGGGTGAGCGGGCAACGGGCGGCGTAGGCGCAGCCTGGGGGCGGGCTGAAGAGGTCGGGCGGCACCCCGGCGATGGGGGTCAGGCGACTGTTGCCGCTGCCGGGCATGGCGCGGCGCAGGCCGAGGGTATAGGGGTGGGCGCTGTTGTGGAAGATGTCATCGACCGGGCCTTGTTCGACGATCTGGCCGCCATACATCACCGCGACTTCGTCGGCCATGCGGGCGACG
>JAYTMY010000076.1:0-9274 GCA_043748535.1 Lentisphaeraceae bacterium | reverse complement strand
TACTCGGGCACCGCCATCTACAGCGGCCTCAAGCCGATCAAGGTGCAGCGCGGCCTCGGCATTCCGGAGTTCGACAAGGAGGGGCGTTTCCTGTGGGCCGAATATGAAGATTTCCACCTCTTCAGCATCTACTTCCCCAACTCCCAGGAAGATCTGAAACGGATAGACTACCGCCTCGCCTTTGGGGATGCGGTGCTCGCCTTCCTGAAGAAGAATTGCGGCGACAAGATGCGTATCCTGTGCGGCGACTTCAATGTCGCACACCAGCCGATCGACCTCGCCCGGCCGAAAGAAAACCAGGAAAATCCCGGCTACTCACTCGCCGAGCGGCGCTGGTTTGACAAGCTCCTCGCCGAAGGTTACGTCGATAGCTTCCGCCTCTTCAATCAGTTGCCCGGCCAGTATTCATGGTGGTCGAATCGCGGTGGTTCCCGCGAGCGCAACGTCGGCTGGCGCATCGACTACTTCGTCTGCTCGGCCGAGCATCAGTCCCGCCTCAAAGGTGCCGGCATTATGCCTGGCGTCCTCGGTTCCGATCACTGCCCGATCACCCTCGAAATCGAAACCGCCCAGACGAGTCGCGTCTGAGCGGAGTTCTGGGCGAGCCTTCATGCATTGTAGTACCGGCTTCAGCCGGGCATTGAGCTCAATTTCGGACGCGACGCAAGCCACCGGCTGAAACCGGGACGACAAACTTGAGCTCAAAAATGAAGAGCCCAGGAGCTCTTGGTTTTTCATGAACGGCTTTTCTTCGCCTCCACAGCGCGAGCCTTGGCGCCCGGTAAGAATGAGGAGCGAGGGCGCACGCCATGAATTTGACTGAGCTGCTTGTAGGAGACCAGTTCAGAAGTGCTGGAGATCTTCACCGGCACCAATAGGCCATGACGCTTAATCCGGACCATGCTCATCACAGGATTCACGGTTTTGCTCAATGCGGGTTTGACCGCGATTTTTGCGCTGACCGCAATCGAAGCGATCATCGGTTCCTGGATTTGGCAGCGGGTCTGCCAGTTGACTCCGATGGCAAGCAGCACTGCGGCGGCGAGGGCCAAGACCAGAGAGAAGTTTTTGACCCGGCGGCGGCGACGGATTTCGCGCAAACCGGCTTCACGAGAGGCGAGCAAAGCTGCGGGCATTTCCGAGCTCAGCAAGTCGTGGATTAGAGCCTCGTCGGCAGTGGAATGGGGGTCATTCATGATTGCAGGATCTCCCTGATTTTGAGTTTCAGCCGATCTCGCAGACGGGCGAGCCGGGACTCTACCGCCTTGCGGCTGAGGCCCATTTTTTCGCCAATTTGATCTTGGCTGTCATCTTCCCAGTAATAGTCGCGGAGCATGTCTTTTTCATCTTCGTCGAGGTCGCTCATGGCCCGCTGTAAGGCGTCCGCCAGATCTGGCGGCAGACCACGGCTCGGCACGACTCGATCGTCATGCTCTAGAGGGACGTAACGGCGATTGGCTTTCCAGCGGTTGACCAAGGTCTGACGGGCCAGCAGGCAGAGCCATTTCCAGAAGGCGTCTTCATGGTCGAAAGGACGGGCGTAACGGGCGACGCGGATCATGGTGTCCTGGAGGCATTCGGAGGCCGCCGTGGCGTCGCCGCGGCTGCAGGTGTAGAGGTAGCGATAAAGTCGCGGCGCCCACTCGGCATGAAGCTCAAGGAAGGCGCTTTCGCTGCCTTCGCTCAAGCCACGAGTGAGACGGCTGATCTCGTCAACGCGGGTGGCGGTCAACATGCCAGGAAAGCACGAGGGAGCGGAAATAGCCAAGCTGCCTGTCGCAGTGTCCATAATCGCTCCCTCCTTATGCCAGTTAAACTGCTGCCATGAGGGGCTTTGTCACCGGGGTGGCGGACGTTTCTTCGTTCTCGTTCTCGCCTTCTTCCTCATTCATTTCTTCATTGCCCTCGCCTTCTTCGCCTTCTTCGTTCTCGTTCTCGCCTTCTTCCTCATTCATTTCTTCTTCATTGCTCTCGGCTTCTTTGCCTTCGGTTGCGTCGGATTTAGCCAGTTCTTTGAGGGCTTTTTTGACCAAAGCGAGTTGCGATTCTGTGCCGCGAAAGTAGAGCAATCCGGTGGGTTCATGAAAGGAGAAGCTGCCGGGAGCCGGCTGATAGTTTTTATCAGAAGCTTCCAGGGTGAAGGCAAGGCCGGAAAGGACATTCTCCAAACCGAGCTTGGCGACCTGAGGGCTGACGTTAAAAACCGACTCTTCCAAACCAGCGGTGTCCATGGCCTCTTCCTCTTCCTCTTCCTCCTCTTCCTTGTCGTCTGCCGCCACAGCCGCGTCGTAGACCTCTTTGAATTTGGCGGTGTCATTCGCAACCAGGGCATTGAGCATTTCTTTCGAGATCAGGTCAGGGTGCAAGATCGCGGCGATTTTACCTTGATGGACGATGAAGGCGGTGGGGATGCCATTGATGCCGGCAGGCATTAGCCAGTTTTTGGCGAAGGGGGCGTTTTCATCGGCGCCGTCATAGGCCACCGCGAAGACGAAATCCTTGCCGTTTTTGGCGAGGAAATTCTCCGCCGCATTGGGCTTGTCCCAGACGTTGATGGCGAGCACCTGCACCTTGTCTTTGTAGTCCTTGGCAAGCTCATTGAGATGGGGCAGCGAATCGACACACGGACCGCACCAGGTGGCCCAGCATTCGATGATGTAGGTGGCCTTGGGGTCGAGCTTGTCGACGGCGGTGCCCTTGAGCCATTTGCTGATGGTCAAAGCCGGGGCGGTCGAACCGACGGCAAGGGCTTGTGATTGTACCTGGGCAGCCGGGGCGGGGCTGGTCGCTGCGGCGTCACTGGCCGGAGCTTGGAAAAAGAGCGGCAGAGCGATGAGAGTGCTGAAGTACATGGTGGCTTTTCCGGGTTTTTTTGGGGTGGAGGGGGATGAACGCGTTCGATGGGGAATACACGCCAGATCACCTCATCCCTCGGCTGGTCGGAAGAAAAAATCAGATTTCCCCGATCTTCCCGGATTCATAATCAAGCTGTCCCCTCTTTGTCAGTGGCGACAAGAGGCATCCGAGGCTACCTTAGCGCCTCATTTTCACCATCAGCCCCCATGAGGAAAACCATGATCGACATCAAGCGCCTGCGTGAGCAACCGGAATTCTTCCAGAAGAAATGGGCCGAGCGCGGCCTCAGCGTCGACGTCTCCCGCCTGCTCAAGATCGATGCCGATTACCGCGCCACCCTGTGCCGCGCCGAAGAGCTGCAGGCGCAGCGCAAAAAGGCTTCCGAAGAGATCGGCAAGATCAAAAAGGCTGGCGGCGATGCTTCCGCCGCACAGGAACAGGTGCGCAAATCCGGCGACGAAATCACCGCTCTCAACGCCGAGTCCGAGGTTTCCCTAAAGCTTCTCAACGACGAACTGCTGCGCCTGCCCAACCCCTGCTCCGACAGCACTCCCGTCGGCAGCGACGAACACGGCAACAAGGAAGTCCGCACCTGGGGCACCAAACCTGAACTGAGCTTCGCGCCCAAGGCCCACTGGGACCTCGGCAAAGAGCTCAACATCCTCGATCTCGAGCGCGGCGTCAAACTCTCCGGCTCCGGCTTCGAACTCCTCCGCGGCGCCGGCGCCCAGCTCGAACGCGCCCTGATCAACTTCTTCCTCGACAAGGCCAGCGAACACGGCTACACCGAGCACTGGGTCCCCTTCATGGTCAATGAAAAAACCATGACCGGCACCGGCCAGCTGCCGAAATTCGCCGACGATCTCTACAAGGTCACCGACGACTTCTGGCTCATCCCCACCGCCGAAGTGCCCTTGACCAACATCTACGCCGACGAAATTCTCGACAAGGATCAGCTGCCCCTGCAGCTCGCCGCCTTCACTCCCTGCTTCCGCCGCGAAGCCGGTGCCGCCGGCAAAGACACCCGCGGCATCCTCCGAGTCCACCAGTTCTCCAAGATCGAATTGGTCAAGATCGTCGAGCCGTCGCAATCCTACACCGAGCTTGAGCTCCTGGTCGCCGATGCCGAGCATCTGCTGCAGCAGCTGGGTCTGCACTACCGTGTCCTCGAGCTGTGCACGGGCGACATCGGATTCGGCGCCGCCAAGTGCTACGACATCGAAGCTTGGGCTCCCGGCGTCGGCCGCTTCCTCGAAGTCTCGTCCTGCTCCAACTTCGAAGACTTCCAGGCCCGTCGCCTGCAACTGCGCTTCCGCGCCGAAAAAGGCGCCAAGCCGCAACTCTGTCACACCCTCAACGGCTCCGGCCTCGCCCTGCCGCGGATTATGATCGCCATCCTCGAAACCTACCAGCGCGACGACGGCGGTATCGACATCCCCGACGTCCTCGTCCCCTACATGGGCGGACGCCGCGAGATCCCGCCGGTCAAGAAATAAGTCACGAGTTCCTCGTTTTGAGCCCAAGTTTGTAGTCCCGGCTTCAGCCGGTGGGCTTCTGTTCCGAGAGGTTAAAAGCGGCTCCGCAAGGGGTCGTTTTTTTCTGATCAATTACTGGGGGATGGCACATGGGTCGTAGTTCTTGTCAGCTTGAAATGACATAGACTCAAGGTGCCCTCTTGCGCCTTCCGCACAGTCGCGGTATTCTTGCGCCGCTCAAATACGACTGAATCGACCCCGGAATGCTTTAGATGTTCAAAATCAATCGGAAAGTGGAATACGCCCTGATCGCCCTGCGCCACATGCAGGACCGCGACAGCAGCTGCCTGGTCAGCGCCAAGGAGATCTGCGACACCTACCAGGCTCCTTTCGACCTGGTGTCCCGCGTCCTCCAGCGCCTCGCCGCCAGCGGCATCCTGCAATCCGAAAAAGGTCCGCACGGCGGCTACCGTCTGGGCCGTGATTTCAAAGATATTTCCGTTCTCGATCTGATCGAAACCACCGTCGAGCCGGTCGCCGTCGCCTCTTGCCTCTCCGAGGACAAAGCCGATTGCGCCATGCTCGGAACCTGCAACATCCTCACCCCGATGACCGCCTTGAACCACCAGCTCCGCAATTTCTTCTCCCAGCTCAGCGTCGCCGAGCTGTTCAAGGCCAACCCGGCCGCCTTCTCCGCCGAGTCCCTGCGCCGCGCCGCGACCCGCTCGGCCACCATCGAAGAAGTCGAGGTGATGTGATGGAAATCTACGCCCACGCCCTGTCGCAAGAGCAATTCGGTTTCGTCACCGACATCGAAGCCGATGCCGCCCCGAAAGGCCTCAACGAGGACATCATCCGCCTCATCTCGACCAAGAAGAACGAGCCCGCTTGGATGCTCGAATTCCGCCTCAAGGCCTATCGCAAATGGCTGACCATGACCGAGCCGAACTGGGCCGAAGTCAGCTACCCGAAGATCGACTTCCAGGACATCCGCTACTACTCCGCCCCCAAGCCCAACGCCAAGGCCGAAAGCCTCGGCGAGGTCGACCCCGAGCTGATCAAAACCTTCGAAAAACTCGGCATCCCCCTGTCGGAACAGAAGCGCCTCACCGGCGTCGCCGTCGACGTCGTCTTCGACTCGGTTTCGGTCGGCACAACTCACCAGGAAGAATTGAAGGCCGCCGGCGTCATCTTCTGCTCCATCACCGAGGCGATCAAGGATCACCCCGACCTCGTCCGCGAACACCTCGCTAGCGTCGTCCCGGTCGCCGACAACTACTACGCCGCCCTCAACTCGGCAGTCTTCACCGACGGCTCCTTCTGCTACATCCCCAAGGGCGTCCGCTGCCCTCTCGACCTGTCGACCTACTTCCGCATCAACGCCGCCGAAACCGGCCAGTTCGAGCGCACCCTGATCGTCGCCGAAGAAGGCTCCTACGTCAACTACCTCGAAGGCTGCACCGCGCCGATGCGCGACGAAAACCAGCTTCATGCCGCCGTCGTCGAAATCGTCGCCAAGACCGACGCCACGGTGAAATACTCCACCGTGCAGAACTGGTACGCCGGCGACAAAGACGGCAAAGGCGGCATCTACAACTTCGTCACCAAACGCGGCATCTGCGAAGGCGCGCGATCCCACATCTCCTGGACCCAGGTCGAAGCCGGCTCGGCGATCACCTGGAAATACCCCAGCGTCATCCTCAAGGGCGACGACTCAGTCGGCGCCTTCTACTCCGTCGCCTTGACCAACAACAAGATGCAGGCCGACACCGGCACCAAGATGATCCACCTCGGCAAGCGCACCCGCTCGACCATCGTCTCGAAGGGCATCTCCTGCGACCGTTCGAGCAACACCTATCGCGGCCTGGTCAAGATCGCCGCCTCCGCCGAAGGGGCCCGCAACTACTCCCAGTGCGACTCGATGCTGGTCGGCGATTTATGCCGCGCCGCTACCCACCCCTACATGGAAGTGTCGAACCCCTCGGCCACCATCGAGCACGAAGCCTCGACCTCGCGGATCAATGCCGACCAGCTCTTCTACCTGCGTTCCCGCGGTCTCGACATGGAGCAATCGGTCTCCCTGATCGTCAACGGCTTCTGCAAAGAAGTCTTCAAGGAGCTCCCCCTGGAGTTCTCGGTCGAAGCAGTGAAGTTGCTGGAGATGAAGCTCGAAAGCAGCATCGGGTGAGCTTGTGTTTTGATCTCGACTTCGCTATCATGGAGGTCGAGGTGAAACATGTCGAAAGTTGAATTCAAATGTCCCCAGTGCCAGAAGTCCGTCCTCGGAGAATGCGAGGATAAGGCATTGGTTTGCTCTGACTGTAGAATCCAATTCGAGACAAATTCATACGAGTTCCACAACCCCTGGATGCACAGGATTAATCTGCTGTCCTGGATTCTGGTGTGGATGTTTATCATTCTCGCCTTTGAAGGCGTCAGCTGTGGCCCTCCCATCTTATTTTTAATTCTTGGACCTTCAATTGGCTACATCCATGGCAATATCTACAAGTGGCTAAACAAAAATCGAATTGAAGTCGATTTTCATTCCAAGTACATCTGGGTGTGTTTAGCCCCATTGCTAACAACACTACTCATAACCATGACCTTGGTTGGTCGCTCCAATATCCTATACAGTAATTATTCAGGACTGTTACCAGGAGGATTCTACTATGGCGACGATGGAATGAAATTTATTTCTATCATCTCTTTGACATCTCCTCTTCTCATTATTCCTTTCATAGTGATTGTCGCGAAAATTCGTTTCAAGATTTATAAATCATTGGCATGGGTAAATATTGTTTCTGTATTTATATTAATTGTCATCGGAGCATGCATGTTTATGAATAAAAAACCTTTTCTTAGTCGACACTCAGAAGCCCATAGAGAAATGGCAGAACTTAAGAATATTTCATCCTATATAAACTCATATTACTCCGATGGAACATCAACAAAAATGCTGAGTTACAAGGAGATTTTAGGTATTGAGAATATTTCCGATGAAACCAAAAAACTCGCGAAATTCTTCTACAACGAAAAGGATCCATATCAGAAGATTTCTATGAGTTCTCAGCCGTTTATGGTCATCTGGCAAAGCTATGACACTGGAGTTCGCCCAGTCCTCTACGGCGATGGTCACGTCGAGTGTTTCTTTGGCCACTTCAAAAGCGTCGAGGATTTGCTGCGAGCGATCAAGGATCGCAAAGAACGGGGGATTTGGTGAACGCTCCCAACCTCACTCTTTGGCAGCGTTTCTGGATCAACACCGTCGTCGTCTTTCCGATGATGGGGCTCTACACCTTGATCAGCCGTTGCGGCGGCTCGGCGACGGAGCTGACCATGCCTCACTGGGTGCCATTTGTGCCAGCTTTCATCCTGCCTTATGCGGTGATGTTGGTGGCCACGTGGTTGCTGCCGGTGGTGATCCGCGACGCCAGACTTTTCCGCGCTTGCATCCTGGCAAACCTCAGCGCCTACCTGCTGGTCATGCCGTGGTGGCAGCTCTGCCCGACGATGCTGACGCGTCCCGACATGCCGAGCGGCTTCTGGCAGGAGGTTTATCGCTGCCTTTGGGCCTTTGATCCGCCGCGCAACATCATGCCTTGCGCCCACGGCGTCGGGCCGGCGGTGGCGGTCTGGTTTGTCGGTCGCGATCGCCCACGCTGGCGCTGGCCTTTGGCCTTCCTGTTGATCTTGAGTATGCCTTCCATCGCCTTCACCTGGCAGCATCGGCCTGTCGATATCTTTGTCGGACTGCTGGCCGCCGCCGCCGGAATCGCCGGGGCCGAGTTTCTTTATCGACGCAAGGCCGCAACCGCTGACCGCTGACCGCTGACGGCTGACCGCTGACCGCTGACCGCTGACCGCTGACCGCTGACCGCTGAGAACAAGGTCAGGCGTTAGGCGTCAGGCGTCCTTATGAGAGCTCACTTCATGGACCAATTGGCCTTCGGCTCGGCGTCGAACTTATCGTCAAAAACCACTTCCTTTTCACGCCATTTCTAAGACCTTGCCGACGAGACGGTTGACGCCGCTCCACAGTTCGATCATGTTCTTCGCCTTCATGTAGGCGGGGCAGCTGACGAGACGGTGGCGCTCATCGATGACGATGGCGTCGGCGGCGGCATTTTCGTGATGCGCGCCCATGGCTTCGAGGGCGGCTGCGGTGCCGGGGTCGTCACCGATGGTGACGCGCACGCCTTGATCGCCGAGAACCCGGGCGATGAGGGCAGGGGAGATGCAGAGTGCGCCGATGGGGCGACGCAGAGCATGGATGTCACGGATCAATTTTGCGCTCGCCGCATCGGCACTGCACTCGGCGCCTTTGCTGGCGAAGTCGCAGAGATTGAGGACCGAGCCGAAGCCGCCGGGGATGATCAAGCCGTCGAGATCCTGGGCCTTGACCCGGTCGATCGGCAGGACTGGGCCGCGGGCGATGCGGGCGGCTTCCGACAGGATGCTGCGGCTGCCGGGCTGTAGAGCGCCGGTGTGGTGGTCGACGACTTTGGTCTGTAAGATGTCCGGGGCGATGATCACGGCTTCGCCGCCATGTTGTTCAATCGCCAGCAGGGTGAGAACCGACTCGTGAATTTCCGAGCCGTCGTAGACGCCGCAGCCAGAGAGAATGACGCCGATCTTCTTGTACATCGCAAGATTCCTTCAGAGGTTGAGATGTCGACAAGATGCAAGCGGAACGAGGCTTTGGCAATGGCGGCAAGTCAAGGCGAGGGGACACCACGGGGACACAACGGGGGAAAGTCAAAAACACCCCTTGTTTGAGTTAATCAGAAAATTTCGACCTGTATCACTCCGAATCAAGTTTGAGCTGCTCGTCGCGAAGCGACGGTGTGATGCGCGCCTGTGAAGGCGCGCTGTCCGAGCGGTTCAAGTCCGCTCCCTGCCGAAGACCCGGCAGAGTAACCCCGTAACTGCGGACCCGCGAGGGT
>JAYTMY010000075.1:0-56810 GCA_043748535.1 Lentisphaeraceae bacterium | reverse complement strand
ATCTTGATCAGGTCGACATAGCCCTTGAAGCCATCTTCGGCGCCGATCGGCAGGTGCAGGGGAACCGGGTTGGCCCCGAGCTTGCTGCTGAGCTCACGGACGACCTTGTTGAAGTCGGCACCGGTGCGGTCCATCTTGTTGACGAAGGCGATGGCGGGGACACCGTAGCGCTTGGCTTGGCGCCAGACGGTTTCCGATTGCGGCTGGACGCCGCCGACGGCGCAATAGACGGCGATGGCGCCATCGAGGACGCGGAGCGAGCGCTCGACCTCAACGGTGAAGTCGACGTGTCCGGGGGTATCGATGATATTGATCTTGAAATCCTGCCAGAAGCAAGTGGTGGCGGCGGAGGTAATGGTGATGCCGCGTTCCTGTTCCTGCGGCATCCAGTCCATCGTGGCGTTGCCGTCGTGGACTTCACCGAGGCGGTGGCTCTTGCCGGTGTAGAAGAGGATGCGCTCGGTGGTGGTGGTTTTGCCAGCGTCGATGTGGGCCATGATGCCGATATTGCGGACGCGGGCGAGAGGGGTTTCGCGGGAGGCGGATTCGATGCTCACGATGGGACTCTACGGGGTTGGGAAATTTGCGTGCGCAATCTAGCTCGGGAACGTCGCTCTGTCCTCAGATCCGGCGACGCAGATTTTTCTTGCTAGTCGCGATCATCAGGTGTAGATTGACCTGTTCCCCCTCATACCCAAGATCAGCCAGGAGACCCGCACATGAGCATGGCCCTTCCTCTTATCCTTCTCTTGGCTCCGGTCCAAGCTGCCGACCCAGCAGTCCCCGCAAAACCAGCCATCCCGGCGCAACCTGCAGTGCCGGCTCAGCCCGCGATCCCGGCGCAAGTCGGGCGACTCGAAGGAGTCAACCTGGAAGAAGCCATTGTGGTGGTTCGAAAAATCGCCAAGAGCAAGGGCAAAAGCATCAATGTGGTGATTCTTCCGGCAGCCACCAAAGCCGTGCAAGAGCTCAATGCCGACTTGCGCGGATTGAGCGCCGAAGAGGCGCTAAAAACTATTGCCAAGGCGACTGGGCTGGACCTCTCCCAAGAGAAATCCTCCGGGATCTGGACCCTGTCGCCAATGGATGCCGCCAAGCTGCAATCACGGACCTATTTGGTCGCCTCAGGCTTCTCCGGCATGGTCGATCCACAAGCCAAAGCCCGCCCGACGGCTGACAAAGTCCTCGCCTTCTGCCGTCAACTCGGAGCCAATCTGGAAAAAGGCAGCGCCAGCTTCTTGCCACAGCAGTCATGCTTAATGGTGAGTGGCAACACGGTTGACCATGAAAAGCTCGAGGCCGGGCTGAAACAGCTCGGCCTCCTGAGAGAAGTGAAGAATTGATCAGCCCTTGCTGAACAGCGACTTCGCCACGGCGGCAACGACATCCTTGTCGAAGTAGTTGATCTCCATGCCGGCATCGACGACCAGAGTGCGGGCGTTGATACCGGAGGATCGTGGCGACAGCAGGTAGGTGGCGGCGTCAGCGGCCTCCTCGGTCTGGAGCGCTTTGCCGCGGGGAATGACTTTCTCGGCGAAGAGATAGGAATCGAGGTAGCCGGGGATGCCGGCAGAAGCAGAAGTTTTGAGGAGCGAAGCGCCGACGGCGTTGACCCGAATGTCGCGGCTCGCGAGGGCCTTGGCAAGGAAGACCACCGAAGAATCGAGAGCGGCCTTGACCGGGGCCATATAGCCGTAATTTTCGCTTGCCATGCGGGTGGTCGAGATTGACACGGTCACGATCGAGGAACCGGTCTTAAACTGGCTTTCAAGGGCCTTGACGAGGGCAACGAGAGAGAAACAGGAAATGTCGACCGCCTGGAGGAAGTCCTTGCGGACGGTGTGATGAAAAGGCTTCATGCCTTCCGAGTAGTTGGCGAAGGCGACCGAATGCAAAAGACCATCAATGCCCTGGGGGGCGATTTGAGCGATCTGAACCGCAAGCTGATCAATATCTTCCTGCCGTTCGAGGTCGCAGATCACCAGATCGCGATCTTTAAGCAGCTTCGGGCCGAGTTCGTCGCGGCGCTTCGGCGAGCGGACGGAATAGATGACTTTGGCGCCCTCCTCTTCAAGAGTTTTGGCGACGGAGTAAGCGACGGACTTGCGATTGGCGACGCCGACGACGAGGAAGGTTTTACCTTCGAGCTTGAGAAAAGACATGGTGTTCTCCGGTTGTGTTGCGGCCCAAGATGCCTTCTTGAGTCATTTTGGCGAGCAAGAAAAGAGGCGGACCTTGCAGTCCGCCTCAAAATCTAGTCTTGTCAGAACTCAGGTTGTAGCCGGAGTCTCGGTTTTGGGAGCGGGAGCTGGCGATGCGCTTTCAGCTTTCGCGGGCGCAGTGGTCTGAGCCACGGCAGCGTTCGACATGTAGATGTTGAAGTAGCTGACGGTGACGAAATAAACCAGGAAGCCGGCGGCGGTGATTGCGACCAGGGAACCGAGGATAGTGAAGATCCCGGGAAGAGTTTTCGGATCGATTTCCGCAAGGTCTTCTTGCGCGCGGGCAGCGGCAGCACTTCTGAGGGTGCCAGGGCCAGCTTGAGCGGCAGGGGACGACATTGAGCCGGAGCCGGATTTCAGCTTAAGGGTCCCACCCTTCTTGTCATCAGAGCCGGAATCCATCCGCACAGTTTCTTCCGCTTCCGCAGTTGGAGCCTTGATTTTTAAGGTGCCGGAGGCTGCGGGTGGGGTGGCGGTGGCAGAGCCAGTGGGCGCCTTGATTTTCAAGGTGCCTGCGGCAGAGGGAGGAGTGACGGAGGAATCAGAAGTCGAGGCTGATTTAATTTTTAAAGTGCCAGCAGCAGCTGATTCCGCGACCTGCGCCTTAGTGACCTTGATGGTGCCTGAATCAGTCGAGCTGACTGGCATATTGATCTTGAGCGTGCCGCCAGCCTGAGGGGCTGACTGCATCGGCATGTCGACTTTCAAAGTTCCTGCCGAAGAGGGCTGTGCCGCGGCTGAGGCTGATGAAACCCTGAGGGTTCCAGCAGAGCTCGGCGGAGTGTTGATTTGGGGGACCGAAACCTTCAGGGTTCCTGCCGAGGCAGGAGGGGGTGAAGAATCATTGCCGGAAGGGGGGCGAAGTCGAATGGTTTGCGAGGCGGTGAGGATGCCGGCAAGCTGCTTCTTCTTCTCTTTGATGACCTTGAGGTGGACCGTGTCGGTGTTGTTATCGGCATCCATGGCGGCGCCGACATTGGCCTTTGGTTGAATGCGCTTCAGCTTTGAAGTGTCTGAGTCGCGAACATGTAAGGCATTCTCAGGGCGAGGAATCGACTGGGTCTGAGTGTCGGCATCCATACGAGGCAAGTTGGTAGTCTCGTCAGACACGCTCTCAGGCACTTTGATCTTGGTTTCTTCGTTGTCGTTATTCATATTTCCTCCGAGATCAGAGACGGTTGAAATCAGGAATGCCCTTCAAGTTGGTGGGTCTGACGGCAGAGCCGCCAGGAGTCACCAGACGAGGAGAGACAAAGACCATGAGGTTGGTTTTGCGGTGCGACTCGCCTTTATTTTCAAAAAGGCGGCCGAGCAGCGGGATGTCCCGTAGATAAGGGATACCGTCATCGACTTTTGTCACTGTCTCTTTGATCAAACCACCGAGCATGACGGTTTCACCATCCCAAACCTTGACCTTGGTTTCGATTGAACGGACTTCAAGGATCGGCATTGAGTTGCGGAAGTCGATGATGGCAAGAGCATTCGGATCTAATCCAGGAACCATTTGCCCCAAGGGAGTGATCACCGAATAGACGTCATCAAATGTGGTGTCGTAGCCAAGGAAGGACACAATTTGCGGCTTGAGTTCCATTTCGATGGTGTAACCATCAGGGTCAACCAATGGGGTCACTTCCAAGATGACACCAACATCACGCTTGTCTTTATAGACAGGCGTCGACGGGACGATAATTTGGCCTTGAACTTCCGGGGCCTCCCAATCTGAGGGGAAGAAGTGCTCTTCAACGACACGAATGATCGCTGTGCTGTTGGCAGCAGTCGTCACTTTCGGGGCTGAGAGAATTTCGTTAGTGTCCTTTTGATCCAAGGCTCTTACCAGCATTTGCAGCTGTTGGTGACCGAAAACAACATCAGCACCCAGTTGTACCGGATTTTCGTCAAGTCCTAGAGATTCGACTTTTTTGAGACTGCGGATACCGCCGTCCAACTGACCATTACCGCCAACAGTGCCGTTGTTGCTTTGCGTGAAGAAAGTGTCACCTGTGAAAGGCTTCATATCACGACCACCGTTGGGTGACGCCACTGCAGCGGCTCCACCAGCAGCGGCTCCACCAGCAGCGCCGCCTGCCGCAGGGTTGTCAAGGGTCGGGTTCAAGGTCGAGGTCGTATAACGCCACTGGACACCAAGTTCTTTGATGTCATTGATATCGACATCGAGGATTTTGGCTTCGATCGAAACCTGTGTCGTCGGGATGTCGAGCTGGCGGATGATAGATTCAATTTTGATGAGATTCTCATCCGTATTGGTGACCACCAAACGACTGACGCCGGCAACATAGGCAATTTTAGCGCCAGGAGGAAATTCAATGCTGAATTTTTTGAAATGTGCCATCCAGTCAGGCTTATCGCCGCCTTCCGGGGTGACAACCGATTCTGCTACCGTGGCACTGACTGGAAAATAGCGAGTTTCCATCGAGTCAGTGGCTAAGTTGCTATCGCTAATGACTATTGAGAAAGCCTCAATCTTAAATCGCATCCCTGACATTTGAGCAATAGTGCGAAGAAGGTCGCCGGCCTTGATATCCTCAAATTCCAAAGTAATGGCTTTTTGACCATCGGCCTGTTCTAGGCTAGGTGCTGCCAAAATGATATTCAAGCCAGTTTGATCAGGATCCAGACGCTTACTCTTGAGAATGATGTCGGCGATCACTTCTTTCAGATTAGCACCCTCATATTTGATCTTAGGGAAAACGATAGATGTCAATTTTTCCTGGATTTTAGAGGTCACACTTTCTGTGCTTTTGCCAGTGACCCCGGAAGCGCGATTTTGATTGCTCGCTGCGGAAACTGGGGAGGCCCACTTCCAGTTGATTTCGGCATCAATTTCTTGCATCGTATTGGTTTTGCGATCCTTGGCAGAGGCCAGCATGGCAAGGTCATTACGGGTGCGGAGCTGTGCGGCACTGGTATTAAAGGGGTCAAGGACATAAATCTCATCGATTTTATCTTTACACTCGCCGAAACGACGTGCCGCATAAAGAATTTTAGCCTGATCCAAAAGGGGCTGAATCTGATTTTTCTGATCACGCGCTTCAGATTTTAGCTTTTGACGTCCGACTTCAGCTTCAAACTTCTGCTCATCCAAAGCTTTTTCAACGGCCTTGATCTCAGGTGCAAGTTGCTGGCGGCTACCAGGATCAAGCTCGTTCACTTGGCGATAGCAGATCAGGGCCTTTTCATAGAGCGCAACCGAGCTTGATTCGCGGGCCTGCTTTGCCATTGATGAGGCCAAGGAGGCGAGCGCAACCACGTGCAATTTGTGGGTCGATTGCGTTTTTTCAGCTATGTGCCGAGAGGAGCCGAGCGTCTTGTAGATCGCTTCAGCCTTGGCAACAGTGTCAACTGCATCCTGAAAACGTCCTGCAAGTTGGGCATTTTCTGCATTGCGAACGAGCTCATCAGCGGCAAGTTCCTGCTGCTGACGTCGCACTTCTTCGTTGAGGGTGGTTTGGGCCGACTGCTGGGCGGCAAGACTGGCGGCAAGACCGCTAGTCAGAAGAACAGTGAGAAAGGATTTCGCAAACATTGGGGCGTATCCTTAAATTCTTTTGAAGTCTGGAAGGCCCTGCAGATTGCTCGGGCGGAGAGGTGTACCTGCGGAGTTTATAATCCGCGTGGAAATGAGGAAAATCGTATTTTTCTTCTCCGATATGGTCCCCTTGTTTTCGAAGAGCCGACCAAGAAGAGGGATGTCGCGCAAGTACGGGATGCCATCGTCAACTTCAGTGACTCTCTCCCGAATGAGGCCCCCCATCATAACCGTTTCACCATCCCAGATTTTGACCTTGCTTTCAATCGAACGGCGGTCGAGGATGGGCATGTCAAAACGCCAATTCATAGGGAAAACCAAGACCCCATTAACCGTAATCGCTTGCGGAGGCGGTGTCGCCCCAGCAGGAACTGGCACATTGACAATCTGGTTGAAGGTGACGTCGTAACCAATGAAGTCCAACATGGTCGGCTTGACTTCAACATCAATGGTATAACCATCAGGGTCAACTTGCGGTGTCACTTCGAGGACAAAGCCGACATTGGTCGCGTCGCCAAAAATGGGAGATGAAGGAACAATCATTTGTCCCTGAATTTCTGGAACTTCCCATTCTTTCGGGAAATAGTGCTCCTCAATGACACGGATGACCGCCGTGCTGCCACTGACGGTGGTCACTTTCGGTGCCGCCATGACGTTATCCGTATCACTTTGATCAAGAGCATGTAATATAGCTTGAACTTGCTGGTGCCCAAAGATGATGTCAGCACCGAGTTGTGCCGGGTTGTCACGCACTGCTACAGAATTAACATCACGAATACCCGAATCGAGAGATCCATTGGAATTAGGGCTGCCCGAGTTACTTTGCGTAAACAGAGCATCACCCGTAAAGGGTTTCATGTCCCGGCCAGCGTTGGGAGAGGCCGTTGGTGCCGCTCCTGCAGCACCACCGCCAACTACTGCAGCTGGGTTATCGAGCGTCGGGTCGAGCGTCGAAGTCGTGTAGCGATAGGTAAAACCAAGTTCATCCAACTTGTTGAAACGGGTCTCGATCATCTTACTTTCGATAGATACCATTGCGGCTTGGACACTCAATTGCCTCAGGATGTTATCGACAAGGATCTGATTGTCCGCAGAGTTGGTGACCACCAATCGGCTGACATTGGGAACATATTGGACTTTGGCGCCAACCGGGAAGTCAACCCCGAGTTTTTTGAAATAGCCGACCCAATCTTTTTCGCCTTCAGCACCACCTTCGCGACTATTGACGACATCAAGAACCCCGGCAGGGATCGGATAAAAGCGCGTTACCAAGTCATCGAAGGGCACGCCCTGTGCCGCGACAATCACCGCATGCTCTTCAATTTTATAGTTATAATGAAGCGTATTGCAAATGCTCTTGACAATTTCGCCAAGGCGCATGTCATCCAGTTCAAGAGTGACACTATCCGCCGCTGGACCGCCGTTGGCTTTTACTTCAGGAATCACGGCTGCTGCGGCATTTTCCGCGTCAAAAGTTGGCGCCGGAACTGCAGCGGCATCGGGAGCAGGAACTGTCGGATCGACAACCACCGGAGCACTAGCTGTTCCTGCATTGAGAATGATGTTCAAACCGCGTTTTTCAGGGTCGAGATCACGACTTTTTTTGGCTAGATCACGAACCACTTGTTCGATGTTTTCATTTTCATATTTAATTTTGGGAACAACAAGATTGAGGACCCGATTGATCTCGCCGACACTGGAATCCGGGTTTACTTGACGAGTTTCTCGTCTGACTGCGCTCTTGGCTGCGCTGGAGCTGACCGGTTCAAGCCAACGGGAGTCAGATTCAGCATTCATTTCAGTAATGGTGTTGCGATGGCGTAAACTGCCAACCTGACGCATGGCATTGGAGCAACGAATTCTTAAATGTGTCGCTTCTTGATGGAAGTTGTCAAGAACAAAAACCTGATCTAATTTTTCATTGGCTTCCGTATAGCGGCGTTGGGTGAAGAGAATTTGAGCCTGTTGAAAAAGTATATCTGCTTCTCGGCGGGTGGTTTTACTTTCCTGCTTCAAGTTCTCTTGCCCGACTTCCGCTGCATATTCCAAGCGGCTGCGTAGGGTTTTGAGCTCTGCGATTTTTGGATCCAGACTCGCTTTTAAGCTCGGATCCAGTGTTTTTGCCTGATTCAACTTGCTGAGGGCTTGGTCAATGTCGCCAGTTTTCAAGTCCAATCCAGCTGATGAACGCAGTTGACTTGCCCACTCGGTATAGATCTGGGCCAGTTTTTTCTGCTCTACGACAATAGGTTCTTGGGCATTGAGGGTCGACACCTGCTTCAGTTTTGCAAGGCCGGCCAACTGCTGTTTCTCCGCTTCGTCAAAGCGTTGCAGCCTGCGCTGCTTTTCGGCTTCCGCGAAGTGGAGTCGCGCTTCCAGTTCATAACCTTGACGACGAACTTGTTCAGACACTTTAATCTGATCAGATTGCGTGTCGACTGTTGCCTTTTTGCTGCCAAGCAGGTCATCAGCAACTTTGTCAGGTGAATCAGATTCTACCGCAAAGACCGGCAGCGCAGCGAGCAAGCCCGCAGTGTAAAGGAATCGCTTATTGGACATCGGAAAGCTCCTTTAAATCAAAGACGCTTGAAGTCGGGAAGACCGCGAATGTTATTGGGTCTGACCGGGATGCCGGCCGGAGTGATGATCCGCGAAGTAACGAAGATCAGCAAGTTTCGCTTCAAGGTGCGTGAGCCCTTGGAGCTGAAAATAAAGCCCAGATAAGGGATGTCGCCAAGATAGGGAATCTTGTCTTCGTAAGTGACAGTGTTGTCGCGTACCATGCCACCTAGTGCTAGGGTTTCACCATCCCACAATTTGACTTTGGTTTCAATCGAACGGGTTTCGAAGACCGGCATTTCAAAGTGAGCGGTAATACCACCGATACCGGCAACAAAGATGTCGGAATTGAAACGGGTGTCGTAGAAGAGGAATTCTTTCACTTGAGGTTTGATCTCAAGGTCGATCGAGTAGCCATCAGGGTCAATCGTCGGAGTCACTGTCATCACCACACCGATGTCGGTGGGCTCACCGAAGACCGGTTTGGAGGGAGTCACCGTCTGGACGGCGGCGCCGCCATTATTGCCACCAGCGGCAACATCGACACCGGGCTTATCCCACTCGGTAGGGAAGTAACGTTCCTGGACGACACGGATGATCGCGGTCTGACCACTTTGAGCAGTGACTTTGGGAGCGTTGAGAACGTCCTTGTTGTCGCGTTGATCCAAGGCACGGACGAGGCATTTCATGGTGTAGTCGCCGATAACCACAGAGAAGCCTAGGGCGGCGGGAGAATAGCCACTGTCGGCACCAACTGAAGTCGCAGCCAAGACGCTATTGAGATTTCGGACTGAGCTGCCTAAGCCGTCATTGGCGGTCGCTGAAGTCAAGTCACCGGTGCGGTCGAAATGAACCCCGCTGCCGAGAACTTTTGACAAAGCCGACTTGCCGCTGCCGTTGGCGTTGTAGTTCCGGTCAATTGTCGTGGCGTTTGCACCACGGCCAGCAAATTGGGGTGATTGAATCGTGCTGCCAGCGGCGCTAGTAACCGTGCCATTAATCGTGTCACCATCGGCGACTTGGTTGATATCCCATTGGAAGCCGAGTTCCTCGAGTTCGTTTTGGGCAATCTCGACAAACTTAGACTCAATGACAACCTGCTGAGCTGTCGGGGTCAGTTGGTTGATGATCTGCTCGACTTTTCGTAGTTCTTCCGGGGTATTGGTGACGACGAGTTGGTTTACAGACTGGATGAAGGCAACATTAGAACCCGCTTCTTGCTTAACCCCGAAATCACTGAAGTGTTGACGGACGGCATCACCATCAGCACCGCCTGCGCCGGCAGCAGGGGCGGCAGGGACTGCGGCAGGATCAGGGTCACCTAAGCCGGGTGCAGCAGAAGTCGCAGTGACCAAATCAAGGAAACCGGCAGGTACCGGGAAGAACTTGGTGTCCATTTCGACAATCTGAACATCCGGGCTGGCGATCTTAACCAGGTTTCCGTCAATTTTATACTTCAGTCCAGCATTTTGACAGATGTAACGGATCAGCTCGCCGACCGGTATATTATCGAGCTCCAAGTTAATCAGATGACCATCGGCAGGGGCTGGTGCGCCGGCGTCCGCAGCCGCATCGGCCGGGGGAAGCACGGCGGCAGCAGGATCTGCGGGAACGGCTGGAACGGCAGGAACGGCATCAGGCGCTGCAACTACCTCAGTGCCAGGAGCGGCTGCTGCTGCAGTGTTTTTCAAGCTAAGAATGATATTAATACCTTTCTTGTCGGGGTCCTGTTCGCGGGCTGCACGCTTGACCTTCTCAATGACTTCCTCAATTGTCAAGTTTTCGTACTTGACCTTAGGAATGATGATATTGTTGAACTTATTATTGATTGCAGCTTCGTCATTGTTGACCGGAATTGCATTTTTACCTGAATTCATGTTGGTCGTCACGGAAGTTGAGCTGGAAGGAATGGGGAGCGACCATTTCCACTCTACTTCAGCAACTCGTTCCGCGACGACACTTTCACGGCGCAATCTGCCAGATTCACTGACCCGCAGATTGCAGCGGCTGATGATCTGCGTGGCTTCGACATTGTAGGGATCTTCAACCAAGACTTGCTCGGCGACTTCTTTGGCGTCCATGAAGCGACGATCAGAATAGAGAATCTTGGCTTGATCAAGATTGACATTGGCCTTACGAGTGCGCTTAACTTCTTCTTCTTTGTAGCCTTTGGCGTTGACCGATTCGACCATCCGGGTTTTTTCTGCTAAAGTTTGAAGTTTAGCGATTCGCAATTCAAATTCATGCTTGCGCGTCTGATCAGCTTCAATGGCCAATTTCAAGGAATCGACCGCCTCATCAAAGAGTTGCGTGCTAGTCTGTTCTCGCGCCGAGGCTTCCAGTTTCGTGCCCAGAACCGATTGAGCTTCCGAAATTTTCTGATTGGCAACTTGAACTTGGGCCAAGATCTCAGGGGAGTTATTGGAGACCAATTTAAAGTTCTGTATGGCTGCGCGGTACTTGGCGGCAGCTTTTTTGTAGTCGCCACCCTTGGAGGCGTCTTCGCCTTCGGCCATTTCAAAAATGGCCTTCAAGCGGTAGTGCTCTTTGTAAATGACTTCGTTTTTGCCAACTTGAGTGGCTGTAGCGGTAGACGCAGCAGCTTCTTTGTCGCCACCGAGGAGCTTGTTAGCGACTGCGTCGGGGTTTTCCTGGGCGAGTAAAGCGGGGGCCGCGAAGAGAGAGGCGGCCACGCACTTGCTGAGGTTGTGGATTAGCATGGATTGCATCATGTTTCGTTCCTCTTTGCAGGCGTTCATTGTTTCTTCACAGGGCACTTGACAGCGGGCTTGGCGCCGATGTCACTTTCGGTCTTGTCATCTTTACAGAAGACTTTAGCGACAGATTTTTGCTCATCCCAAGCACGTAGAGTGTAATTCTGGACTTCGTTATTGGGGCCTTTCAAGGTGAAGTCACCTAGTTGGGTGAGGACAACCGGGGTTTTACCATCGCTAAACTCTATCTTGAAGGATTTCGGTGGCGTGATGTCCTTGGTGAATTCCGCGACGACCTGCTCCTTGTCGGCATTTTCAAAGGTGAGTTTCATCTTGCTGGAATTCTCCGGATCGGTTTCGTCAACGGCAATGGCGACGAGAGTATAGTTCATATCCTTATCCTCGCCAATGGCTTCTTTATCGGCAATCGTACGAGTTATCTTTCTGTAGCTCAGAGCATTGGTTTTGCGATTCTTAATCGTGACTGATAGCTGGACTTCCCAAAGGTTGCGATCCTTGATGGCTGGATTTGCATTAGGGACGATGGCTATTTTCGTCACTTTAAAGGGCAAGGGTTTGACGGGCGTCTTGATGGCGCCATAGAGCATGATGAAGGGAGGGTGATCTTTGTCATCATCAATGCAGCCAGCTTTGCCTTCGAAGGTCACCAACTCATCGAAGTTGGAGAATCCATCTTTGTCGCGGTCTTGGGCAGCGTCATCGGGATTTTTCGGATCCATGTTCTCACGGATCTCGATTTTATTGGAAATAAGATCCTTATCGGAGTCGCTTTCTGGTTCAGGACCGGTTATCAACTTAATGGTCGTGTTGCATTTTTTGCATCTTTCGTGGCTGCCATTGACCAAGCTAGCACAAACAAGATTGCGGCAATAGACATAGCCGGAACCATCGTAGGCATCGTTGTTCTCTTTGGTTTTGATCACGAGATCGACCAATTCCTTAGGCTCAATTTTTTTAATCACATCAACACCTTTCGGCTCGATGTTGGTCAGTTCGCGATCTTCCAAGTGGAAGCTCATGGCCAGAACACAGGCGATACACACCCCGAGGAGGGCGGCGATGCAGATGAGTTTCTCGAAATGCTTAGTGATGAGTTCCTTCATGATCATTTACCCTTCTGATCTTTTTTGAAGATGATCCAATCGACGTAGATTTCAGCCTCAACCTTAGGCTTTTCAAAAGCCAAGGCGTTGGTCGGGAGCTTTTGCTGTTCTGCAGAAGTTTCTTTAGCCGGAGCTTCCTCTGCTTTGATTTCTTTTTTGATCGCCTCAGTAGGCTGGATGAGGAGATTCTCTGGATTGATGACTTGGGCCGTTTGGGTGCTGGCGAGCGGAGCCGGGAATTTCATCGTCGGCACGATGTCAGTAATCGAACCCTGCCCTTTAAATTCAACATAAGAGATGCGCGAATAGAAGCCTTTTTCGTTTGCCAGCTGATTGATCAGTTTCTTCACCGACTCCGGGCTCCCCAAGAATTTAAACTGAAAGGAATGGTACTCCCAAGGCAAGTTCTTGTCTTTTTCGACGCTGATCACGAGATCTTTCGGACGCTTGATACTGAGAACTTTCTCAAGCCCCGCGTTAGCTGCTGATTTCAAGACGTGATCAACATAATTGAGCTGCTGCAGAGCAATTTGAATTTCGAGTCCACCTTTTTTAAGGATGTCATTTCTAGTGCTCAAGAAGGACAACTCTTCCTTCGGATCAACATCAAGCTGTTGCTTTTTCAGATCTTTAATGATCTTGTCGACGCTAGATCCAAGGATCTGTTTGGCTAAGCCAGGTTGAATATCTCCCTTGACATTCAGTCCCTCACTGTAGTTAGCTATGCGCTCTTCCTTGATTTTTTTGAGCTCATCTCGACGTTGTTCACTGTTTTTGGTTTGTATGTTGACGTTATCATCGTTTTTAACGTTGGGAAGAAAGACTTCTACGGCGCTATTGTCAGCCGCAATCTTAGTTTTCGTCGCAGTTAACTCTGCAATATGATTTTTGACACTGAAATAGTAGGCTGTCACCCCGATCGAGACAAGCAATGTGATTGTGTAGACGGCAATGACCGACTTATAGTTTTTGATCACCTCTTTCATTTTTCATACCTCCCGATCGATTTCAAGAGCGCCAGTTGAATTTCAAAGGAATTGAGATTCAATTTATGTTCGGGCACTGGATAATAACTCGAGGAGTCACCACCAGTGCTACCAGATAAGGGCTTAGTTTCATCACCGCGGTTGAGGATAAAGGGAGAATTGCTCAAAGTCACCGCATTGTCTTTAAACGTGTCAGTCATGATTTTGATATTATTATCAATGACATCGATTTTATCATCCATGCTAATCCAGTAGCCGGATATGCTCAATCCCCCGACTTGGTCGCCTTCAGCGATTTTGCTGCCTGCGCCTTTTTTGATCGTTTTTTTGACCGGACCTGTACTGATGATAGGAGCTGGCTCACCCTTAATCGGTTTAACGCTGATTGCCCACATCAACCGCGAAGGGATAGCCGCTTCAATTTCACTGAGTAAGTTGACCCACTCACTTCTCTGAGTACCGAGATCTGCATAAAACTGCATGCTCTTTTCAGTCTGCGTAATGAGATTATTGGCATCATTGATCTGAGTCATTCTGCGTGTATAAATCTCACAGCTCTGCTTATTTTTCGAAATATTGGTCTCGAGCTGGCTTTCTTGCTTCATAGCAGCCAGAAGGAAGACAACCGGGATGAAGGCGAAGATCATTGCCGAAATGTAGTAATAAGGAAGCTTGCCAAGAACTTCTTTGTCTCGCTTGCTTTTTTCCGACATTAAAGAGATTTCGACCGGGCACTCTACCGTGCGGAGGGCAACGCCGACGACTTCGCTGTAGAGGTGGGCTTTTTCCGCTAGAGTCTGACGCTCAATACTGGGGCCAAGACGGACGATTGAGCTTTGGAAGGGGTTCAGATAGGAGACATCGACTTTCAGTTTATCCTGGAAGAAGGTCTCGGTGAAGGCCATCGTCGAGCTGCCACCGGTGAGGAAGAGCTTAACGGGCTTGTTGCCCTTTTGCTGGGTCTTGTAGATGTTGATGGAACGACTGATTTCGCCGTGCAGTCGGGTCATGACATTGCGGACGATCTTCGAAATCGTGGCGGCTACTTCGGACTCGGGTTCTTCATAAGCACCGCCGAGTGCGACGAAGCCGTGCCGGCGTTTTAGCTCTTCCGCTTCATCCAGACCAATACCGAATTCCTTGGCGATCTGCTGGGTGATGGCGAAGCCGGCGATCGGGATGTTGCGCGAGAAGAAATGCTGTCCATCGCAGAAGATCAGGTTGGAGCAGCGCGAGCCGATGTTGAGGATCATGGCGCAGTTGTCATCGCCGATACGACTGGCGCGAGCAGCGTTGTAGCAGGATGAAGTGGCGATGTCGATGATGTCCACGCGAACACCCGCAGCTTCGACTGCTGCGCTGATCTTGTCGACGATGTCGGACTTGACCGCAACGAACATCACGTCGAGTTCTTCATTGGGGTTGCCGATCAGCTGGTAGTCCCAGATGACTTCATTCATCTCAAAGGGAACATTTTGCTTGGCCTCGTATTCGACGACCTGCTTGATTTTGACAGGGTCGTTGCCGACGGGGGGCAGCTTGACGAACTTGGTGAATGATACCTGTGCAGAAAGGACAACGTGAGCTTTTTTTGCAGTGAAGCCAACGGTTTCTTTCAGGCGTTGGATGGCACGCGTGACTTCTTCAATTCGGTTTTCTTCCGAGGTTTGGCTTTCGTATTCGGCGATTCCGAATTTGCGCAGGGTGACATTGGAAGGCGTGATTTCAAATTCACCGATTTTAAGGCTAGAAGAGCCGACATCAATGGCGAGGAGCAAGTCTACTGAGGCCATGGTTTTCCCCTTGAATCAGTTTTCGCGGCGGAAGGTGCGTGGGAAGACATCCTGCTGGGCGTGTTCCCAAGGAGTCTGGTCGCGGGAGATAAGGAGATTTTTGATTTCCGTCAAGCCTTCCCTGACGAAGGTGTCTTTGGTATAGCCGGCGGGCAGCTTATCAGCTTTATGGCCGTTGACCAAATAGACCGGAGAGACGCGGCCCTTTTCGACCAGTTTCGAAACCCCGTTGACCCGCAGCTGGAAATCGACCAGCAGGTCTTTAAGATTCTTGCCTTCGGCAAAGTACCGTTCGACATCTTTAGGATGGATCAGGCAGCAGGCATAATTTTTGCCTTCTTTGACGCCCCGATAGTTTTCGGTGAAGGAGCTGCGGAAAAGGGTTGATTTGTTGGGGCTGAATCCGAGAGCGGTCCACGTGATTGAGACGTCATCGAGCCAGAGGCCGGTCTCCAAAGTCTTGGGATCCTTTGCGCTTCCAACCGGAGTGATCTTGACGTTATATTCCGCCACCAGAACTTGCCATTTCGAGATGCCATTGACCTTGGCTATCCGATCCACTCCGAGGTCGGGATTGGCCAGTTCTTTGATTTCAAGACTGTCTACCGTGATTTCGACCTTGGGCTCTTTTGAGACCTGGGCATACAAGCCTGGTGCGGTGAGGAAAAGAAGCGCAAAAGCGATCAGCTGCATGAGAGTCTTCATCGGCATTCTCCTTATGTGTGTCGGGCGTACCTAGTTGGTCACTGTACTTCAGTTATGACGGGGGTCAAGCATCACTTCGAGCAAGTCCACGAGGATCTGGCAGTCCATTTCCTCGTCGACCCACTCCTCCTTCGCGTAAAGCGGCGCCAACGGCCCCCGGCAAACGAGCGCTGGAGAGCACGACACGGGCCTGCATTTCGGCAATACGCGCCTGCATTTCCTGCTGCGTTGCCACCGCCTCGGCCCGCTTGGCCTCAGCCCGTGCCGCCGCCACTTTGCTCAAGGCTTCGGAAAACTGCGATTGCAACTTGGCCCCGATGTTGTCGAGAATCGTCACCTCGGCGACGTCGCAGGAAACCACTTCAAAACAGGTGCCGCTGACAACTCCCGATTCCCGCACCACTTCGCTGATCAATCCAGGATTTTTGACGAGATTGCGATGGTCATCCTGACTGCCCAGAGCGCGCACCACCGCTTCACCCATGCGGGCAATCACGGTGCGCTCACCGGCGCTGCCGACCAAGCGAGTGACATCGCTGCGCACGGTCATACGCAGCACGACGCCGACTCTGATGCCGTCTTTGCAGACGCCGACGATATGGCGTTGGCCGGAACGAGGTTCCGGACATTGCAGAACCGCCGGGCGGACAAAGGAACCGACGGCGGCAAGTACATCACGCCCCGCCAAATCAATCCGGCAGAGCTCTTCGAAAGTCACCACGATATTCGATTTATGAGCCTGTACCGTCGCTTCAGCCACCGCCGCTAAATCGCCACCACGAAGCATGTGTTCCTGCAAGCGAAAAGAGTCGACTTCGACATCGGCACGCTGGAGTTTAACCAAGGAGTCAACCACGAGATGGGCATTAATTTGGCGCAGACGCATCATCACCAGATCCGCCAAACTGATTTTCAAGCCGTTCGATAGAACCTGAGTCCAAGTGCCGATCACCGGCATCAGGAAGATCCCGATGCCGGCGATGAGAAGGATTCCGACGATGATCATTGCCCAGTGCATGGAGTTTAATTCCGGTAGTTGGGAGCATCCCGGATCATCTGAATGTCGTGCGGGTGCGCTTCACGCAAACCGGCGGAAGTGACCTGCACCATTCTGGCTTTCGATTGCAGCTCTGCCACGCTGCGAGCGCCGTTGTAGCCAAGGCTGAATCGCAGGCCGCCGGCGAACTGGTGCAGCACGCTGCTGACGGTGCCGCGGTAGGGGACCTGGCCTTCAATGCCCTGGGGCACCAGCTGGCTTGAATCTTCGACATCGCCTTGGCCGTAGCGCTCGCGTGAACCTTGACCAGCTTTCATCGCTTCTAGCGAACCCATGCCGCGGTAGACGACGAAGCGACGCCCTTGGTGCATGACTTTTTCGCCCGGAGATTCTTCGGTGGCGGCAAGCAGGCCGCCCATCATCACTGCGCTGGCGCCGGCGGCTATTGCCTTGGGCACATCGCCAGATTGTTTGATGCCGCCATCGGCAATCACCGGAACGTCGAGAGGAAGAGCGCGGCTGGCAGTCCAGATGGCGCTGATCTGCGGGATGCCGACGCCGCAGACGACGCGGGTGGTACAGATCGAACCGGGACCGATACCGACCTTAACGCCATCGGCGCCAGCGTCAGCGAGCGCTTTCGCGCCTTCGCCGGTGCCGACGTTACCGGCAACCACATCAACTTTCGATCCATAGCGTTTTTTCAGCTCACGAACGGTGTCGACGACACCTTTCGAATGGCCGTGGGCGGTGTCGATGGTGATGGCGTCAACGCCGGCATTGATGAGGGCTTCGGCGCGTTCGTAATCGTAGGGGGAAATGGCGGCGGCGACGCGCAGCTGATAGCGCGAGTCAAGGTTCTCTTGTTTCGACGAACCGGTCATCAAGGCGCGGACATCGTGGAAGCTGTAGAGACCGGCAAGATTGCCTTTGTCGTCAAGCAAGGGCAGTTTGCCGATGCGGGCTTCGGTCATGATTTTGTAAGCTTGCTCCAAAGTGGTGCCAGCGCTGGCGCTGATCAGCTTGCCGGTCATCACAGAGGCGACGCTAACCTTGCGGTCGGTGATGAACTTCAGGTCTTTAGCGGTCAGAATGCCGACGACGCGGTCATTGGCATCAAGGATCGGGAAGCCGGAGAAAGGCAGGCCTTTTTCCTGTTTGGTGCGCAGAACCGTGGCGATGTCGTCGCTGTCACGGAAACTCACTGGCTGCTGAATCAGGCCGTTGGAGTGCAGCTTGACCTTGCGGACTTCGGCGGCCTGAGCCTTGGCTGACATGTTTTTGTGAAGGACGCCGATGCCGCCAAGACGGGCGATGGCGATGGCCATCGGCGCTTCCGTGACGGTGTCCATCGCGGCACTGACAAAGGGGATATTGAGCTCAATGTTGCGGCTGAAACGCGACTTGATGCTGGCATCTTGCGGCAGGAAGTCGGCGTACTGGGTCACCAGGCTGACGTCGTCAAAGGTCAAGCCGAGGTAAGGGTCGCGGCCCAAAAGGGCATCCACGTGGGGGTTCTTCATGGTCTCAATCTCCGGTTATGATTCGAGCAAATTACACCCTTGCGCCCCGGCGTTCAAGGGCGTTGACATGGGTCTTTCTCTGCCAAGGCAGCTTCTTGAGGGTTTAAACTTTCAGTCCTGAGCCCAACGCGACTGCTCTAGATCCTTCGTAATCTATTTTTGATTATTATGATGCGACTTCTTTCATGACGACTTCCCTCGCGCCATTTTTAGATCTTGAAATCGAAAAACCGCCAGCCTTTTTCGAGGCTGGCGGTTTTTTGCATCAGAACAACATCGGCTGCGAACCATCGTCATTTTTGCGACGACCGCGACGCTTGGGCGCTTCGTCCTCAGGTTCGGGTTCGGGCTCGGCTTCGACGGCTTTGCGGCGGCCGCGTTTTGGCGCTTCTTCTTCGACCGGGGCGGGGCGGTTTTGGGATTCAAGGACCAAGGGAGTTTCGTAGCCTTCGGGAGGGATGAAGCGGATAAGCGGTGCCTTCCAGCCTTGGCCTTCGGGCAGGCCGGCTTCGTCGTCCTCGGCATTCTCGTCTTCGTCCTGCTCGCGCAGACGGGGCTTGCGCTGCTGCTCCTGCTCGCGGGCGATGGCGACATCCTGGTCTGAGCCGCGCTTGCGCATGCGCATCTTCTCGACCGGACGGTTGGAAATCTTGATGCCGCGGGTGCCGGCCTTGGACAGCTCGATATCGTCGAAGGTGAGCTCGCAGACCTGGTCGCGCAGGCGCAGGGTGTCTTCCAGTTCACAATCGAGGACGATGCCGGTGTTGGTGGCGAGAAGCTCGAGCTTGCAGTCCTCGGGGAAAAGACGGTATTCGCGGTCCATGATGAAGGCGTCGATACGAATCCTTTTGGCCCAGGAAAGACCGGTCTCGGCATCGCGGTAAACCAAGGAGTAGACGCGCTCCTTGTCGGAGATGAAGACGTCTTCGATCTTGCCGAAGAAGACCTTGCCGTCGGGCACCGGCACGACTTTGAAAGTGCCGTCTTTCATGATCACCACGAGGCGGTCGTACTCGGAAACCTTGAGGACATCGGCGCCGTGGACGCCGGTGCCGAGGTAGCCGGTCTTGCGGTCGAAACCGACCTTCAGGTTGGCGAGGGAGATGTGCTTGACGTCGACCTTGTTGATCCTGGTGATCTGGGTGCGGCGGGGGAATTTGTCAGCGTAGCGCTTGCGGATGTCTTTGAGGAAAGTGATGGTCGTGGCCTTCATGTCGCGCAGCTTGAGCTGGGCGGCGGCGATGCGAATATCGATATCGGCGATCTCGGCACGGTTGCGCTCCATGTCGAAAAGCGAGATCCGGCGGATCGGGATTTTCAGGAGGTTGTCGACATCTTCGTCGCTGACGCTGCGGCGGAGCTGGGGCAGAAAGGGTTTCAAGCCATCGTGCACGGCCTTGAGGACGGCGGCGGCGCTGCGGCACTCCTCGATCTTTTTGTAGATACGGTTCTCGATGAAGAGGCGTTCGAGCGACTTGCCGTGCCAGCGTTCATCGAGCTTGTTGATTTCGATTTCGAGCTCGCGACGGAGGTTGTCGACGAGGCGCTGGGTGTTGTGATGGAGAACTTCGCCGACGTGCATTTCGACCGGCTGGTTGTCGCGGATGACGACCATGTTCGGGCTCAGGCTGACCTGGCAGTCGGTGAAGGCGTAGAGCGCTTCGATGGCCCAGGCGGCTTCGACGCCGCGCGGCAGCTGCAGCTCGATCTCGGCCGATTCGGTGGTGTAGTCGTTGATCGCGGCGATCTTGATCTTGCCGTTGCGTTCGGCTTCTTCGATCGAGGCGATGAGACTTTCGGTGGTGACGCCGGGCGGCACTTCGCGGATGACGATGGTCTTGTCGTTGATCTTGTCGATCTTGGCGCGGACCGAGATCTTGCCGCGGCCGAGATCGTAGAGGCTGGCGTCCATCAGACCGCCGGTGATGAAGTCGGGGACGAGGGTGAAGCGGCGGCCGCGAAGGATGTCGATCTGGGCGTCGATGAGCTCGCCGAAGTTATGCGGCAGGATGCGGGTGGCCATGCCTACGGCGATGCCGTCGGCGCCCATCATCAGCAAGGCCGGGACCTTGGCGGGAATGGCGACCGGCTCCTGGTTGCGGCCGTCGTAGGAGTCGGTGTAGACGGTGAGCTCGGGATTGAAGAGGACTTCGCGGGCTAGCGGCGTCAAACGGGTCTCGATGTAACGCGCGGCGGAGGCGGCGTCGCCGGTGACGATGTTGCCGAAATTCCCCTGTTTCTCGAGGAAGAAATCTTTGTTGGCGAGGGTGACGAGGGCGCCGTATATCGAGGTGTCGCCGTGGGGGTGGAAGGCCATGCAGGCGCCGACCATGTTGGCGACCTTGTGGAACTTGCCGTCGTCGGCGCGGAAGAGGGTGTGGAGAATGCGGCGCTGAACCGGCTTGAGACCGTCGTCGACGTCAGGGATGGCGCGGTCGCGGATGACATAGGAGGCGTATTCGAGGAAGTGGCCGGTCATCATCCGGTTGAGGTGCGAGCCGCTCTCCTCACCGGGAGAAGGCAGGAAGCGGGAATTCTTGTCGGGTGTGATGTCGTCGCTCATGGGGTCATCCTTTGGAAGGCTGGCAATTTAGCTTCGATGAAGCCGTTTGAAACCGTCATTGAGCAAAGTAATCAAAAGCGATCTTGGGGCCTTGGTGGGCTCAGCTGCCTATCGCCATAGCTTGTCGAGATTTTTTAGAAAAATCATCGCCTCCAAAAGGAATCCTCCGCCCCAGATGAATGCCCAGAGAGCCACAGCGGCAACAATCCGCAGACCCTTGAACAAAAATGCGCCGACCAGAGCCAATAATGGGCACAAAAACCAATACATCGGGGTTACGAATACCAACGGGCCCTCCAACACGTACACCAATCCTACACCAATTATGACCGCTGCAAGATTGCAAAGGGTAAATGCAGTGAGTGAACGCGACCTGGCGGGAGCTATTGGTTTTGCACCACTGGAGTCTTCGTCGCTCATGAATTAATCACCCAGTCGTGTCCCAACTGTGTCCCAACTGTGTCCCAACTGTGTCCCAACTGTGTCCCAGTCGTGTCCCAGTTCCTCACTTGATCCCCTTGATCGCCGAGTCGCCCATGATGGCGCTGATGCGGCTACGGAGCTCGCTGGTTTCGGCGGAATCGCGGATAGCGGCGAGGAGGCGGGCGCCGAGGATTTCCGCCTGGCGACTGTCCTTGCGGGCCAGTTTGGCGAGTTCATCGATGCGGCTTTCGACCCAGGCGATGGAGAACAGTTCGACCGCCTGGTTATCTGGCTGGAGGCGGCGGGCAGTGGCGAATTCGGCGCGGAAGGCGGCCCAGCAGGCGGCTTGACGACGGAACTCCGGAGTCGTCACCGTCAGGCGCTGGAAAAGTGCGAGAATGTCGGCCGCTTGAGCTTCGCGCAGACGCAAAACGGAGCCGTCATCCATGATCAGTTCCAAGGTCAGCGGGTAGGTGCTCTTGACGGTCCGGATCGATCCGTTGAGACTGATGGCCAGCCCAGGGGTGATGGCCTCCGCGAGTCGGGACAGAAAGTTATTGGCGTCGTCGCAGGCTTCGGTGAGCATGCCGGCTTCGACGGCGTAGGTGCCGGGCATTTTGCGGCTAAGAGTATCCGCAGCGAGGCGGGCGCCATCCATGCGGCCGGCACTGGCTTCGGCGATCATGGTGACGGCGGTGCTGCGCAGTCGCTCGCGCCAGAGGATGCGGACCGCGCGGGCGTCATCCCAAGCAGTCTGCTGCGGATCGGCAGAGGCAGCCGGAGCGACTTCGGCAATGCTCGGCACACTGCTCAGGTTACTGCTCAGGCGTGAAGCGCCGCGGAGAGCTTCAATTTCGGTGCGGAGGGCGACGACTTCTTCGGACAAGGTTTTGACATCCCGGCTGCGTTCTTCGAGGATGACGAGTTGTTCCTTGTTGCGACTTTCTGCCGCGACCTGAGCACTGCGCAGGCTGGCCTCGCTGGCGAGGAGCCGGATTTCCAGGAGGGCGGCGCGGCTGCGGTGATCGCCGACCGTCCCTTGCAGCGGAAAATTGGCTTCCAGGCGTTTCGCCTCAATGGCGGCGAGGTCGCTGCCTTGTTGGCCGACTTTCCAGGATTCGTAGAGAGCTTCCGATCGACGCTGGTAATCGCTGGCGGGACGCTCGGCTTTGATCGCTAGGTAGACGGCGGCAGCGGCGGCAGCGACCGTGGCGATATTGGCCAACAGAAGGGTGCCGAGACCGAGCGAGCGCCGTCCTTCCATCGGGGTTGAAGTCGGGAAACGGTCGGTATTGGCGGCCAGCGAGCTGACTTTGCGGCGCGGCAAATCGAGTGAAGGTCCTTGGATCGCCGGGTGGCCGCCCGTGGCCGAGGAGGAAGAGGAGGCATTTTTGCGGCGCAGCTCGGCCCCCATGAACTGGCGGCGGTTGATCGAAACCGTATGAATCCCCGGCACCGGACGAGTCCCGCTGATCTTGACCCGGAGGTTGTAAATATCCTGCAGCAGCTCTTCATAATCGCTGTGGCGCTGACTGCGGTCCTTCATCATCATGCGCTTGATCAAGCGCTTCATCTCGGGCGCGATGTCGACGGTTTTGTCCGGGAAACTGACGTCATCTTGGATATGCTGGCGGGCCAGTTCTTTGACCGCGCCGGCGTCGAAGGGCAGGCGCCCCATGATGCCGTGGTAGAGACAGACGCCGAGCGAATAAATGTCGGCCCGGCAGTCCATCGGCTGACGCATGAATTGCTCAGGGTTCATGTAGGCGGGTGTGCCTGAGATCTCGGTGACATTTTCGAGGTCTTCCTGGCGGCGGGCGAGGCCCATGTCGGTGAGTTTGGCGGTGCCATCGGCCATCAGCAGGATGTTGTCCGGCTTGATGTCGCGGTGGATCATCTTGGCGTTGTTCCAGGCGAAGTGCAGGCCTTCGGCAACCTGCTGAATGACGTCCAGAGCTTCTTCTGCGGCAAGGCGGGTTTCGTTTTCGAGGCGGTCGCCAAGGGAGACTCCTTCAACATATTCCATCGCCATGTAAAGGTCGCCATCGTCTTCGCCGAAGGCATAGGTCTGGACCAGGTTTTGGTGGATCATGCCGGAGACGACGCGGGCTTCGGCAAGGAAGTCCTGGCGGAACTTCGGGTCGCCGGAGAAGCGCCGGGCAAGGATTTTGAGCGCCGCCGGGCGGTCGAGCGAGATTTGCTTGACCAGATACACCGTACCCATGCCGCCGGAACCGATGACCCTTTCGATCAGAAAGTCGTCGATGACACGACCTCGGTCGAAGGAACGCCGCGGCACCGCCACCTTGCGGGAACAGCTCGGGCAGTCGATCTGGTTACCCAAATCGAGCGCGCTGACCTTATAAGGCGAGAGGCAGAAGACGCACTGAAATTTCACGGAGGCCGCCCTGGGCTGTTGATGATGCGGCCTTACAATAGCCATGATTCCTGCAGTTCCAGTGCGGCAAGAAGCTTCCCCAGCTGAGTCCTTGGCTGATCTGCCCATCATTCTCCAAAATTAACTGACTTTGCCGGGAACCTCGAGCGAAAAACCGCATCTATTGTGTGCAACAGCAACGCCGCCATCTTCCTAGGAATACCCCATGAAAAACCCCTGCCCCAGCTTCGAAGAGATCTCCGCCGCCATCGACGGCGAGGCCGATCTGCAAGCTCACTTCCAACAGTGCGCCATCTGCCGCGAGCTCGCCGCCGATCTCCGCCGCGCCGATGCCCCGCTGCGCCGTGCCGACGCCGGCATGCCCCCTCCCCCCGCCGTCGAAGACGCCATCCGCCGCGCTTGCGCCCGCCAAGCTGAACAAGGCCGCCGCCAACGCCGCGTCATCCCCTTCATCCTCAGCTCGGCCCTCAAGGTCGCCGCCATCCTCGGCGTCGCCGGCCTCGTCCACTTCCTCGTCAAGGAGCAACAAGCCGGCGAGAAAGAAAGCCGCAATGTCGCCAAGCAGGACAAACACGATGTCATGCCCGCGATCGGCCCGGTCAAGGAAACTCCCGTCCTCAACCGGATGGACAGCCAGAACATTGCCGTCGACGCCAACAAGGTCCGCCTCGCCAGCGTCACCCCCACCAATGTCAGCAAGGTCAACGGCCTCGCCATTCCCGACCAGGTCGAACATGTCTGGGTGTGCAGCAATCCCGAGCTCGGCATGGAGCTTTTCCGCAGCCACCTGCCGGCCAACAGCGTCTTCCTTAGCCATGCCGAAGAATCCGCCCTGGTCGCCGAAAGCCGCATCAGCGACACCGAGCTGGTCGCGCTGATCGACAAGCTCGCCCTTGAAAGCTCCCTGCAACTCCTCTCCCCCAGCCTGCCCCAACCCGGCACCGCCACCCGCCTCAAACTCACCGGCAAATCCATCCTCTACCGGATCAAGATCGCCAAACGCTGAGATCCCGCTCCCTTCAAAAAGGCCTGCCGCTTTCCGGCAGGCCTTTTTCCTTGCCGAACTTGCTTCTCGCTGCCTCATGGGTGTAGATTGAGCGCAACCCAGGACACCTTCCATGAATTTGCGACTTCTGATCCCAAACCTCCTCCTGCTCGGCTTCCTGCCCTCAGCCCAAGCCTGCCTATGGGATAACGACACCCTTGAGCAGGAGCGAGCCCGGATGCCGGGGATGAATGAGATGATCGCCGGCTACTTCCCTCGCCACAGCCAAGCTTTCTACGAGTGGCGGCTGCAAGACCGCCTGAAACGCCTGCCGACAGCCAGCGAGCCCTTGCCCTTGATGGATGACATCGCCGTTGCCCAGCTCAAACTCGGTCATCTGAAGGAGGCGATCGAATGGGGCGAAAAGACTCTCAAGCTCAAACCCGAACGCTACGAATCGCTCTCCAATCTCGGCACCTTCCTCCTCTTCGACGGCCAATTCCAAGCCTCCCTGGAGAAGTTGCGACTCGCGGTGAAGATCAACCCCGCGGCCCACTTCGGCCGCGAGAACATCCAGATCTATCTGGTCGAATACCTGCTCGAGTGCAATCCCCAAGCAAAGTCGCTAGCCGAGATCAAACTGCCGATGACCAGTGCCCACCCCAAAGGTGATACGTTCGGAAATTATGCAACGACACGATTGAACAGCGACAAGGGGATTCAGTATTCCGAGGCCCTCGCTCAGGTCCGCACCGGCTTGGTCGGCATGATGCGCTTTGCCAAGTTTGACCACCCGATTCTGATGGAAGCGCTTGGCCCCAACTACGTGTTCAAAGACAAGGATCAACGTCTTCACGCCCGCGCCTACTTGCAGGCGGCGGCCGGCGCTTCGACTGCAGAAGCTCGCAAGGCCTACCGGGATCTGGCGACACAATTACTCGAGATGCAAGTCGACGTCCCGTTGTCCAAAGTCGAAACCGCCTTTGCTGCCGAGCTTGCGGAAGCCGCCAATATGCAAGCTGAAGTCGCCGCTGACGAAGCCCGTTGGATCGCGTCCGGTGTCGATGTCGAAGCTGAGTTCTCAAAGAAATGGATGCAGATTGAACGCCATTTGCCGGAAAACAAAATCGACAGTCCCTGGACCCTCTCCTCGGACGAAAAGCTCGAATGGATCATGAAAGGCTGCCTCGGAATTTTCATCGCCGGCGTCCTCCTGATTCTCTGGCGCCGCCGCAAAAAGGCCCAGACGCTTCCTCCCGCATGAGCCGCTCTTGCGCACAGCGCCTTGGACTGCGGCAAGGATTGCCGCCTTCAATGGCGGCGGAGCCGCGTCTGCGCGCAAGAACGACACCGATCCGCAAGAAAACTTGCGTTCATCGCAGCCTCGGGTGTAAGATCTGCTCAAACCCCCTTCTAGCTCATCCTGAACATCAAACCAGGAGAGTCCCATGCGTTTCCCCATCCTCGCCTCCGTCTTCCTCTGCACCCAGCTCGCCGCCGCCGAATCGGCAAGCGTCACCACCGGCACGGTCAAGGGACAGGAAGAGATCACTTCGATCTCCGGCAGCCGCGCCATCTCCGGCGTCTTCCCCCACCTCACCGCCTACTCGCAAAGCCGCGCCGACGGCCTCTTCTCCGTCTCTGGCCACGACGAATGCGGCATCGGCGGCATCGTCCCCTGGGCCGGCAAGTTGTGGATGGTCACCTACGCCCCGCACATGCCCAGGGGCTCGCAACACAAGCTCTATGAAATCGACGATCAGAAGAAGATGATCATCCGCTCCGAATCGCTCGGCGGCACCCCCGCCGGACGTATGATCCACGCCGAATCGAAGCAGCTCTTCCTCGGCCACTACGCCATCAGCGACAAAGGCGAGCTGCGCGTCATCTCGATCAAGGACATGCCCGGCCGCGTCACTGCCTGGGCCCGTCACCTCAGCGACCCGGCCAACAAGGTCTACATGGTCGACATGGAGGACATGATCTACGAAGTCGACGTCCACACCCTCAAAGCCACCTTGCTCTTCAAGGACCCGATCCCGGGCTACCACGGCAAAGGCGCCTACCTCGCCCAGGGCAAACTGGTGGTCGCCAACAACGGCGAATCCGGCAGCTTCAAAGGCCACCTCGACTCCGCCAAGGACTGGCAGGTCAGCCAGGACTTCACCAAGGCCGGCCCCGAAGACCGCGGCTGCCTCGCCACCTACGACGGCAAGACCTGGCAGGTGATCGAACGCCGCCAGTACACCGAGGTCACCGGACCCGAAGGCATCAGCCCCACCGCCGCCGGCGACAAGCTGCCGCTGTGGACCATCGGCTGGGACAAGCGCTCCCTCCGCCTGCAAGTCCTCCAGGACGGCCAGTTCCACCTCTTCCTGCTGCCCAAGGGCTGCCTCAACAACGACGCCAAACACGGCTGGTTCACCGAATGGCCCCGCATCCGCGACATCGGCCAGGATAAGCTGCTGATGGACATGCACGGCCTCTTTTTCGACTTCCCCAAGGACTTCGCCCCCGGCAAGACCGGCGGCCTCACCCCCATCGGCCGCCACCTGCGCTACATCCCCGACTTCTGCCAGTGGAATGAACAGCTCGTTCTCGCCTGCGACGAAGCCTCGATCCAAGGCAACCCGCTCTGCGGCCAGCCGCAGTCCAACCTCTGGTTCGGTAGCTACCAAGATCTCAAAAACTGGGGCGAGACCTCCGCCAACGGCTCGATCTGGGCCGATGACGCGGTCAAGGCCGACGAATTCTCCGCCCCCTTCCTGATCAACGGCTTCTCCCGCCGCCTCGGCCACTTCAGCGCCGACGCCAAGACCCGCTTCGACCTCGAGATCGACCTCAAGGGCGACGGCCAATGGACCTCGGCCGGCAAGGTCGAAGTCGAGGCCGGCGGCAGCGCCACCCTCAGCCTGCCGCAAGCTCAATGGATCCGGGTGAAATCCTCCACCGCATGCCAGGCCTCGGTCGGATTCCAGCTCGGCAACGAGGCCAAGCACGACGGGGGCAAGGGCCGCGAGCTCTTCGCCGCCATTCCCGACGCCTCCAGCGCCGATCCAGTCAGCGCTCCCCTCCTCTTCCCCAACCGCATCAATCGAAATCTCAGCGTCCTCAGCCAAGGCCAACCCGCTCTTGAACTCAACGAGCTCAGCCTCGAATTCGCGCCCGCCGCAAAAGAGCAGACGGTGAGCGACGGCGTCCTCGTCTCCGCCTCTTGGGGCAACAAAAATAGCCTCATCGATCCTAAAATGCCGCTGCGCGACTTCCTCAAGCCGGAAGCCAGCTTCAGCGTCGACGCCGCCTCAGTGATCCTCAAGTCCGAGGGCAAGACCCTGCGCCTGCCCAAAGGCGACGCCGCCTACGATAAAGACTTTGCGGAAGGCGCACCGCGTTCGCACCGCGAGGTCCTGTCCGAACGCCTTCTCGCCAACATCCACGGCAGCTTCTACGAAGTCCCCTTCTGGATCGTCGGTCAGCCCGCCCTCTACACCAAGATGAAACCGGTCTGCACCCACAACAAGAAGATCTTCGACTACGCCACCTGGCGCGGCCTGCTCGTCCTCTCCGGTGTCAATCCCGCCGCTCCCGCCTCGAATCACGTGGTCAAGTCGGCCGACGGCAAAACCGCCCTCTGGCTCGGCGGCATCGACGACCTCTGGCAGCTCGGCAAACCCGTCGGCCAGGGCGGCCCCTGGAAGGACTCCGCCGTCAAGGCCGGTGCCCCCTCCGACCCCTACCTGATGAACGGCTACGACAAGAAGAACCTCAAGCTCGTCGCCGACCAGGACTGCATCATCACCCTCGAGGCCGATTTCGACCTCCTCAGCGGCTTCCACAAGGTCCAGACCTTCACGCTCAAAGCCGGCCAGGAACTGAGCTACGACTTCCCCGCCGACTTCGCCGCCCACTGGGTCCGCGTGATCTGCGACAAGGAGGTCAAGGCGACGGCGTGGTTCACGTATCGCTGAAACGTTCGCATAGGTTTGTAGTCCCGGCTTCAGCCGGTCGTGAATACGTTGGCTCTTTTTGCATTACCCGAAGGGGTTACAGCTCTCAGCCCGGGGTTGCGTCGAGGCACGAGACGCTACCCCGGGTCACTGCCAATGTCCTCAAACCCCGAGGGGGTTTCGTCCCGCTGGCGCTCCCCGGCCGCACGGAATGAGCTGTAACCCCGTTGGGGTTTGAAATCAGGCTCGTTTCATCCCCGGGGTAGGCGATGCGCCAACCCCGGGCTGGAGGCCGCAACCCCGTTGGGGTTGAGCATCACGCAGGTGCCATCGACTACATCACCTTCGTCGCCAAGCACCACGACGGCTTCTGCCTGTGGGACTCGAAGGCGACGGCTTTCGACAGCATGGATTACCCGGCGCACCGCGACTTCCTCAAAGAGCTCGCCGCTGCTTGCGCCGAAGCGAAGATGCCGCTCTTCATCTACTACTCCTTCGGCATCGACTGGACCCACCCCGACTACCTGCCCCGCCGCCTCTACGTCAACGCCCGCCCGAACTCGGCCGACGGCCGCGCCATGGATGCCGTCTGGACCCCCGAGCACTTCGAGCGCTACCGCCAGTTCTGCTTCGCCCAGCTCACCGAACTGTGCAGCAACTACGGCCCAGTCGCCGGCTTCTGGTTCGACCCGCTTGGCGGCGTCCTCGCCAACTCCGAGCTCTTCAAGACCGAGGAGATCTACGCCCACATCCGCCGCCTCCAGCCGCAGGCCCTGATTCTCAACAAGACCGGTATCACCGGCAGCGAAGATGTCGTCGTCGGCGAACGCGAACTCAGCTCGATCAGCCACCACTACCCGGGAAAATCACCGGAGATCCAACGCATCCGCCAGCTTGCCGACGCCGCCTGGGAGAAGAACCGCTTCAAAAAGGCCGAGATCGCAGTGACCAGCCAAGGCACCTGGTGCTGGACGCCGAAATCTCCCTGCGTGCCAGCCCCGGCGATGTTCAAGATGCTGCAGGGCGCCGCCCGCCACAACGCCAACCTGCTGCTCAACATGGGCCTCAAGCCCGACGGCGCCATCGCCCCCGATGTCGAGCGCGAATTCAGCGCCCTCGGCGAGCTGATCCGCAAAGACGGCTACCCGCCGCTCAACCGCGACACCTGGCGTCAGCTCCGCGGCGGCGGCGAAGCCCTCGACAAGAACGAAGCGGTGAAGACCGCGAGGTGAAACTTCATTTTGAATTCAATTTTTATTTATTTTTTTATCGCCAACATGTAAGAGATGCGATTTTCACTGACTAGCTCTGGCTGCACCCCAACGCAATCCTGGAGAAAATCGATGCCCCGTTCGTTGAAAACCCGCCGTTTCACCTTGCTTGAGATCCTGGTGATCATCATCATCATCTTAATCTTGCTCAGCCTGCTTTTTGCTGGCTTGAGCAGCTGCAGAAAAAAGTCGCAGGAAGTGGCCTGCCTGTCGAATATAAACCAGTTCAATCTTGCCACCATGATGTTCCTAAACAACAACAAGACCAAGTTCCCCGGAAAGGTTAACCAAGATGACACGGGACAGGGCCGCAATTGGTTAGGAAAAAAAGGCGACGCCTTCCCATGGGAAGATTTCAACGTCACGAGCCGACCCTTAAACGTCTATCTGGGCTACACCACAGACAACATCGACACCCCTGTCGCGAAATGTCCTTTTAATGATAATGCTTTAGATGCCTACAACAGAGTCGGCAGCTGCTATGCCGGCAACTCCAGCGACCGATGGCCCAGCCTGGTGAACAAAAGACTCGGGCAAGTGGCCTACCCCAGCACCACGGCCCTCGGCATGGAACTCGGCTCCCAGGCCTTCATCATGAATGATCTCAATAAAATGTATTGGCGCCTGACCCACGTTGACAACACCCCCCTCTACCCCTTTTCCCGCGTCGACGGCTCCACCATCCGCTACCAACCCGCTCCGGGAGAGGGCATGGCCACCGCCTCGAAGACGATCAATTTCAACGTCAACAAACATCCATAATGTGGACTTCGCCCGCAACCTAACTGGGACACGACTTGGGCACGGTTGGAACACAAGCGCAGACTTCCTGACCCGCTGCGGCGAATCGGCGGCGGCGCCAGCTTCGAGCCATTCAACAAGCCGCAGACCCTGATTCTCAGCGGACCCGGAGAAGTTCCACCAGGAAATCCGCCGCCTGATCGAAGCTAGGCAAAGCTCAGGCGTCCAGACGGAGCTGACTTCTACCTGCAATGAGCTCAAGCAGGCCGGCGAGATGTGGCGCCAGTCCGACGACGTCGACAAACCTGCCGCCCTGATCCGACTGCGAGACTGCGTCAGCGTCCATTTCGACGCCGACCTCGCCGCCAAAAGCGCCTGCGCCGAACGCATCAGCCGGGAGGCAGCCCGGATCCAGGAGAGTCTTGAAAGACGCCAGGCCGAGCGCAAGATCCTGATCGAGGAGATGCTGCGGGAGATCACCGGGATCAAATGAGACTCAGCCGCAACACGCTCATCGCGCCGGAGAATTCCGGCCCCGGTCATTGACTCCGGCCGTCTCCGGGATAGCTTCGGTTTTTGCAAGCATAAAAATCACTTCAAGAACCCACAAAATGCGTGAATTCCTCTTGGTTGCGGCCTTCGCCGCGATCGTCAGCCTCGGCATCTCTGGCAGCCTCTACCAACACGATCCGGCACATCAGCACCTGATGAGTGGCCTTGTCGGCCTGGCCTCGCTCGGCGCCTATATCGCCGGCTTCCGGATTTGGAAAAACGCCGACGCCGGCAGTCGCCGACGCCTCACCGCGTCGCTCCATTTCCTCTTGATGATCGATGTTCTGCTCCTCGTTTTTATGGGTGCCATGACGGCTAGCACCCGCTCGGGCATGGCCTTCACCACCTGGCCGCACGCCAACGGCCTGCTTTGGCCCTCGCTCGACTACTGGTGGCACAACCGCGAATTCTTCTTCGAGCACGGCCACCGCCTTCTCGGCCAGCTCGCCGGCTTCCTCGCCATCCTCGCCCTGGTCTGGGCCTGGCAGTCGCGCCGCGATGAGCCTCGCAACTTCCGTGTGGTCGTCGCGATTTTCGCGCTCATCTGTGTTCAAGGACTTCTCGGGGCTTTGACGGTGAAAGCCGTGACGCCGTGGTGGACTTCGACTCTCCACGGCCTTTTTGCGCAACTGGTGATGGCGGCGATCGCCTGGATGATCCTCAGCGCCACCGAAAGCTGGATGAAAGTCCGGCCGGTCGAGGAAGAGAGCGGGTACTTCCGCTGGTTATCGAAATGGACCTGCTGGGTCCTGATCATCCAGAGCGCCCTCGGCGCCGCCTTCCGTCACAACACCAAAGTCGCGGCCAAAGATGCTTCAGGTCAGTTGATGCGCACCCCAGAAGGTCATGTCCTCTACCACGAATGGCTGGAGGGCAACACGCCGCTTCTCTTCGCCCACATCGGCTTCGCGGTTTTCGCGCTCACTTTCATCATGATGCTCGGCATGTCGCTGCGTCACCATGAGAGGCCGCTGCTACGCCATCTCTCACTGGCCATGCTGATCGGCTCCTGCCTGCAAGTCGTCCTCGGGGTCATCGCGGTCGTCACCGTCATGCATCGCGAAGAAAAGCGCTATGACACGGTCGAAACCATTCTCACCTCTTGCCACTTGGTCAACGGTGCCCTGCTCTTCGTCCTCGCGGTGTTGGTCGCCGCCCTCCTTCGCCGTCAATCACCGCGCCGCAACTTCTTCTCGCCGGAGGCCAGCTGATGAAACCGGAAGTCGAAGAACTGAGCGATTCGCGCAGCGGCCCCTTGGCCTTCCTCGCCGTCGCCCTCGAGCTGACCAAGCCACGCCTCACCCTGCTGGTGCTGATCTCCGGCGCCTGCGGCTGGCTGGCAGCGCGTAATCCCGCCTTGCCCCTCGCCGATCTGCCCTGGATCGACCTACTGCACCTGATCATCGGCCTCGCCGGCGTCGGCGCCGCCTCGAACATCGTCAACCAAGCAATGGAACACCGCCTCGACGCCTTGATGGAGCGCACCAAAGATCGCCCGGTGCCGTCTGGACGAATCAGCGTCATGAGCACCTACATGCTCGGCCATGTCTGCCTGCTCATCGGCATGGGCTGGCTGCTGCACTTCTTCCAGCCTGCGGTTGCCGGCTGCACCTTCCTGACCTATCTCACCTACATCATCGCCTACACACCGCTGAAGACCCGCTCGTCACTGAACACCTTGGTCGGCGCGGTGCCAGGCGCCCTGCCTATCCTCACTGGCTGGCTCGCCAACTGGCAGCGTCCGGAGTCAACGATGGCCGGCCTCAGCCTCTTCGCCATCGTCTTCTTCTGGCAATTGCCGCACTTCTTCGCCATCGCCTCGATCTACAAGGACGACTACCGCCGTGCCGGCTATCGCATGGCTTCCCTCTATGATCCAAGCGGCAAACAGGCGGTGATCCTGATCTGGATTTCGACCATCGCTCTCTGCATCATCTCCTATGCCCCTTTTGCCGTCCACCTCTGCGGCGTCGGCTACCTGCTCGGCGTGTCACTCCTCAACGCCGCCTTGATCGCCGTCAACATCTCACTCACCTTCGATCGTGAAAAACACATGCGCACGGTCTTCCGCGCCTCGATCGTCTGGCTCACCCTCACCATGATTCTGATCGTCACCGACCTGGAGAAAATCCCATGATTGACCTTCCTTGGCAGCCCACCCTCAGCGCCGTCCTCAACGCCAGCGCCGCCACCTTGCTCGTCCTCGGCTACCGCGCCGTCAAACGCGGCTCCCTCTCGACCCACAAAAAACTGATGATCTCGGCCTTCGCCTGCTCGTCGATGTTCCTCACCAACTATGTCGCCCAACGGATCCTTCACGGCGAGCTGAAGTTCGACGAAACCGGCATTCTCCGCACCGTTTACCTTGTGCTACTGATCCCACATGTCCTGCTGGCAATCGCCATGCTGCCGATGATTTTGATGACCTTCTACTACGCCTTCCGGGGCATGAGCGTGTCGCACAAGAAACTCGCCCGCGTCACCCTGCCGGTCTGGCTCTACGTCTCGGTCACCGGGGTCATCCTGTTCTTCTGGCAACAGGTGGTTTTCCCCGACAAGATGGTGCCGATGAAAGCCAAGGTTGAGGCTGCTGCCCCGAAGTGAAGCCATCGATTTCCTCAATGCCGCGGATCACTCCGCGGCATTTCGCTTGTCGGCTTTTCTGGCTTAGACTCTTGCCAACCCGGAGTCCCTCATGTCCCCTCCCCGCCTCCACTGGCCGCTGATTCTCTGCCTTCTCCTGCCGACCCTCGCCATCGCGCTGTGTGCGCCGCTGCCGCAGGACCCCGCCTATCACGCCTTCGCCGACTCGCGCTGCCGCTGCGGTGTCAACAACTTCGGCGACACCCTGAGCAATCTGCCCTTCATCATTTTCGGCCTTTGGGGACTGATTCTGACCTATCGTCAGAAGCGTCCGCTGAGCTCGGGTCTGCCGCTGTTTTTCCTCGGCATCCTGCTCACCGGTTTCGGCTCGTCCTGGTATCATCTCGCGCCAAGCAATGCCAGCTTGGTTTGGGACCGCCTGCCGATGACGCTGGCCTTCGCCGGCTGCGCCGCGGCGATCACTTGTGAACGCCTCGGACGCCAGACCTCCGTGCTGGTCCAGGCCGTGTTGGTACCGCTCGGCATCGCCTCGGTGCTGTGGTGGAATTGGACCGAGAGCAAGGGCGCCGGCGATCTCCGCCTTTATGCCTGGTGTCAATTCGGCACCCTGCCCGCCTTGATCTGGCTGATCGCCCGGGCCAAAGGCCCTGAGGGCAGCAAGCGGGTGTGGATCGAGGTCTTCGGCTGCTACGCTGTAGCCAAGCTCCTGGAAGCCGCGGATCACCAGGTTTTTGACCTCACCCGCCATCTGGTCAGCGGTCACACCCTGAAACACCTCGCCGCTGCCGCCGCCGCCTGGTGCGTCATCCGGGGGTTGCGGCAAGGGCAAATGCTGTAAACCCAGAATGGCAGCAAAGAAATAGGACCGATAGATTCTATCGGCCCTAGGTTTTCTTTCGCGGTCTCCGCGGGGCTTATTCCGCCGGCGGGCGGGCAAGGCCGCGCTTCGCCAAGGGCAGGAAGCGTAGGATGTCCTGAACGCAGGGGTCGGCACCAAATTCGGCTTGCAGAGCGAGCGTTGCTTCTTCCAGGGTCAGGCCGCGACGGAAGAGGATTTTGAAGGCCTCGAGGGTCGGGCGCACGTGCTCTTTCAGGCCGTTGCGGTCCATGCCGACCTTGTTGACGACGCGCATGATGCCGGGGGTGCCTTCGGCGATCATGTAGGGCAGGATGTCCTGGACGACGCGGGCCATGCCGGCGACCATGGCAAAGCGGCCGATGCGGCAGAACTGGTGCACGGCGGAGAGGCCGGCGATGTTGCAATGGTCTTCGACGATGACGTGGCCGCCGAGGGTCGAGCTATGCGACAGGACGCTGTGGTCGCCGACTTCGCAGTTGTGGCCGACGTGGGAGAGGGCGAGCAGGGCGCAGTCGTTGCCGATCTTGGTCCAGGTGCCGTCATCGGTGCCGGCGTGGATGGTGACGTTTTCGCGGATCAGGGTGCGGTCGCCGATGCTGGTGAAGCATTGGTTGCCGGGCTTCCATTTCAAGTCTTGCGACTGGTTGCCGACGGAGGCGAAGGCGAAGATGCGGCAGTCCTGGCCGACGCGGGTGTTTTCGCCAATCAAGGCGTGGCCCTGCAGCCAAGTGCGGTCGCCGATCGAGGCGCCCTTCTCGATGATGGTGAAGGGGCCGATGTGGGCGTCCTGGCCGATGTCGACGCCGGGCGCGATGACCGCGCTGGGGTGGATGAAGGTCGCCATGGGATCAGACCTTGTCGACCAGGGCGAAGGCCATGTCGAGCTTGGCGATGAGTTCGTCGCCACGGGTGATGGTGGCGGTGCAGGCGCACAGCTTGGAGCGCATCATGGTGCTTTCCATGTTGATCAGGAGGCGGTCGCCGGGGACGGCGGGCAGGTGCATCTGGGCGTTTTCAATCGACATGAAGAGGCCGAGTTTGTTGGCGTTCTCGGGACGCAGCAGGACGAAGGTGCAGGCGAGCTGGGCCGCGGTTTCGCAGAGGACCGAGTTCGGGCAGACCGCCATGCCGGGGAAGTAGCGGGTGCAGAACTGTTCACCGGCGGTGATCAGCTTCTCGCCGAGGATCTGGGTTTCGCTGGCGATGAGGGCGTTGTCGATGAACTGGAAGGGGTAGCGGTGCGGGATCAGGGCGGTGATGCCGCGGACATCGAGGAACTTGCCGCTGACGCCTTCGAGCATGGGGTGCTTGTGCCCGGGGGTGAAGATCTTCGGCTGCAGCTCTTCCGGCTTGAGCCAGTTGAGGGTGAACTTGGCTTGCGAGCAGACCTTGTCGGCGACCGTGACGTTGGCGGAGACAGTGGCGGTTTCGCCATCGAAGGCTTCGAGGTGGGCCTTGATGATCATCTGATCGCCGGGGCCGACCGGAGCGCGGAAGCGGATCTTGTCGACGGCCTTGAGCCAGATCGGGGCGTTGCGGCGGCCGAGCTCGAGGGCCCAGGCGACGCCGGCGGCCTGCATCATCGCTTCCAGCTGCAGAATGCCGGGGAGGATGGGGTTGCCGGGGAAGTGGCCGTTGAAGGTCGATTCGTTGACCGAGACGTTGCGCAGGGCGGTGATCCGGGTGGGGTCTTCTTCGAGCTGAACCCGATCGAGCATCAGGTAGGGAGGACGCTGCGGGAGGATTTCGAAGATTTCCTGGATGCCGAGGATTCTGTTCATAGCTGACCTTCTTTTTCGAGCTGGAGGAGTTTCTGGACCATGGTGACATTGGAGGGGTGGCCGGACTTGACGGCGACGATGTGGCCCTTGAGGGGACGGCCGAGAAGTGCGAAGTCGCCGACGATATCCAACATTTTGTGTCTGACCAGCTCATCCGGATAACGGAGGCCGTCTTTCGCGAAAATGCAGGAGCCGTCGATGATGTTGGCGTTGTCGAGGCTGCCGCCGCGGATCAGGCCGGCTTTCATCAGCTGGTCGAGTTCCGACAGGCTGCAGAAGGTGCGGGCGCGGCTGAGCTCTTTGCGGAAGGTCTCGGGAGTGACTTCGCACTGGTAGAACTGGACGTCGAGCTGCGACTGATCGTACTTCACCGTGCAGGAGATGCGGAATTTGTCGTCCGGCACCAGGGTGATGAGGGCGTGTTTGAGCTCGAGGAAGTGGGGCCGTGTGACGCGGAAATAGCGGCGTGGGACACCGAGTTCGACGATGCCGGCCTGGTCGATGACTTCGATGAAGGGCATCGACGAGCCGTCGGCGATCGGCGGTTCGCTGCGGTCCATCTCGATCAGGCAGTTGTCGATACCCTGGCTGACCAGGGCGGCGATGACGTGCTCGACAGTGTGGATGACGGCGTCGCCATTTTTGATCGTGGTGCCACGCATCACTTCAGTGACATTGCTGCCGAGGGCCTGGACCTCGGGCTGGCCGGGCAGGTCGACGCGGCGGAAGACGATGCCGCTGTCGGCGGGAGCCGGCAGGAAGGTGATCCGGGCGCGTTGGCCGGTGTGCAGCGCAATGCCGCTGTAGCTCGCCGGCCCGGCGAGGGTCTTCTGGATGTCGGGATCAAACATGGAAGGGTCCTTTCTGTTCATCCGGCAAGATAGACGGAAATCCGAGAATGGGAAGAAAGAGAAGGACGAGAGGCGGTAAGCTTGATCCTGCGACTCCGCCGGAATCGAAGAGCGACAGAAACCCAGGGCTGCCGCCCCGGACCCCGCTTGGGGGCTCGTCCCCAAACCCCATGGAACTTGGCGTCGCTGCGCTCCTGCTGGGACAACCCGTAGCGCCGGGTTTTCCCAGACCCTTTCCCGACTTTTCCATCGTGCTCACTCCCTGCATCAACGCGACATCTTTTGTTGCATTTGAACAACTGGGAGGGAGGCTGAAGGGATCGTGGAAAATCCTGAGCTCCTGCGACTTTAGTCCCCCCAGGGGATCCAGAAGACCTTGCCGCCGCGTTTGTCCGTCTTGGTGTTGTCGCTGAACTCCAGCAGACCACCGAGAAAACGGGTCTCGGTTTCGCCTTCAGATTCCTTGTGGAAATAGAGGCTGCCCCAAAGAACCTCACGAGTACGGTTATCCAAGCGTGCTTCATGAGCTTTGAAAAAGCCGTAATCTACGTAGGATGACTCTTCCCAAAGAGGAATCTCCAGCAATGGCAAATGGAACCATTTCTCTTTCAACTCACCATCAAGTCGAATATCCTTTTCGAGAGCTTGGCGAACTTGAAACCGAGCTTCATTCTCGTCGTCCGGCAAGGTGTCAAAACCGAGCTTCTTCAAGGCGGCTGTCGGCCGGGGATTCGCAGGCTGAGTCAAACCGGAGAGGATTCCGATCCAGGCAAGTAAGGCAGCCCTCTCATCATCAAGGAGAAGAACTGGCTCACCCAGGCGAGTGAAGTGCTGTTCTTTGCGTTCATCCCAAAACCAGGTGTCGAGACGAGAGTTCTTATCGCAGCGCCCCTGCATGATCAGTCTTTCTGCAAGCAGAGGGAAGGACTCTTGACCATAATTGAAAAGGCTGTTCCAGGATTTGTATCCCGTGCCCTTCTTTTCTTGGTAAAGCAGCCCGGTCAAAGGATCCCAATCGGCTTTCCTCTGGTGATCACGGATGCTTACCAAGCTGAACATGCCACCGAGGAAGCCTTCATCATCTGAGTGCGAGGTGCAGCTATAAAACGGCCAGAAAGCGCAGATTGAAGAAGTCGCATCGAATTCCTGATGAAAAAGAGGACTGATTTGCTGGCGGTAGTTCGGAATGGACACAGGCTCGAAAGTCGAGCCCAGCAAAAAAGTCGATTGGCTGTATTCGTCGTTGTACAAGCAGAGTTTGTCCCAGAATCCGGAACTCGAACTCTTGCTTCGGCTGATCAAGGGCGGCAGGCGCCAGGAAAGCCCCTTGTCGTTCCACTCCGCTCCGATGGCGCCGAAGCCGGCGTAATGGCCGGTGGTGGCCTTGTCAAAATAGGAGCACCAAAGCCCGGCACCAATGGCAAAAGCAATGAGCTTCCCATCTTCAGAGCGTGACTGGCTCCAGGGAATGGAGTGAAACACTGTTTTCCCCGGCTCCTGCAATTGGAGATAAACCGGCAGCAGCAGCTGCCAGGCCTTGTCCCCGGCGCGCGAATGGGAGGCCCAGAACGGCGGCACCACGACGAGGGATTCGGAAGGCGCGGTGGAATCCTTCGGCGGGATCTGGGCGCAACTTGCGCCAGAGGCGAGGAAAAGCAGGGACAGGGCGGTGCGGAGAAACATGAGAAATCCTTGGGTGCTTCCTTCGAATCTACGACAAGACGGAAGCGAAAGCAAGAAAAAACGTCGAGACCTCAGCCGATATAGCTCATCGTCGCCCCCGCCCCGGCTTCAAGCCGCACCATCCGTCCCACCGCGAGGCTGAGGCGGGGGCGGCAGTGGCCGAAGGGAAACAGGTGGCAATAAAATCATCAAGACTTACAAAACAGCCCCATGAAATATCATTCTCATAGACATTTTAAGGGGGTGTTGAGATGTGAGATGTTCATGCGCCTCGAAGCCTTGCACGACAATAAGTTTGTCAATGAAGGGCGCATGGCCGAGCAATTTGCCGGTCAGAATCTGCTTGCCGGCCAGGAGCGCGTGCGGCGGCCGGAGCTCCACTACTGGCTGCGGGAAGGCCGGACGGGTAACGCCGAGGTGGACTATCTGGTGGAACATGATGCCCGGGTGATTCCGGTGGAAGTCAAGGCCGGTGCCAGTGGCGGCATGAAATCGCTGCACCAATTCATGGCCTTGAAAGCAAGTCCTTTTGCCGTGAGGCTGGATCTCAATCCCCCCTCCTCGCAGCAAGTGAAGGCTCTTGTGCAGACGCCGCAAGGAATGCGCTCAGCGCAATACACGCTGCATTCGCTGCCTTTGTATCTGGCCGATCAGGTGGAGCGCTTGGCGCTCGGCAACACCGCGGAATGAAGTAAGAGCCTCCTCCGCCTCAGGTCTCGCTGCGCCGATAAGAGATAAGCGACGCGCAACCTTGGGGGCTGCCTCCCTACCCGATATAGCTCATCGTCGCCTCTGCCCTGGCTTCAAGCCGCACCATCCGCCCCACCGCCAAGCTGAGGCGGGGACGGCAATGACCGAATGGCAAACCGGCAATCACCGGGCCGGGAACGGCCGCCGCGGCTTCTGCAAAAAGCTCGGGCAGCACTTCCGGCTGGTCGCAGCCGGAGAAATCGCCGAAAGCCAGGCCAGCCAGTTTCTGCAGCTCGCCGGCAAGACGCAGACGGGTCAACATGCCGTCGACCTTGCGTTGCGGCTCGCCGATGTCCTCCAAGACTAGGATACACCCGCTCAGGTCCGGCATCCACGGTGTCCCGAGAAGCATCATCAGGCAAGAAAGGGTCACCGGCACCAAGGTGCCTTCGGCCTGACCGCCCTTGACACAGCGGACTCCGCTGCCCATCGGAATGGCGGCTGGACGAGGATCAAGGGCGAGCCGGAATGTATCGAGGCTGTAGTCATCCATACCGCGGGCGAAGTCAATTGCCAGCATCGGCCCTGAAACCCCAGCTTTGACGCCTTGCTGGAGAAAAGCCAGCTGCAAGATGCTGAGGTCGCTGTAGCCAATGAGGCAAGGCTGGGGTCCGGCGCGGAGCTGCTGCCACGGAAGCCTGTCGAGAAGCCGGAGACAGCCATAGCCGCCGCGGCCCGACATCACCCACTCGGCCCCACTGTTCCAAGCGGCGAGAAAAGAATTCAAACGACCTACGTCGTCACCTGCCATGTCGCGTTTTTGTCCGGTTGCGGCATGAATTTCGGCGCTTAAACCCAGGCGCTGCAGTTCTGCCAGGCCGAGCTGCAGCGCCGCCTCGTCCGGCCGTCCGGCAGGAGAAAAGACCGAAATGCGAGTATTTTTCAGTGGGAATATGGACATGGAGAGACCTATGGAGTTAATTCTTTCAGAGAAAAGCGCCGTATGGGTTGACTTTCAAGGGCAGATGGCGGAAAATAACTAAGAACTTCATGCGTTCGCAGTCCAGCAACCTCTTCTCCGGGATTCAGATGACGCACAGCGACGAAATTACCCTTGCCCCAGGCCGCGAGGTCGGAGCCTTCTTGATTGAAGGCTTCCTCGGACGTGGCAACATGGGTGTGGTTTACAAAGCCCTTCAAGTCAATCTCCGCCGCGAGGTCGCCCTGAAAATCCTGCCGCCCTCGATCGCCCGCGATGACGACTTCCTCCGCGCCTTCTTCCGCGAAGCCCAGGCAGCGGCCGCCTTCACCCACCAAAACATCGTCCAGGCTTTTGATGTCGGCAAAACCGATGACGGCCTGTTTTATTTCGCCATGGAGCTGGTCGATGGGGGCGACATCGCAGTCAAGATCAAACAGGAAACCCGGATTGATCCGGTCGAATCCCTGAAGCTTCTGGTCGGCGTCGCCGACGGTCTCGACTACGGTTCCCAGGCCCGCCGCCTGACGCACGGCGACCTGAAACCCGCCAACATCCTCCTCACTCGCAATGGCAAAGCCAAACTCGCCGACCTCGGCCTGGCTCGTATGGGCGGCGAAATCGACGGTGAATCCGACGGCGTCATGCTGACTCCTCTTTACGCCGCCCCCGAGATGATTCAGAACAAGTGGGAAGTCGGCGATCCCCGCGCCGACATCTATTCCTTTGGCGCCACCCTCTATCACATGATCGCCGGCCATCCGCCCTTTGAAGCCGATGACTATCAGAAAGTTATGACGATGCAGGTGCACAGCCCCCACCCCCCACTATTGAGCCTGGTCCCCGGCTGTCCGGCGCCGATCTCACGTTTTGTCGATCACCTGCTCGAGAAGAAAGCCGACAATCGTCCCCAGACCTGGAAAGAAGTCAAGACCCGGATGGATGAGTTGATCGCCGATCCCAGTGAAGCGAAGAAACGCAAAGCGGGCGGCGTCCAGCTCAAGGGTCCGGCGCATTACACCACGCCACACCACTCTCACGAACCGATTCAGGCAAAAAAAGGCTTGCCGATTGTCCCCGTTTTGGCTTTGCTCGGTCTCGTCACGCTCGCCTTGATTGCCTGGAAGGTGCTCGCCAAGCCATCGCCGACAGCCATCGCACCCGCCAGCTCGACTCAAACTCCGCAAAAAAGCCCCGACACAGGTGCGGGCCTGAAACCCCAGAGCAACGTCAAGCAACCGGCCAAAAGCCCCAATGTCCCAGTCGCCAGCTATCCCTCCCCAGAGCCCTACATGAAAGCTTTGGCTCCTCTGGCTAAAAATCCGAGAAAATGGAACGCCTTGGCCCCCGCCTTCTACGAACAGATCAATCAATGGATGGAGAACAACCCCGGCCCGGCGAAGCCCAAATACGAACTGCTGCAAGCAACCTTGATGCGCGCTTTCACCGACATGGGCTATCTTTTCGGCAACCACCGGGAGGAAATCGGCTCCGCCTTGGCGCCCCAGGGATGGAAAGGCGTCCTCCCAATCATGGGTGCAACCGGACAACCGGGTGCACTAGGACAATTGGGTGAACCCGGACAATTGGTTTATGTCAAACAAGAGCCTTATGGCAAAGCTATAAAAGTACAAACATTGCTGCCGTCTGACTTCCATCGTTTGGCTGAGCTCGCCATCAATGGCAAATGGCTCGACCAAGACCGCCCGGGCGCCACCGTCGCTCTGATGATCAATGCGCCCGACTTGGCGGAGCGCCTAGTCCCCTTCATTCACCCGGCCTCCCGGGCCGCCTTCCTCTCTCTCAAAGACGACTTAATCAAGGCTCGCGGACTATGAAAGCCCTCTGGTTCCCCCTCCTTCTTTGTCTTGGTCTCACGACCCAGGCAGATGATAATCCCAAGCCTGCCCCGTTGACCCGTGAGCAAGTCAATCGCGGCCTCTTCATTCTCGCCGCCCAGCGACTGGATGCCGCCCCCCAAGATCCCGCCGCGCGGCAGCTGATGCAGCTGGCCGCCTTGGCTGACCCCGCCAATGCCGAGATCAAGAGCCTGCTCGAACGCGTCGCCAACGGCAAGCACCCCAACTCGGGACTGTACTTGGAAGACAACGGCGAGCTCTTGGTTCTGTGCCTGCTCAAAACCGCGGAAGCCCTGCCCGATAATAAAGCCATCGACAAAGGCTTCATCTACACCGTTGCCAGCCTGGCCAAGCCTGGCTCGGTGTCGCCCGAACTTCTCGCCAAATACAAATTCCAAATATCCACAGCCCTGCCCTCAGAGCCCGACACCATCGCCCCTGACGAAGCCCCGGTCAAGAAACCGGATCCCGATGAAGCAAAACCCGACATCACCAAAGTCGAACAAGGGTCGCTGGCGGGCCTGCCAGAAGACGCCCTGGGCCTGCTCGAAAGCGTCAAACTTCCCAATGTCATCATGAAAAACCAATTCGCCTTTGACGGCGTCAATCAGCTCAACCGAGTCGCTGCCCCCTTGGGCATCAGCGTCAAATTGGATGATCGCCTGAAACAGCTGGGCATGCCCTTCACCGAAAGCAAAGCCGGCCCCCTTCGCTACACCGGCTCCAAAGCCCATATGCTCAACCGCGACATAAACTTAGATAAACTCAGCAACGCCTCTGAACTGATCAAATACTGGGACTACACCACCCGGATGAAATACAAAATCACTGGCAAGCTCATCCTGCTGACCGATTCCGAAGATTGCGAACGTGAAGACATCGCAAAGTTCATCTACAACGCCAGCACCCTGTATGACATGCGAACGGAATTCTATAACCTGAATCAGAAGGGAATGATCGGCAATATGGTGCAAGTCCGCGGCACCCTGACCGCCATTGACGTCACTGATGAAAGCGTCACCCTGACCCTGAACAACTTCCTCAAAGCCACTCTGCCGGTGAAAATGTTCAAGTTTGGCACCGATGGCATCGATAAGCTGAAAAAAGCCAAGGGCAACAACAACATCGTCCTCCGCGGCCGCTTGCAAGGGCAGAATGCCGAGACCCTTCACTTGCGGGAAGTCGTCGATGTCTTAGATGATGTCACGCCCTACTTTTTCACTCGTTGAGCCGGAATCGCCAGATTGTGGCGCGGCGGCTGCGAAAGCCATTGTCGATTCCAGTCCAGAAGCGGAGAAGTCCCCATGAGTCTTGAGAAGATCCAGGCCGAGCTTGAAAAACGCCTCGCCACCCAGAAGATCGAACTGCCCCTCCTGCCGGAAGTCGCCGGCAAAGTGATGAGCATGACCTCGGACCCCAATGCCGACGCCTCCCACCTGTCGGCGCTGATCCACCGCGACCAGGCCCTCGCCACCAACGTCCTGAAGATTGCCAACTCGTCGATGTACGCCGGCAACGTCCGCATCGTCTCGCTGCAGCAAGCGGTATCCCGCCTCGGCATGAAGCTGATCCGCGAAATCTCGCTGGCCGCCTCGGTGCAGAACTCGGTCTATCGCGTCCCCGGCCAGGAGCTCGCCATCAAGGCCCTGTGGGAATCCTCCGTCGCCACCTCCGCCTTCAGCCGCGAAATCGCCCGCCTGCGCCGCAAAAACGTCGAATCCGCCTACGTCTGCGGTCTGCTTTGCGGCATCGGCAAACCGGTAGTCCTGAAAATCCTCGCCGCCGTCCTCAAAGACCTCAAGCTGCCACTGACGATCGAAGAAGTCATGGCCATGCTCGATCGCACCCACATCTCTGTCTCCCTGCGCATCGCCGAAGAATGGAAGCTGCCCCAGCAGGTCGCCGAAACCATCCGCTGCGGCGATGATTTCACCCTCGCCACCGCCTTCCAGGACGACGTCCAGACCATCTGCCTCGCCCGCCAATACGCCGGCTTCATGATGGCCGACCTCGCCATCACTAAGGAAAGCATCATCGCCCACCCGGTCGCCGAGGCCCTCAATCTCTACCCCGAAGATCTCAACGAGCTCTTCGCCCGCTGTGAAACCATCCAACAAATGATCGCAGTGACGAGGTGAACCATGTCTGACGCGCTCGAATTCGATTTCATCATCGTCGGTTCCGGCCCCGGCGGCCAGGAAGCCGCCACCCAGGCCCTGCGCTCCGGCAAAAGCGTCGCCTTGATCGAAAAGGAGCGCGATATCGGCGGCCACTGCCTCCACCACGGCACCATCCCGTCGAAAACCCTGCGCGAAACCGCCAGCAACCTCGCCCGCTTCGCCAAACACGCCACCGGCTTCGATTTCGCCTTCAAGGACAATGTCCAGGTCGAATCCTTGATGTCCCGCAAAGACACCGTCCGCAACGCCCACGTCAAGGCCATCGCCAAACACATCCACGGCGTCTCCTACTTCCGCGGCAAGGGCCGTATGGTCGATCCCTATCATGTCGAAATCACCGACATCAAAGGCAATAAGCAAAAGCTCCGCGGCAAATTCATCATCATCGCCACCGGCTCCCGCCCGCGCAGTCCCGACAACGTCCCGGTCGACCACGAGCACATCCTCGACTCCGACTCCATCCTGTCGATGATCTACCTCCCCAGCTCCCTCGTTGTCTTTGGCGCCGGCGTCATCGCCTGCGAATACGCCACCATCTTCGCCTCCCTCGGGGTCCAGGTCACCCTCGTCGATTCCGGCGACCGCCCCCTGAAATTCCTCGACCCCGAACTCACCGATCGCTTCGTCAAATCCTTCGAAGAATCCGGCGGTGTCTACCTCGGCAATGAACAGATCGAAAAGGTCGAATGGGACGACGTCGCCAATGTCGTCACCAAGCTCAAATCCGGCAAGATCCTGCTTAGCCAAAAAGCTCTCGTCGCCCTCGGTCGGGTCGCCAACGTCGAAATCCTCCAGCCCCAGAACGCCGGCCTCGCCCTCGACAAACGCTCGCTCCTGGTGGTCAACAAAGACTACCAGACCCTGCACCCGCACATCTACGCCGTCGGCGACGTCATCGGCTTCCCCGCCCTCGCCTCGACCTCGATGGAACAAGGCCGCCGCGCCGTCTGCCACGCCCTCGGCCTCAACCCCGGCTCGATGTTCGAAAATGTCCCGATGGGCATTTACACCATCCCGGAAATCTCCGCCATCGGCCTCACCGAGCAGGAAGCCCTCGCCAAATACGCCAAGATTTATGTCGGCAAAGCTGACTTCCACGAAGTCGCCCGTGGTGCCATCGCCGATATCGAAAACGGCCTTCTCAAACTCATCGCCGGTCCCGACGGACGCGAAATCCTCGGCGCTCACATCATCGGTGAAGGCGCGACGGAGCTGATTCACTTGACCCAGATGGCCATCCTCGCCAAACTGCCGATCGACGTCTTCATCGAAAACGTCATGAACTTCCCCACCCTCGCCGAAGCCTATCGCCTCGCCGCTCTGTCGATCCGCGATCAACGCGAAGCCGACGAACGCCTCGCCGCTGCGGACGCCGCAAAACCGGCGGAATGAGCCTGGTTTCGTTTCGCCCGCTCTCTCCAGAACGCATCCCGGATCTGCTCGAACTTCACGCCGCCAATGCCGCCTCCTACCCGCCCGGCGACCAGCATCGCTACTTTGAATCATTGATCGACATGGAAGGCCTTTTTCTCTGCCTGTTCATGGATGATCAGCTGATCGCCGCCGGCGGCCTGCAGAAGCACGAAGATTATTGGTGGCTGCACTCCCTCGACGTTCACCCTTCCCGCCAGCGCCAGGGCTGGGGACGCCGCCTCATCCGCGAGCTCCTCGCCACCCTCGCGCCCGGCTCCGCAGAAATCACCACCGTCGCCCTCAACGCCGCCAGCGGCGCCGAAGATTTCTACCGCCGCCTCGGCTTCGTTCTTTACGATCCCGGCGAGAGCAGCACCGCAGCTCATTTCTGCCGCCATTTCACCGCCGCAGAATTGCAGGACTTCAACACCTCGGGTCCAAGTGAGTGAGTTTTCCCAGTTGTGTCCCAACTGTGTCCCAACTGTGTCCCAGTCGTGTCCCAGTTAGATTTCCGCCCCTCTTGCCTCCGATGACTTCTTGCTGTATAATGACTTGGAAGAAAATCAGCGAGGCCCAAGATGTTTGTTTCATCCCTCACTTCTGATCCCGTCGCCGCGATGTCGGCCCGGATGCGTGAAATCGCCACCGGCAAGAAGAGTTTCCAGACCGCACCACCCTCGGACATCGCCATCAGCAGCCGCATGATGGCCGCCTACGGCATGGAGTCGGCTCAGTCGCGCAACGATCTCAATGCCACTTCGCTGGAGCAAACCCGCAGCTCCTGGCTCGACTCCACCCAGTCGAGCCTCGCCCGCCTCGGCGAAATCTCCACCAAGGCCAACTCCGGCATCCTCAGCAGCGCCGACAAGGCCAACCTCCAGACCGAGGCAGAGCAACTGGTCAAAGGACTCGGCGACATCCAGCGCGACGCCCGTTTCAACGGCCAGCAGCTCCTCGGTGATTCGAATTTCAACAACCTGCTGCAATCGATCAGCGGCCAGAATGTCGGCTCCGCCGATTTCGCCGCCGCGGTGTCCGACGGCATCGAAGCGATCTCCTCCCGTCAAGCCGAAACCGGCTCGGAACTGCGCCGCCTCGACATGCGTTACACGCAATCCCTTTCCAGCCAGGAAAACCTGCTGAAAACCGGCTCCCGCCTCGGTGACGCCGACCTCAGTGAATCCTTCCTCGCCTTCACCCAGAGCTCCATCCTCGGCCAAGTGCAACTCGCCATGCAAGCCCAAGGCCAGAAGATGGAATCCGATCGCATCAAATCCCTCATCGGTTGAATCATGAAGCCAGAAGCCCCCTCCCTCTTCCGCCGCATCGTCGCCTTCAGCGTCGGTCTCCACATCTTCGCCATTTGCATCTTCGTCGCTTGGCAGATTTTGCGCCCGCCGCAAGGCGCCACAAGTGCACCCAGCTCCTCCGGCAGCGGCGGCAGTGGCGCTGGAAGCCCTAGCGCTGAATCTCCCTCCTCGCCCAAATCCACTTCCTCCGTCGCCGCCACCCCGGTCAAAGAGTACGATGTCGACACCCAACGCGACATCGATTTTGACGACGAAGACAAGATGATCGCCCCCCTCAAGCGCAAAGCCCAGGCGATGCAGAAACACCTCGACAAGATGACGCCGGAGCAGAAGCTGGCGACTGTTGATTCATCCTTATCGGTGCTCCGCAATTCCGATCCCTCCGACATTGAAAAAGCGGTCGACATTGCCCTCAAAGTGACCGGCTTTTCTGCCGTCGCCGCGCCTCCCGCAAATGACAAACCTCTCCTGCCCGGCGAAACACTGGACCCCAGCACACTCAGTGTCGTTTCGATGAAGCGCGAAAAAAACCAAGTTGTCCGTCTTTGGCGCGATGCCGCAGGGCACTCGATGAGAGAAGAAATCGCCGAGGCCGATCTCAGCCTCGAGGATCAACAAATGCTGAGCCTCTACGAGCGAGCCCGCGCCAACCCCAATCTCCTGCCCATGATCAACGCCGTCAATCGCGTCGGCACCGCCTTGGCCAACGATTTGAAGCCGGACGCCAAGCCTCTCAGCCCCTGATTCCGCATCCTTCCTCACTTCGGACTTGCTTTTGAATTTTTTTGGTGCGAGATTGATTTCATCGCACCTCAAAGCAAGGACCTTCATGAAACGCTCTCACCTCGATGTCTATCGATACCTGTCGACACCGTCGATAGCTTGCCGCTGGCTTGCCACCCCCCGCCTTCCCGCATAAAGTGATATCATAACGCTATCACCTGAAGGAGAAACCCATGGCCAACCTGCTCATCCGCAATCTCGACGACGCCGTCTACGAGGAACTCAAGGCGCAAGCCAAAGCCAATCACCGCTCGATCTCGGCGGAGGCTCGTTTGCGTCTGGCGCAGAAACCCGCCTACTCGTTGTTTGATGGCAATGCGCGATGGGAAAAGCTGCGCGAATTCTCCCCGGAGTCCCTCCCCGATCCCGAGGGGCAGAGCGTTGTCGACATGATCCGTGAAATGCGGGACGAGCGATGAGCGAACTGCTTCTCCTGGATACGAGTGTCTTGATGGCCGCAATCATTGCGGACGAGCCGGCGCGTCCTCTCGCGCGTGAGTTGTTGGGTGCTGTCGGCGAACTGCATGGCGCCGATGTGGCTCGATCGTCCCGATCGAATTGTTCCGAGCTGCACTCAAGCTGGAAGCTTGAGCCACGCTCGCTTCGCGACGTCGGGGCTCCCAGGATGAACAACATGAACAATCAACGCCTTCGATGTCTATCGATATCTGTCGATTTCTTCGATAGCTATCGAAGGAATCGACAGATATTACTGGATCGCTGGCGTCCCGCCGGCTTGTTCTGCGGCTTCCTCGCACTCCGTGCGGAGCTGCAAGCCTTCTTCGCGATGAACGCAAAACCCCAACCGGCTGGCAGCCGGCGCTCCCAGGATGAACTCCATGACTAATCCCAATCCCTTCCCCGGTCTCTGGCGCGAACAACATCTGCTCGTCATCGAGCACGGTTGCACCTTCCCGCAACGCTGCGTCTACTGCGATGCAAGCGAGGCGAATCCAAATAAGCCACTCTGGTTTTATCAGAGGCAAGGATTCATGCCGATTGATCAGGATTTTGGCGCACTGAGCCTGTGTTTTCTTCATCAAAAACGGTTTCACACATGGCATCGGACTCGCCAGGTTTTGCAAAGTGTTTCACTCTTTGGTGTTCTTATCATTATGCTACTAGGTGGCAAAGCCATGACAGGTTTTGTCCTGATGTCGCCATTAATCCTCCTCTACATTTTGATTGGCAGGAGATTTCGAATTGTTCACAAAAAGAAGGCCGACTCCGAAAAAGCCTGGTTCAGCGGCTTCCCTCCGGCCTTCCTCGATCAACTGCCCGACTTCCGCGAACGGCGAGCAAACCAGCAGGATGCCGGCGAGCCCAGTGGAGAGCCACAAACCACACCCGGCGGGACGCCGGGGCTCCCAAGATGAGCTAACTTGCTCCCTTTACCTCGTTACCTCTTTACCTCTTTACCCCCCTTTTACCGAGTCCCTACCATGTCCGAAACTCCCGCTCCCGCCGCCGCTCCCGCCAAACTCGAAGGCGGCGCCTATGAAGTCCTCCGCCAACGCCTCGAAAGCCAGGGAGCGGAACTGAAAAAACGCCTCGATGCCCTCAACCTGCAGCGCAAGGCCATCTTCGGCGGCGTCGAAAGCGCCCTCAGTGCCTCGGAACGCTTGACCACCTCGCACAACTGCGTCGCCCAAGACCTCGCGGCGGTCGGCGACAAGTTCATCTTCGGCTTCAATGTCCAGGTCGGCATGAAGTCGGAAATCACTCCCGAGGATGTCTTCGGCGTCTACGAACAGCGCGACGACGGCCAGTTCCACGAAATCGGCAACGAGCTCATCCAGGACGCAGCCTTCCGCACCGCCTTCGCCGACCTGATGAAGTACTACCGCAAGGCGAAATTCATCAAGCTCGGCATCCGCGGCAGCCACCTCTACTTCGTCTTCCGCCTCTCCGATTCGGCCAACGACCTCAAGGCCTTCAAATGGCTGATGCTGCCCGACGGCTCGCTGAAATATCTCGATGACCGCTCGGTCGCCGATCTGTCCCTGCCGCCGCAACAGGAATTCACCTGGAAACGCTGCACCCGCGACATGCACCGCCAGGGCAAACACCCGCACATCTCGATCGAGGACAAGCTCTTCGTCGAATGCGTCGGCGGCGACCTGACGATCAAGGTCGAGGACAACACCGCCGACGGCGCCGGCATCTACTCGGAAGTGGTCGAAAACAAGGACCAGGGCCTCGACGACGCCGAGATCTATTACGCCCTCGTCGGCTCGCTCATTCTGCTCAAATTCAAGCCTTTCCAGGAGAAGGATTGGCGCCACTTCGTCTTCTGCGTCAAGACCCAGACGGTGACCCGCAACGACGCCCTGGCGCAAAGCTGCGTCCTCCTCCCCGAGGACCACGGCGTCCTCTTCCCCAACGGCTACGCCCTGCAAAACGGCGAGGTCCGCACCTTCGAATCGCCCCCCGGCCTCAGCTTCCTCCGCCGCATCCCTTCGCCCAACGGCGAAGACCACCTCTTCGTCTTCAAGAACCGCGTCGGCGCCACCACCCTGCTGCTGCAGTACAACCTCATCACCATGAGCGTCGCCACCCCCATCGTCTGCCGCGGCTACACCCTCTTCCCCGATGGCAAACTGCTCTTCTTCAAGGCCGATGACGAGCCCAAGAAACACCACATGCTGCAGATCTGGAAAACCCCCTTCTGCGCCTCCGATTTCACCATGCCCGCCGGCGACACCTCGCACCTGCTCTACAAGATCGGCAACAAGGATCTCGTGCGCTGCATGAGCGAATGCGGCGAAATCCTCACCGTCTTCGCCAAGGGCGAGGGCTACGCCGATCTCTATGTCGACCTGGTGAAGCGCACCCGCAGCATCACCGACGCCTATTTCTGGCTCGCCAAACCGGAAGCCGGCAACCTCGCCGAAGTGCTCCAAGGCATCGGCAAGGCCGCCGGCGCTGCCATCGATGAGTTCGAGAAGGTCCGCCGCATCCGCAAGACCGCGGTCGAAGCCGCCGCTGCGCTCACCGCAAAATCGGCCGAGCTGGAAAAGCGGATCAAGAACGCCGACTACAAAGACATCACCGTCTTCGTCGGTTTCCTCGCCGAAATCCGCACTCTGCGCGGCGAAACCGTCGCCTTCAAAGGTCTGCGTTACGCCGATCTCGGACTGGCGGAAAAGACCGAAAAAGCCCTGGTCGAACGCCAGGCCGAATTGAGCCAAAGCACCGTCGTTTTCCTGCTCAAGCCGGAGTCGCTCGACATCTATCGCTCCCGCGCCGCTGAGTTCGAAGTCCTGGTCCCCAAGGTCGCCCGCGTCGCCGAAGCCAAGAAGCTCGAAGAAGAGCTCGGCGGCGCCACCGGCCAGCTCGAAATGTTGACCGAAACCGTCGCCAACCTGAAGATCGGCGACGCCACCGAGGCGGCGCAGATCATCGACTCGATCTCCACTGTTTTCGCCCGCTTCAACCAGTCTCGTTCGCTGCTCAAGAACCGCCTCAAGGAACTGGCCTCGGCCGAAGGCGCCGCCGAGTTCTCGGCCCAGCTCAAGCTGCTGTCGCAAACCGTCGCCTCGCAGCTCGATCTCGCCAAGGACCCGAAGTCCTGCGAACAGGGCCTCGCCCGCGTCATGATCGCCCTCGAAGAACTCGAATCGCGATTCAGCGACGGCGATGAATTCCTCGCCGCCCTCGCCGAAAAACGGGTCGAGGCCTCGGAAGCCTTCGAGTCGAAACGCGTCGCCCTCAACGAAGCCCGCAACAAGCGCTCACAAGCCCTGGTCAGCTCTGCCGATCGCGTCCTCAAAGGCATCAGCGGCCGCATCGAGACTTTCAAGGACCCCAAGGACATCCACGCCTACTTCGCCGCCGACCCGATGCCAGAGAAGATCGGCGACCTCGCCCGCCAGCTCCGCGAGCTCGGCGACACGGTGCGCGCCGATGACCTCGACGGCCGCCTCAAGACCCTCAAGGAAACCGCCGTCCGCCAGCTCAAGGACCGCCAAGAACTCTTCGTCGCCGGACAGGAAGTGGTCAAGCTCGGCAAACACCAGTTCTCCGCTTCGCCCCTGACCCTCGATCTCGCTATCATCCGCCGCGATGAAGCACAGTTCTTCCACCTCACCGGCACCCGTTATTTCGACGAAGTCAAGGACCCCCGCCTCGCCGAACTCCGCAATGTCTGGGACATGGAAATCCCCTCCGAAAACCCCGAAGTCGCCCGCATCGAATTCCTCGCCTGGCAACTCTTCCGCCAGTGGGAGTCCGGCAAGCTTGTTGTTGCCCCTCAAACCCCTAAAACTCCTACAACCCCTGAAACCCTTCTTCCCGCCGTCCAATCATTCATGGCGCCGCTTTACTCGGAAGGTTACGTCAAAGGCATTCACGATGTCGACGCGGCCCAGCTCCTGGCGCAGCTCATCGATCTCGCCGGCGGTGCCGGACTCTTGCGCCATCCCCCCGCCAACCGCGCCCTCGCCTCGTTGTGGTGGTCCGCCGTCGCCTCCGAGGACGACAAGGCCCTGCTCAGCGCCCGCTGCGCCTCCTTCGCCCTGATGCGCGAAGCCTTCCCGTCGCGACGCCGTCCCGACTCGCTGGTTGCTGACCTCGCAAAACGTCTCGCCGACTTCGCCCAAGAGACGCCGCTGATCGCCGGCGCCGACACTTTAGACGCCGCCGAATACCTCTTCGCCGAGATCTGCCGCGCCAAGCCCTTCACCGCCTCGTCGGAAGCGACCGTCTTAATTCGCGGCTTCGAATCGCAACTGCGCCAGAGCCGCCTCAAGGATCGCTTCGACGCCTCTCTTGGCGACCTGCGCGGTGACCTCCGCGGCGCCTGGCGTCTCGCCTCCGATTGGCTCGAAGGCTTTGCGGACTCCGCCTGCCCGCCCGAGGCCCGCCCCTACCTGCCCGAGGCCGCGGCTCTGCTCCTTCTCGGCGGCCCCGCTCCCGGCGCCACCCTCGATGTCAAACTGGTCCGCGAGATCGGCGGACTGGTCAGCTCGCACCCCCGCATCGTCGGCGGCAAAATGACCCTCGCCCTCGACGAATTCTGCAGCCGTCTGCGCCGTTTCGAGACCGATGTCGCGCCGCGTTTCCGCAGCTACCAGCAGCTCAAAATCGAGCTCGCCGACAAGGCTCGCAAAGAACTCCGCCTCGCCGACTTCCAGCCCAAGGTGCTGAGCTCCTTCGTCCGCAACCGCCTCGTCGACGAAGTCTACCTGCCGCTGGTCGGCGACAACCTCGCCAAACAGGTCGGCACCGTCGGCGTCAACAAGCGCACCGACCTGATGGGCATGCTGCTCCTCATCTCGCCTCCCGGCTACGGCAAGACCACCCTGATGGAATACCTCGCCCACCGCCTCGGCCTGGTCTTCGTCAAGATCAACGCCCCCGCCATGGGCCACGCCGTCACCTCGCTCGACCCGCAGGAAGCGCCCAACGCCGCCGCGCGCGACGAGGTCAACAAGCTCAACCTGGCGCTCGAAATGGGCGACAACGTCATGATTTTGGTCGATGACATCCAGCACGCCAACCCTGAGTTCCTGCAGAAGTTCATCTCCCTTTGCGACGGCCAGCGCCGCATCGAAGGCGTCTGGCGCGGCCAGCCCAAGACCTACGACATGCGCGGCCGCCGCCTCGTCGTCTGCATGGCCGGCAACCCCTACACCGAATCGGGCGAAAAGTTCAAGATCCCCGACATGCTCGCCAACCGCGCCGACACCTACAACCTCGGCGACATCATCGGCGAAACCGCCCCTGCCTTCCGCATGTCCTACATGGAGAACGCGGTCACCTCCAACTCCGCCCTGCGCCCCCTCACCACCGCGCCGCAGAAGGACATCCGCAAGCTCATCGAAGCCGCCGAATCGGGCGAGCGCAACAACCTCGAGCTGGAGATCAACCTCAGCTCCGAAGAGCTCGGCGACATCCTCGCCGTCTTCAAGCATCTCAGCACCGTGCGCGACACCCTCTTCGCAGTCAACCAGGAGTACATCCTCTCCGCCGCGCAGCAGGACGCCTACCGCACCGAGCCCGCCTTCAAACTGCAGGGCTCCTACCGCAACATGGCCAAGATCACCGAGAAGGTGGTGCCCCTGATGGAGCCCGCCGAGATCGAGGTCCTGATCGACACCCACTACCAGAACGAATCGCAGACCCTCGCCGCCGGCGCCGAGTCCAACCTTCTGCGTTTCGCCGAAATGCGCGGCCGCATGAGCGACAAGCAGAAGGCCCGTTTCGAAGAGATCCGCAGCACCTTCCGTCGCAACCAGCGCCTCAAAGGTTTGGACGGCTCCGACCCGATGGCCCTCGTCGCCTCGGAGATGGCGACCCTCAACAGCGCCCTCGAGAAAATGGCCGGCCACAAGCAGTTGAATGACGACAAGATGCACGCCTCGATCAGCAGCTCCCTGCACGGCATCGGCGCCAATCTGCCGCAGATCCTCGAGACCCTCGCCGCCCTGCCCGCTTCCCCCGGCGACCCCCGCGCCCGCATCGAAGTGGTCAACACCGTCCCCGACTTCCTCGCCTCCCTCCTCAAACGGCAGATCGACCTGATGAACAACTGGGCCCAAACCTGCACCGAACTCGCCCGCGGCGGCTCCAGCAAAGCCGACGCCCTCCTCCAGGACATCGAAGCCAACAAACGCGCCGCCCTCGGCATCCTCGGCCGCATCTCCGACGACCCGACCCCCGCCGCCGTGAACCTCAACTGCCCCAAGTGCGACGCGGTGCTGGATGTGGCGGAATACCCCCGTGGCTCCAAGGTGAGCTGCCCGAAGTGCGCGAATGAATTTGTGATTCCGGAGACGTGATTTTAAGTCATGTCGATATCGGGATATCGGGATATCGCGATATCGATGAGCTCTTTAGGAGCCATGCCTAAAACCAGCCCCAACATCAGGAGTCAACTATGAAAGCCCCCTTCATACTCTCATCACTAGCCTTCCTTTGCTCTCTCGCAGCACTAGGAATCTCACTGCGCTCCCCACTTCCGCCTCCGCCTCAACCTCCGCCAGATCCATTGATCATCAATCGCTTGGTTGACGAAGCCCTCCAGCGCAAAGAGGAAGACCATGTTCGGAAGATGTGGCCGAAGATGCAGATCATCTACAAGGACATGCTCGGCCCCGAGTTTCAGATGCCGAGTGAGGCACCAAAAACTCTGCATGAACTTTATAAGCCCTTCTTCGACATCATGCAAAAGCTTTGATTTGATCTCATGTCTTTCCCGCAAAAAGGCAGCCGAACACTCGTCGTTGATGGCCACAGCTATCGATGGGCGATTCGTTCCCGCCCAACCTTCACTCAGGGTCTGGCACAGAGTCCTCTGCGTTTTGCCGTCGAGCTTGAAGGCAGTGTTTCCGTCCTGCTGGTCAGTCCACGCCCCGACAACTGGCTGAAGCTTCCCGGGAAGAGTGTGCCGCCCGCCCATGTGGCTCAAGCCATCCGTCAAGCTCTCGCCGCAGGATGGAAGCCGACAGAACCCGGCTCGGCCTTTGAGATGACCCTGAACCTCCCGGAGACCTGAATGCCGCTCCCATACTGGATCGCTGGCGTCCCGCCGGCTGTGTTCCAGCCCTCCGGGCTGGGCTGTTGGAAGCGGGCCTTTGGCCGGAAGTCCATCGACAACAATCGACGCTTGTCGACAGCCGTCGACTGCGGTCGATGAGCTCCCTGGGAGCCCCGGCCTCTGTGCCGGCATTGCTCAAAGGGCTCAAAGGAGAGCACTAGCAGCAAACAAGCCGGCGGGACGCCAGCGATCCAGTATGGGAGCTGCATACAAGCAGGCATGACGCCATCGATTCCGAGAAAGTTCACCGAAAGACCATAAACCAGGAGCCCCCATGCCTCAAATCACCTACGACCAGAGCCTCGAAGACATCCTGGCTTTCAACCGTTTTCACTACAAGAACTCGCCGGAGATGCGCAAGATCTATTGGAAGAACATGTTGGTTTTGCCCCTGCTGTGGCTGGCCGGCTGGATCTTTCTCTGCCTGCAGGATAAAGACGGCTTTGCCCATGCGGCCAGCGCCTTGTTCCCGCTGCTGACTTTCTCTTGGGCTTACCCGCTGTTTTTCGCCTGGTCTTATCCCCGCAATCTTGAAAAGCTGACTCGCAAGTTTTTGCAGGAGGGCAACAACCAAGGCATGGTCGGGCCACAAACCCTGTCACTGGACGAGACCGGACTGAAGAATGACTCGACCAGCTCAAGCATCCAGACAGCGTGGAAAGGCACCAACCAGATCGTCGTCGCTCCCGATAAAACCTTCGCGGCGATCTATGTGAGCAGCACCAGCGGCCACTTGATCCCGCGCCGCGCTTTCCCCGACGAAGCCGCCTTCCTCGCCTTCGTCGACGAAGCGAAGCGCCTGCAGGCAGCGGCCAAGTGAGCCTAGAACCTGGGAGTGCCAGCTGCCAGCCGGTTTGAGCTACAGCCCGCCGAGCTGGGCTGTCGGAAGCCGGCCTTCGGTTGGCGAGAGCGGCATTTAACACGAGCCACGTCAAGACGGCTGATGCCGATGAGATTGCGACTTTATTGATTTTATTGATTTTATTAATATTAATAAAAAAATTTACGCCAGATAAAGGCACGCGTATCCAAGACGCCTCACACCGGATGCAGGGAACCCCAGTGAGTTGAAAAATAGCGGATTTTGAGGCGCAGTTTTGTCGTCAACCGCCCCCCGTTTTTGGTTCAGTCTGGGACATCGTCGAAGCGGTGACGATTGCGATCGATTCGAAGATGAGATCAATGCTGACGGGGGCGACGATGTGGCTGCGGATCGCGGCAAGAAAGT
>JAYTMY010000074.1:0-22030 GCA_043748535.1 Lentisphaeraceae bacterium | reverse complement strand
CCAGGCGCGTTCCTGTGGCGTCAGGAAAAGCTCCCAGTCAAAATGCACCCAGACATGGATGAAGACCCGGGTCGATTCGTCGAGCGTCTGGGTGTTGATGCTGTGCTTGTAGTTGCTTCCCATGAGCTGAAACTCCTATGGCTACCTAAAGATAGCCAATGATTGCGACGAACGCAAGAGTGAGTTCACGAAAAACGAGCTCAAAAAACTTATAAAAATGAAGTCAGCGTGGCTGCGCCAGGATTATGCATATTTTATGAAGTTCTTGAATTCATAAGATCAGGACATGAAGTTATCGTCGGCAGCATTTTATAGAGTTTTCCCCCTTGTCCCCATCTTGAAACAGTTTGTACCTTGATTATTGCTGCCGCTCAGAGGCAACAGGCAACAGGCAACAGGCAACAGGCAACAGGCGACAGGTCACGAATGAACCTAAAAACCGCAGTTGAAAGAAGGATTAGCTGAAACAGCAATAACTAACGACTATGCAGCAAACTTCGGCAGTCATCTTTGCAACCTTGCGAGAGGCTCCTAGATTGGTCTTTTGTTGCTGTTGTTCATGTGCTTGCGTTTCAACCTTTCAACCCGGTTCCATTCCTCTGCTGCGGTTTTTAGGGTGAAGCTCGGGATGAACAAGTTCTCACTCAGCTGTGGCAATGGCTCCTTGAACGAGTAGCTTAGGCGGCATTCATGGAGTCGAAATGGACGACAGTCTGGTCATTACTTTTCTCGCCGTTTTCGCGACACTGCTTTTTGCCGTGCTGCTGCTGCAGCGTTGGCGGATCTACCGATTGGAACGTCTGGCAGCACGCCAGGCTCGCGACCGCAAGGCCCTCGGCAACTTCCTTAACCGCTTCACTCACTCGATTGCAGCCGTCGAGGACATGGACAACACCGTCATCGCTCTCGGTCGTTTCATCTCCGAGGCCATTCACGCCCGTTCGCTGTGCATCTTCTTCACCGATGAACAACGCAAAAGCCTTAATGCCGTGGCCACAATCGGCCAATTCCCGAGCTTGAGCAGCCTCGACGGGCTTAGCGCCGGAGCGGTCGACAACCTCCGCGATCGTCGCATTGAAATCGGCAAAGGCTTCCTCGGTGCCGTCGCCCGTTACATGCGCCCGGTGCTTTTCTCCCGTCATGCTGCGCTTCCCACCGATATTCCTCTCCCCCAGACCCAGGGGATCCGCTGCGCCATGGCGGTGCCCATCGTTCTCGAGGGCGAACTCAAGGGCTTGATCTGCGCTGTCGACTGCTCTGATCGCGATGGTATTTTCGACGAGGACGACCTCGCCTTGCTGGAAAGCATTTCGGGCCACGCCGCCCTCGCCCGCAGCATCATCGACACCTATCAGCGGATCGGCGAACAAAAACGGATGGAGCAGGAGCTCGACTTTGCCCGCGCCATTCAAAAGACCCTGATGCCGGAATTCATGCCGATCTTCAAAGACCTCGTCGTCGCCGGCACCAACCTCCCTGCCAAGGAAGTCTCCGGCGACTATTACGACTCCATCGTCATCGATGACAACCGCACTCTTCTGGTGGTCGCCGACGCCTCCGGCAAAGGGGTTCCCGCCTGCCTGATCATGACCATGACGCGCTCGGTCTTGCGCTCCCTGTGCAGCCGCTTCACCTCGCTTGACGAACTCCTCCTTGAGCTCAACGCCTACATGGTGCGCGACACCGAGATGAGCCGCTTTGTCACCATGGTCCTGTGCTTGGTCGATACCGAAAACCGCTCCCTTGAAATGGCCCGCGCCGGACATACCCCGATCATGCTCCGCAACCGCGACAACGAAGTCTTTGAAATCAGCCCGGACGGCCCCGCCATCGGGCTCCTGCCCAATGAGCTCGGCATCAGCTTCGAGACCTTCTCCCTTTCCTTCTCAGACGGCTATTCACTGATGTTCTTCTCCGATGGCCTCACCGAAGCGGTTAATGAAAGCGGTGAAGAGTTCGGCATGAGCCGACTCATCGAAGCTTGGCGCCGCTGCGCCGGTGGCCCGGAATCCACCATCCAAGCCCTGCTCGCCGAAGTGGCGACCTTTGCCGGCGACACCGAACAGGCCGACGACCAGACCCTGATGATCATGACGATGAAGGGCTCCTGACATGCTGAACCGTCTTGGGCGCCTCATGCCTGCAGCCATGGCCTTCGGTCTCATCGCCTTCATCCTCCTCCCTTGGCTTTTCCCCTCCTGCCGGAATGCCTGCCATCAGCTCTTTCTCGCCTTCCTGCCCAACAGCCTCTACGACAAAGGCTACGCTGGCACCCCGAGCGAAATCGAATACAAAACCGCCAAGGCCAACGCCGAGCGTCTGCAGACCGAAATGGCCTTGCAACGCCCGCTCAAAGAACGCCTGCAGGAACTGGAAAGCCGCCTGCGGATACCGATTGAAGGTGAGAACATCCTGACCCAATGCCGCGTCATCCAACGCGGCCCCGAAAACTGGCGTTATCAACTCATCATCGCCTTTGATCCCTCAGCCAAGGTCAGCATCGGCACCCCTTTGGCGGTTAATGGCAATGTTGTCGGAAGAGTTTTGGACACCTGGCGAGGGCACGCCAAAATCGCCACTCTCTTGGATAACAGCTGTCGCCTTTCTTGCCGGGTCGAAGGGACCCAGGCCTACGGTATTCTCGAAGGTGAAGCGGTGAAAAACCCGGGCTTTGCGGGACGCTTCTACTGCCGCCTCAGCGGCCTGCCACGAGACATCACCCTCAAGCTCGACAGTTTGGTCAGCACCTCAGGTCTCGGCGGTGACGTTGTTCCTGCCGGACTGATCGTCGGACGCATTGTCAGCAGCAGCGCCGACGAGCTCAGCAGCAGCGCCGTGGTCGAGCTATCAGGCCCCATTGCCGGTTTCGCCTACGGCACCTTGACTGGGCGAGGAGCGCAATGATGACGCAGTTGCGTGGCGCTGTACATCTCTTGGTGTTCGGCTTCACGGCGATCTGGATTGAACTGGCCATCGGTCGCCTCAACTTCTGGCTGCCCTGCGGTTTCCTCTTCAGCTTCTACCTCGCCGCCAGCCGCGGCTGGCGCTTCGCCGCCTGCTGGAGTAGCTTCGCCGCTGTCGTCCTCAATGACCTCGCAGGCTACACCAGCTTCCCTGGCTTTTTGCTCGCCGTTGTTTTCGGCCAGATCTGGCGGCGCAGCGGAGAACGCAGCCGCCTCATTGTCCAAATGTTTCCCGCCTTGGTCCTCCTCCTCTGCGCCGGCGCCGTGACGAATGCCATGGATCGCTGGCACCACACTTCCCTAAGCCTCCACGAAGCGGCTTTTTCGCTCCTCTGTAGCGCCGGCGCCGGAGCCGTCGCTTTCCCCGTCCTGTTGGCCGTCTGGGACGGCTGCGCCGAACGCCTCGGCCTGAGCGCCTACGATAGCGGTGTCGAGAGCCTGACCTGACCCATCCTCGACCGTCCACTTTTCCGGCACAGAAATGGCTGCCGCCATCCTCGTTCAGATTAAATAATCTTTAGAATGCATCTCATCTACACCTATCCTATTATCTAAATAAGACTTGCGACAAAGCATCCGATATCAGAGAAAAATCGGAACCGCTTTGAAAAGCCGTCCGCATCCACTACATTTTGGGCGGTTTTTTCACCGTGAAAAAATTATGAACCCTAGCCCAGCCGAGGATCCCCTTGAGCAACATCTTCCCAAAATGGGTTGACCGGATGAGAGAAGTTATGGCCGTCGCCACTATTGGCGGTTTCCTGACAGTCGTCTTCGTCGTCAACACTTACTTCTCTGACGAAAACCTGTCCGTCGGCTACACCCCGATCCAACCGCTGCCCTTCTCCCACGAACTGCATGCTGGTCAGCTCAAGCTCGACTGCGTCTTCTGCCACACCAACGTCGAGCGCTCACAGCACGCCACCGTGCCAGCGATGGATGTCTGCATGGGCTGCCACCAGAAGATCAAAACTGACATCGTTGACCCCGACGCCAAGAAAAAAGGTGATCTCATCGTCAACCCGAGACTTGCTCCGCTTCTCAATCGCTTCGCTAAAGAGATCGAAGTCCCGGTCAAAATCAATCCGGACAACAGCCCGGACAAAAACTCCGGCACGGTGAAAATCGCCAACCCCGACTACCTCAAGCCGGTTCCCTGGGTCAAGGTCCACAAGCTTGCCGACTACGTCTACTTCAACCACGCCGTCCACGTCAAACAAGGCGTCTCCTGCGTCGAGTGCCACGGTCGCGTCGACCAGATGACCGAAGTCGGCCAGCAAAAATCGCTGAGCATGAAATTCTGCTTGGACTGCCACCGCGACAGCGCCAACGGCTTCAACACCCGCCCCGCCGACAAAGTCACCGACCTCGGCTGGACCTGGCCCAACGACGCAGCTAAAGCCGCCCACATTCTTGAAGCTCAAAAGAAACTGAACCCGCCCAAGGATAAGGACTGCAGCTCATGCCACAGATGAGTCACGACAACGAGCGCACGCTTTGGCGTAGCGCCCAAGCGATGGAAGCCGGAGCCCCCGTTTCCGACGCCAGCCGCGAATTCTCCGAGGGTGCCAGCGAATCCGCCGGCTTCTCCCGCCGCGGCTTCATGCAGATCATGGCCGCCAGCATGGCCCTCGCCGGCGCCGCCTCCTGCCGCCGCCCGGAAGAGAAGATCCTGCCCTACACCAGCGCCCCCGAAGGCCTGATCCCCGGCAAAGCCAACTTCTACGCCTCCGCCATCCCCCGCAGCCGCGGCTCGATCGGCGTCCTGGTCAAATCCCACGAAGGCCGCCCCACCAAGATCGATGGCCACCCCGGCCACTCGGCCGCAAAAGGCACCAGTGATTCCTTCGCCCAGGCCGACCTGCTTGATCTCTACGATCCAGATCGCCTCCAGCAAGTCCGCTTCAAAGGCGTCGAAGCCGCCAGCGATGCCGAAGGCATGAACGCGAAATACCGCGCCGCCCTGCATCAGGCCAAGTCCAAGTTCGACAAAGAACTCGAAGCCTTCACCACCGAAGCCAAGAAGACCGGCGGCGCCTCGCTCGCCATCCTCTCCGCCCCGGTCACCTCTCCCACCGAAGAGCGTCTTCGCACTGAATTGCTCGAGAATCTCCCCAAGGCCTCCTTGGCCTTCTGGGAAGCTCTCAACGACGACAACTCGGCCGAAGCCCTCCGCCTCTTCCGCGGCGCTGCCAAGCCCGACGCCCGCCTCCGCGTCAATCTCAGCAAGGTCGACACCATCGTCTCCCTCGACGCCGACTTCATGAGCCCCTCCTACCGCGACAGCCTCGAGCTCGTCCGCGGTTGGGCGGCCCGTCGCAAAGTCAGTGGCAAAAAAGAAGATGCCGACAAGGTCGACCTCAACCGCCTCTGGTCGGTCGAAGCCAACTTCAGCCTCACCGGCAGCAACGCCGACCACCGCCTCCGCGTCAAGCCCTCGCAGATCGGTGACGTCCTCGTCCTCGTCGCCCAGAAGCTCGCCAGCGGCCCCCTCAAGGGTCTCAGCCTGCCAGCCTTCGATAGCAAGCTCAAGCTCGATGCTCAGAGCGCCAAAGACGTTACCTACGCCGCCGCCATCGATGCCCTCGCCACTGAGCTGACCAGCAACGCCGCCAAAGGCCGTAGTAGCGTCATCCTCTGCGGTGAATCGCAGCCGGTCAACGTTCAGGTCCTCGCCCTCCTGATCAACAGCGCCCTCGGCGCCTTTGCCAACGCCAGCCTCAGCGTTGTTCCTGCCGCCGCCAAAGCCGACAAGTTGCTCAGTAGCTCGATCGCCGAACTCGCCGAAGCGATCAAGTCCGGTCGCATCACCCAGCTTGTCATCCTCGGCGGCAACCCCGCCTACGACGCCCCCGCCGAACTCGGCTTCGCCGATCTCGTCGCCAAGGCCAAGACCATCCACCTCAGCCACGACTTCAACGAGACCTCGGAAAAAGCCGCCATCGCCGTTCCCGCCGCCCACTGGCTGGAAAGCTGGGGCGATACCCGCGCCTCCGACGGCTCGGTCGCTCTCATCCAACCCCTGATCGCGCCGCTCTTCGACGGCATCAGCGCCAATGAGCTGCTCGCTCGCCTCGCCGGTCTCGGCAAGGTCAAGGGCCACGATCTCCTCAAGGCCACTCACGGCCTCCAGGGTCGCGACTTCGATGCGGTTCTTGAAAAAGGCCTCGTCTCCGGTCCCGTCGCCCACCTCGCACTCGTCCCCGACCTCGCTGGTTGCGGCCAAGTTCTCGCCACCCTCAAGGCCGGCGAACCCGCCGAGTTCGAAGTCGTCTTCGTCCCCTGCGCCAAGATGCTCGACGGCCGCTACGCCAACAACGCCTGGCTGCAGGAATTGCCCGAGCCGATCACCAAGATCGCCTGGGACAACGCCGCCCTGGTCAGCATGGCCACCGCCCGCAAACTTGGCGCCGCCCACCGCCGCAGCAACGGCACCGACGAGACCGACGTCCTGTCGATCAAGGTCGCTGGCATCACTGCCGAACTGCCGGTCTGGCCCGTCCCCGGCATCGCCGATGGCGTCGTCGTCCTCGCCCTCGGCTACGGCCGCAAGGTCGTCGGCCATGTCGGCCGCGGTGAAAAAGGCTCGGAAGTCGCCAATTATCCGATCAACACCGGTATCACGGCTGACACTGTCGGCGTCAACGTCTACCCCCTCCGCCGCAGCGGCTCGTTGCTCTCGGCCAAGGCCGACAGCGTTGCCAAGACCGGCAAGGTCCTCATTGGTCGCGATGGTCCCGCCAGCACCCAGGAACACTGGGCCATGGAAGACCGCGAACTGGTCAAAACCGCCAGCGTCGCCGGCTTCAAACACGAGCCTGAATTCGCCCGTGAAAAAGAGAACCCGGTCACCGCGTCTCTCTTCCCCGGCCGCAAGGAATGGGACATCCCTGGCAGCCACCAGTGGGCCATGGTCATCGACCTGAATGCCTGCACTGGCTGCGGCACCTGCTCGATCGCCTGCCAAGCTGAAAACAACATCACGGTTGTCGGCAAAGCCGAAGTCCACAACGGCCGCGAAATGCACTGGATCCGCCTCGACCGCTACTTCTACGCCGACGAACGCTGGCTCAAGAATCAGCCCGAGACCCTCAACGACGCCGATCTCAGCGCCAAGTACGACGTCGCCGTCGAAGCCTACCACCAGCCCATCGGCTGCCAGCACTGCCAGATGGCTCCCTGCGAACAGGTCTGCCCCGTCGAAGCCACCCAGCACTCGCCGGAAGGTCTTAACGACATGGCTTACAACCGCTGCATCGGTACCCGCTACTGCGCCAACAACTGCCCCTTCAAAGTCCGCCGCTTCAACTTCTTCGCCCCCCAGGAAGAATTCAAAGCCCCGCGCTTCGAAGTCAAGAAAATGGTCTACAACCCGAATGTCACCGTGCGCTCGCGCGGCGTCATCGAGAAGTGTACCTACTGCACCCAGCGGATCAGCGATGCCAAGATCAACGCCAAGGTCGCCGGCGAAGCCCTCGCCACCGACAGCTTCACCACGGCCTGTGCTGATGCCTGCCCGACTCAAGCGATCACCTTCGGCGATAAAAACGACGTCAACAGCGCCGTCGCCAAGCAGCGCCTCGATGTCCGCAACTACACCCTCCTCCCCGGACTCAACGTCCAACCCCGCACCAGCTTCCTCGCCCGCCTCAACAATCCGGCCGCGGCACTGGTCAAGGAAGAAGCTCAGGAGCATAAGGGTCACCACGAGCATAAGGGTCACCACTAATGAGCCAAGACTCCTACATCCCCGACAACCCGAACGAGCGCATCCGCCTCGTTCAGGGCGGCCTGAGCTTCGCCCAGGTCACTGAAACCGTCTGCTCGATCGCCGAACGCCCGACCACCAGACGCTGGCTCTTCGCCTTCCTGATGGCCGTCGCCACCGCCGGTCTCGTCCCCGCCTCCCTCGCCGTCCTCTTCTGGAACGGCACCGGCGTCTGGGGCCTCAACAACCCGCAGGCCTGGGCCTGGGACATCGTCAACTTCGTCTTCTGGGTCGGTATCGCTCACGCCGGCACCTTCATCAGCTCGATCCTGACCCTGACCCGCCAGCCCTGGCGCACCTCGATCGGCCGCTTCGCTGAAGCGATGACGGTGTTCTCGGTCGCCTGCGCCGGCATGTTCCCCGCCTGCCACGTCGGCCGGGTCTGGTGCGCTCACTGGCTCTTCCCCGTCCCCAACCAGATGGGCCTGTGGCCGAACTTCCACTCGCCACTGCTCTGGGACGTCTTCGCGGTCAACACCTACGCCACCGTCTCGGTGCTCTTCTGGTACCTCGGCCTCATTCCTGACCTCGCCACCATGCGCGACCGCGCCAAATCCACCGTCGCCAAGATCGCTTACGGCACTCTCTGCGTCGGCTGGACCGGCAGCGTCCGTCAATGGATGAACTTCGAGAAAGCCTACCAGATCTTCGCCGCCATCGCCACTCCCTTGATCTGCGCCGTCTCCGCTGTCGTTTCCTGCGACTTCGCCGGCTCGCAGATTCCCGGCTGGCACGCCACCATCTTCCCGCTCTACTTCGTCTGCGGCGCCGTCTTCCAAGGTTTCTCCGCCACCATCTTCCTGATGGCGATCTGCCGCAGCCAGCTCGGCCTGAAGAACTTGATCACCATGCGTCACCTCGAGAACCTGTGCAAGATCACCCTCGCACTGAGCCTCATCGTCACCTACATCTACTTCATGGAATACTTCATCGCCAAGTTTTCCTGCAACCCCTATGAAGCCTTCTGCTTCGACAACCGCATGGTCGGTTGGTATTCGGTCGGCTACTGGACCATGATCATCTGCAACGGCGCCATCCCCCAGCTCTTCTGGTTCCGTGCCGTCCGCAACAGCATCCCGGCGATGATCGTCATCGGATTCCTCGGCGTCTTCGGCATGTGGTTCGAGCGCTACATCATCATCATGGCCGCCAGCCACGACTTCCTCCCCTCCAGCTGGGAAGGCTTCATGCCCACCTTCTGGGACTGCTCGCTCTTCCTCGGCTCGATCGGCACCTTCTTCACCCTCCTCCTCATCTTCATCCGCTTCGTTCCGGTGATCAGCATCGCCGAAGTCAAGATGGTCATGCCTGAAGCCAAACCTCAGCACGGAGATCACCACTGATGTCCACCACCGAAAAAGTCTGGGGTGTCGTCTCCCGTTTCGACAATCCCACCGACATCCTCGCTGCCGCCGAAAAGGCCCGCGCCCAGGGATACAAGAAGATCGACGTCCACTCGCCCTTCCCCATCCACGGCATCGAAAAAGCCATCGGCGTCAAAGCCACCCCGCTCCCTTGGATCTCCTTCCTCGGCGGCGCCACCGGCTGCCTCGTCGCTTGGTACTTCCAGTACTGGACCACGAAGGACTACCCGATGATCATCTCCGGCAAGCCCGGCCTGCTCGATTCGACGCCCGCCTGGTTCGTCATCATCTTCTGCTTCACCATTCTGCTCTGTGCCTTCGCCACCATCGGCGGCTTCATGGCCCTGAATGACTTCCCCAAGTTCTACTCCCCCCTGCACAAGGTCAAGGGCTTCGAACGCGCCACCGACGACAAGTTCTTCCTCGTCGTCTCCGCCGCCGATCCCCAGTTCGACCAACGCAAGACCCGCGATTTCCTCGCCCAGATCGGAGGCCAAGATGTCACTGTCGTCACTGATTAAGCCCCTCGTCGCCGCCGGTATCACCGCCGCCGCCATCACCTCCTGCAAACCAGGTGATGTCTCCCGCCAGACTCCTATCCATATCAACCCGAACATGGACAGTCAGGAGAAGTACAAGGCACAGTCGGAATCGAAGTTCTTCGACGACGGCCGCACCATGCGCACCCCGGTCGCAGGCACCGTCGCCCATGGCTCCTTCATCGCCGACATCACCGTCGCCGAAGGTAAAGACGCCGCCGGCAGCTTCGTCAAGGAAATTCCCTCGCTCGCCGCCATCGGCTTCAAGGGCGACATGAAGGCCTTCCTGGAGCGCGGTCAGAATCGCTTCGCCATCTCCTGCGTCCCCTGTCACGGCGCCGTCGGCGCCGGCAACGGCATCGTCGCCCAGAAAGGCTACCCCGGCGTCGCCAACCTGATCGATCCGGTCACCGCCGCCCGTTTGACCCCAGGCGACATCTACAGCGCCATCAAAAATGGCGTCAACAAGGGCAACATGCGCAAGTTCGACGCCGAGCTTTCGGTCAGCGATCGCTGGGCCGTCACCGCCTATGTTCGTTTCCTGCAGTCGACTTTCGCGAAAAAGGTCGACGCGCCCGCCTCTGCCTCCCTGAAAGGGATCATGGACTCAAAGCGTAAACTCGCCGATGGCAGCGAAGTCTTTGCCGATGAAGCCTACATCATCGAGTCGATCCGCAATCCCATGGCCGAGCTCGCCACCGGTGGCATGACGCCCTTCCCCGAGGCAGCCATCTCCGACGCTCAGGTCAAAGACCTAAGCGAATACCTCAAGACCCTGAAGTGAGATCCCCTCATGGAAAGCCCCAAAATTCCCTTTGATCCCGCCACCGCCAAGGCCCCCACCTCGTGGAAGGGCCTATCGGTCGTACTCGCTCTGGTCGGAGCCGCCCTCGCCGCCGGCGCCTGGTTCACCAAGACCAGTGAAACCCGTTTCGCCCACGCCTACCTCGTCGGCTTCATGCTCGTCGCCCTCATCGGCACCGGCGCACTGATGTTCGTCATGCTGCAACAGCTCAGCCGCGCCGGCTGGTCGGTCAGCTCCCGTCGCATCGCCGAAGGCTGGATGAGCTCACTCTTCCTCCTCGTCCTGCTCTTCATCCCCCTCGTGCTCCTTGCCAAACAAGGTCACCTCTACGCTTGGATGACTGACTTCGGCGCCGCCGCCGTCAAGAACGCCGGCAACATCCCCGATGCCGACCGCCTCGCCGCACACGTTGCGCACATGACTCACGCCAAGGCCTTCTGGCTCAATGAATCCGACTGGCTCGCCCGCTCGGCCTTCTACCTGATCGCCTGGGTCATCCTTGCTGCCCTCATTCTGCGTCGCTCCTTCGCCACCGATGTCGCCGATAAAGATGGAGCCGCCGCCAACACCAGCTTCATCGGTAAGCTCAGCGCTCCCGGCATTCCCCTCGTCGGCCTGACCCTGACCTTCGCCTGCTTCGACTGGGTCATGTCGCTCCAGTTCGACTGGTACTCGACCATCTTCGGCGTCATCCACTTTGCTGACAGCATGGTTCTGATCGCCTCGCTGCTGATCATCAGCATCGCCTGTATCCAAAGCAAAGGGCTGATGAAAGGCGCCGTCAACGTCGAGCACAAACACGACCTGGCTAAATGGCTCTTCGCCTTCAACACCTTCTTCGCCTTTGTCAGCTACGCCCAGTTCATCATCATCTGGTTCGCTGACCTCCCCGAAGAAACCGTCTGGTATTCCCGCCACGCCGCCGATGGCTGGAGCCTGCTCGGCTGGATTTGCCTCTTCGGCCACTTCTTCGTCATCTTCTTCCTGCTCATGTCCCGCCACATGAAACGCAATCAGTTCGTCACCGTCCTGGTGTCGATCTGGGCCGTCTTGATGGCCATCGTCCACCTCTACTGGGAAATCATGCCCACCATGGGTTACCCCGTCCCTCACGGAGCCGGATCCTTCGGAGTCCAGCTTGCTGACATACTTGTCATCGCCGGGCTCTTGACGCTGTCGCTTGCGGCGTTCTTGTTCACACTTTCCGGCCGCAACCTGGTCCCCGTGGGTGATCCCCGCCTCCAGGAAGGCCTCAAGTTTGAAAACTACTAAGAGGTCCACACCATGAGTTACGATCCCAACAAACTGCTCGCCGGCGGCAAATTCCAAGAAGACCGCCCGCACACTGGCGCCGTCTACGCCGTCGCCTTTGGCACCGTCGCCTTCATCGTCGTCTCGATGATCGGCTTGTACTACTTCGACCGCGCCTTCATCGCCAAGCGCGATAAAGAGTCCGATGCCAAATTCCGCGCCCAAAGCGCTGAAGCAGCTGCCGCCGCCAAGCCCGACGACGCTGCCAAGCTCAAGCAAGTCAACGACGCCCTCAAAGACCACAAGTGATCTGAAGTCATGGCCGGAAAATCCCATAAAATCGCTATTGCCACGGGGCTCACTGCCCTGCTGGCGTTGGCATTGGGTGCCCGGTCCGTCCTCAGCGATCCCATTGCAGCCCACAATGGCGGCATGGATAACTCGGTCAAAAGCTTCAGCATCGGCCAGGACCTCAAAGACGACCTGACCCGACTCGACGGCGTCGGCGTCGATGAGAAGTTTGGAGAGTCCCTCGATCTCAATCTTTTGGTCCGCGATGAGACGGGCAAAAGCCAGCCGCTGAAAAACTACTTCGACGGCACGCGCCCAGTGATCGTCAATCTGGTCTACTTCTATTGCCCCCGAACTTGCTCAGTCATCATCAACGAATGTCTCAGCACCTCCAAAAAACTGGAAGGCTCGGGCACCGGACTACGCCTCGGCAAAGACTTCCGCATTCTCAACCTCTCTTTCAATCCGAAAGAGACGGCAGAAGTCGCCGCCGCCAAACGCCTTTCCTACGCCAAAGAATTCTCTCTGAATCCTAGTGAAAATGACGCCGTCAACTTCGTCACCGCCGACGAAGCCACAATCAAAGCCGTCACCAATAGCCTCGGCTTCCGCTACAAGTGGGACGACGAGATGAAAGAATACATCCACGCCAATCTCACCCACGTCCTCTCCGGTGAAGGCAAGATCTGCCGCTACCTCTACGGCATCAGCTTTGAAGCTCAGGATCTGCGACTCGCCGTCACCGAAGCCGGTCAAGGCAAGGTCGGCACCTTCAAGGACCGCGTCCTGCAGTTCTGCTACGCCTACAACCCCGCCGCCAAGGGTTACGTCCGCAACGCGATGCGCCTGATGTCTGCCGCTGGCGCCGTTACCCTTTTCCTCGTTGTCCTATTTCTCGGCAGCCTCTGGTACGCCGAAGCCCGCAAAGAAGAACAAGCCGCTACGCTCCCTCCCGGAGCTTGATCCGATCTCATCAACCCCAGCCAACCAGCAAGACGAGAGCCACGCCATCCATGAACGACACAGCCCCACTCACCCAGGCGCCGCAGGAACAAGCCACGCTCCTCCAAGCCCCCCAAGGCTCGGCGCACGCCCCGCAGATCGACATCGTCCTTGATGTCATCAACTGGGTCAGCCTGATCTCGCTCATCCTGATCACCGCCGCGATGCTCTACTTCGTCTTCAAATACCGCCGCAAGACGGAGCATGACGAGACTCCCCACATCGCCCACAACCTCACTCTCGAAGTCATCTGGTCGGTCGTCCCTATGATCTTCCTCTTCGGCCTCTTCTTCTTCGGCTACAAGACCTACGCCGAAATCAACGAGCCGCCCGCTAATGTCTACGGCGCCGTCGACATCTATGTCACTGGCCGCAAATGGAACTGGGACTTCGTCTACCCTCAAGGTGGCAAAGTCAACTCGCGCTCCTCTCTGCGCAACGAGAAAAATGCCGTCTTGGACAAGGTCGTCGATCTGGCCGCTTTCAAAGCCAGCGGCAAGGACAAGGACTTCACCGCAGGTGACTCGATCCGTCTCGCCGGCAAAATCGATTTCACCCTCGATGCCAAGGGCGAATGGGTCAAAGCTGCCGCTGCCGCCAGCAAAAAACTCGACGACCCGAAGAACTCGGACCTTTGGGTCTATCAGAAAACCACCGACACGAAAGCCAATTATTTCGTCGTCCCGGTCAACACCCCGATCCGCCTCCATATCAAATCCGAAGATGTCCTGCACAGCTTCGCCATCCCCTCGATGCGCGTCAAACGTGACGCCGTCCCCGGCAACCAGTTCCGTTCGACCTGGTTCACGCCGGTCAAAGAAGGCCAATACCTCTACACCTGTAACGAGATGTGCGGCACCGACCACTCCTACATGATCGGTTACATGAAAGTCGTCAGCATGGCCGAATATCAGAAATTCCTCAAGGACATCAATGTCATCGACCCCATCGTCGCCGGCAAAGACTGCTACAAGAACAAGTGCAGCTCCTGCCACTCCCTCGAAGAAGGCAAGAAAATTATCGGCCCCTCGCTCTTCAATTTCTTCGGCAGCAAACACAAAACCAACGCTGGTGAAGTGGCTGGTGACGATGCTTACATGATTGAATCAATCAAAAACCCGACAGCTAAAATCGCCGACGGTTGCCCCCCCATCATGCCTCCCATCGCCGTCAGCGATGAAGAATTGGTCTATCTCATTCAATACCTCAAGACTGTCAAGTAAGCACAAAGGCCCCTGCACAAATGAGTACCCACGACACCCACCACGCTGATACCGGCGTGAACTACCTGAACGCCTCTAAGGGCATCGGAAACTGGCTTCTGACTCTCGACCACAAGCGCATCGGTCTGATGTACCTCTGGTCAGTGATGGGCTTCCTCTTGATCGGCGGCACCTTCGCCCTGCTGATCCGCCTCCAGCTCGCTTTCCCGGGTCATGGCTTCCTGCCGCAGACTGCGGAAGGCAAGAACATGTACAACGAGTTCTTCACCCTGCACGGCGTCATCATGGTCTTCCTGGTGATCATCCCGGGCATTCCCGCCGCCCTCGGCAACTTCTTCATCCCGCTGCAACTCGGGGCCAAAGATGTCGCCTTCCCGAAACTCAACCTGGCCAGCTTCTACCTCTACTGGATCGGTGCCATCCTCGCCCTGACCGCTATCTTCGGTGGCAACTTCGGTTGGTGGGGTCGCCTCGACACGGGTTGGACCTTCTACACCAGCTACTCGCTCACCACCTCCGGCCCGGTCATCCTCGCCGTCAGCGCCGCCTTCATCCTCGGCTTCTCCTCGATCTTCACCGGCTTGAACTTCGTCGCCACCATCCACAAGATGCGTTGCCCCGGCATGGGCTGGTATCGCATGCCGCTCTTCCTCTGGGCCGTCTACGCCACCGCCATCATCCAGGTTCTCGCTACCCCCGTCCTCGGTATCACCCTGCTCCTCCTGATCATGGAAAGATGCGACATCATCCACGTCTTCAACCCGGCTAAGGGCGGTGACCCGATTCTCTTCCAGCACTTCTTCTGGTTCTATTCTCACCCCGCCGTTTACATCATGATCCTCCCCGGCATGGGCGTCATCTCCGAGATCATCTCGGCCCAGTCGAAGAAGGTCATCTTCGGCTACAAGGCCATCGCCAACTCCTCCATCGCCATCGCCGTCATCTCCTTCGTCGTCTGGGGTCACCACATGTTCATGTCCGGCCAGACCACCTATGCCGGTGCCGTCTTCTCCTTCCTCACCTTCGCCGTCGCCATCCCCACCGCCATCAAGGTGTGTAACTGGGTCGCCACCCTTTACCAAGGCTCGATCAGCCTCGATACCCCGATGCTCTATGCTCTGAGCTTCCTCTTCCTCTTCACCATCGGCGGCCTCACCGGCATCCCCCTCGCCGTCTTGTCGACTGACATCGTCTTCCACGACACTTACTACGTCGTCGCTCACTTCCACTACGTCATGTTCGGCGGCACCATCATCGCCTTCTTCGCCGGTCTCCACTACTGGTGGCCGAAGATGTTCGGTCGCATGTACAACGAGTTCGTTGCCAAGTGCTGCTGCCTGGGCGTCTTCGTCGGCTTCAACTTGTGCTTCTTTACCCAGTTCTTCCTTGGCTTCGCCGGCTTCCCCCGCCGCTACTACTCCTACGGCGTCGACCACGAACTCGGCGACGTCTGGCGCAGCATGTCGGGCTTCTCCTCCATCGGCGCCATGATCCTCGGCGTTTCTATCCTCGTCTCCTTCGTTAACCTCATCGTCGCCATCTACACCGGCAAAAAAGCCAGCGACAACCCCTGGGGCGGCACCACCCTCGAATGGACCGCGGCCACCCCGCCCCCGACCCTGAACTTCGACCACGATGTTTCGATCGATCGCGATCCCTACATCTACGGCAAAAACACTGGCCACCATTGATCGGAGCACCCCAACATGGCTACTGAAAAACAAATCACCAAGATCGGCAACGACTTTTTCAAGACTCGTTTCGTCGCTCACCACTTCGCCACCGCTGACCAGGAATTCGACGCCTGCAAATTCGGTATGTGGATGTTCCTCCTCACCGAAATCATGCTCTTCGGCGGCCTCTTCGTCGCCTGGGTCATCTATCGCCTCTGGTACCCTGAGACCTTCAAGCACTGCGCCAGCATCATGGACTGGAAGCTGGGCTTGGTCAACACCTGCATCCTGATCGTCAGCTCGCTCACCATGTCGCTCGCCATCCGAGCGGTCAAAATGAGCGACAAGAAGACCGCTGTCAAAATGTTGCTCGCCACCGTCCTCTGCGGTGCCGGCTTCTTGGTCGTCAAGTACTTCGAATACGCTCACAAGTTCCACCTCGGCATCTTCCCCGGCTCCAACTTCTCCTTCGACGGAGATCACTACTCCAACGCCCACCTCTTCTTCTCTCTCTACTTCGTCATGACCGCCACCCACGTTTTCCACGTCATCATCGGCATGACCGCCATCCTCTGGTGCTCCTACCGTGCCTCGCGCGGTCACTTCTACAAAGACTACTACACCCCGGTCGAACTCACCGGCATGTATTGGCACTTGGTGGAATTGATCTGGATCTTCCTCTTCCCCATGTTCTACCTCATCAAGTAATTTTAGGGAATCACAACATGTCTGAACACGACCACCACCTCGTCGAGGCTAAACACGAGCCTCATGCCATCTCCGTCAAGGCCGCCTTTGGCGTCACCTTCCTGCTTTTGGCCTTCACCGTCTTCAACGTCTTCGTCTCGGTCTGCGTCCCGCACCTGCTCGAGAAGTTCCTCAATGTTCATAACGCTGCTGCCGAATACAGCACCGTCTTTAACATCGTCATCATGGGCGGTGCCACGGTCTGCGGCATGCTCGTCGTCGGCCTCTTCATGCACATCATCGCCGATACCCCGGTCAACCGCCTGACTTTCATCAGCGGCACCATCTTCCTCGGCTTCTTCTTCCTCTTCATCCTCTCCGATACCATGACCCGCCGCACTACCGCGACTCCTGAATTCATCAAGGATTACGCCCCGGCCGATTTCAAGCGCTCATCCGAGCTGCCCGGCAAAGCCGTGCTCATCCCCGCCAAGGCCGGCTACGCCCCCAATGGCGAAGCCCTCGAAGGCCACGGTCATGGCAGCAGTCATGACGAACACGGCCACGAAGGCCACGCTCACTAAGCCGCAAGAAAGGGAGCCACTCGGCTCCCTTTCTTTTTGCCCAGGGTTAATCCGCTTCGGGGTCGAGCAGCAGATGAACTCACACATCCCTTCCAACCCCTAAAACTCCTAAAACCCCTCCAACCCCTACACCGCCATGACCGACAAACCCATCCCCACTCCCGAACAGCAACAAGCCGGTCAAAAAAGCGGTCTGCGCCTCGTCTTCATCTTGGTCGCCATCAGCTGCATCATGCCCCTCGCCTTGGTCTTTAACGTGCTTCGCAACAAGCCGACCTATCATCACCAGAACTTTCAAGTTCCGGGAGCTTTTGTGCAAGTCACTTGGCAAAGCCAGCCAGTGCCTGATCTCCTGCACATCGTGGTGTTTGCCGAGAAGCCCAAAATCTATGAGACTCGCGACAGTCTCGAAATCGCCGTTTCCCCCGACAGCGCCGGCTTTGTTGTCTTGCCCCGCGGGATTTTCTACAATGCCCAGAACATCGGCAAGTCCGCCTGCAAAACCGGCGGCGATAAACATGCCAAGCTCTTCCTCGCCCTCGAGCTGCCACAGCGCACTGTCCAAGAACCTACTGACGACGGCAAGACGGTCAAGAAAATAGACCTGCCGGCCATGGGCAAGTGCTTCCTTGTGCCGATGCCCGCAGGCGTCGCAGTCCCCTTCGACTGCCAAAACCCTGATAAATTCCTCGATAGCAAGCTCTGGCTCGACACCTTGCGACCCGCCCTTGTGCAATTCCAGCTCGATCTCGCCGCTGGTAAAATCGATCTCAAAGAGCCGATCAAGACCGCCAACTGGATGTGAAGTTCTGTAGCGGAACTGACGAGCTCCTCCCCTGTGCTAGCCGCACTGCCTTTCTGAGGTCTATTATTTGCCTTGATTGAATCCCAAACCCTTTCACGGCAGAACCGCTTTTGCAATTCCCCGCTTTCATGAGCCGCCTTGCTGGTCGCCATTGGTCTGGCCCCGGCGGCCTCGCTGAATTGCTCCCGATCGCGCTGCCGATGGTGGTGTCCTCGGCCAGCGACACGATGATGCTGTTCTGGGACCGTTGGCTGCTGTCGCAACGCGGTATGCTGGAGATGGCGGCGGCGTTTTCCGGCGGTCTCACCTCCTTCCTCACCGCCTGCTTCTTCCTCGGCGTGCTCGGAGCCGCAACGCCGCTCGCCAGCCAATACCTCGGCGCCGGCCGACCTGAACGAGCCGGAGCCGTGCTCGGGCAGTCGCTGTTTTTCACTTGCCTGGTGGCGCCGTTACTGCCCCTCAGCGTGCCGCTCGCCGGCTTACTTTTCCGCGCCTTCGGCCATGACGGCGAAATGCTTCGCCTCGAGCTCGAATATTATTTTTGGATGAGCTTCGCCCACATCCCAATGCTCTTCAAAGCCAGTTTCAGTGCCTTTTTCACGGCCCTTGGCCGGACCAAATTGGTGATGGGCGCCAACCTCGGCGCCGCGCTCCTCAATGTCCCCTTGGCCTGGCTGCTGATCACCGGCGGCGGCGTCTTTTCCGGCCTCGGCCTGAAAGGCGCCGCCATCGCCACCGGCTGCGCCGGCATGCTCGGTGTCGCCCTGCTGGCGTCACAGGCCTTCTCGCTCGCTTGCCGACGTGAATTCGGCACCATTTCGGGCCTGCGCTGGGACGGCGAACTGATGCGGCGTCTGCTGCGTTACGGCCTGCCCAGCGGAGCGGAATTCCTCTTGATGATGGCCGGCTTCAACGGCTTCGTCCTCGCCTTCGAGTCGGCGGGGGTTTTATCGGCAGCGGCAGTGACCATTTGCTTCAACTGGGAACTCCTCGCTTTTCTCCCGATGACCGGGCTGCAAGTGGCAGTGTCCTCGGTGAGTGCACGTTGTCTCGGGGCGGATGATCCGGCGTCGGCGGAACGCGCCGCCTTCAATGGCTTGCGGGTGGCCTGGAGCTATTCCATCTTGATGGCGATTCTCTTCCTGATTTTCGCGCCGCAAATGGCCGCAGTTTTTGCCAGTCAGGAAGGTTCCGCGGCCGCCGCCAGTTTAGCGGCAGACATGCTGCGCCTCTGTGCCATTTATCTGCTTGCGGATTCCGCACACCTGATTTTCGGCGGCGTCCTCAAAGGCGCCGGTGATGTCCGCTTCACCTTGGTCACCAGCGCCCTGATTTTTTGGGCTCTCGCCGGATTGACCCTGCTCGGCGTCCGCCTCGGCTACGGCCCCCTGGCCTTGTGGAGCTTGTTCATCGTCTCAATGTTGATTCTCGGCACCGTGCTCTACTTGCGCTTCCGCCTCGGTCCCTGGCGAAGCCTTCGAATGATCGAGGAGTGAGGCGTACGGTGAATACCTTAGAGTTTATGACTCGGATCATCCCAAGTTAAGCTGGAATTTGTAAACTTTCTCTTCATCTTCCAGCTTTATGCAAACCAACAATTACACCCAGTCCAGTCCCGGAGTCCCGGAGTCCCGGAGTCCCGGAGTCCCGGAGTCCGCTTCGCGGCTAAGCTGCTGCTTGGCGGCATCGTCCTTGTCCTGCTCTATTGTGGAGTGACAAAGATGATCTGGCCGCCTCAGGGACATACAGTTCTGTCGGCGCTGATCAGCAGTCACCCTTGGGCCCACCAGTTGCTCGGCGGCTTCGAAGTCCTCCTCGCTTTGGCTCTGGTTTTCTCAAAACGGATCCGTCCCTATGGATTGGTCCTGCTCTTCGCCTTCCTCTTCTTCACCCTTCCCCTGATCTGGCGCGAGATGCACCGGGAATTTCCCCGTCCCTGTGGCTGCTCCGGGCAGGCAAAAGTCTCCGAGTGGCAAAATCAAACCGAGTCCATCCGTCATGGTCTGTACTTCGGCTTTGGCCGCAACCTCGTCTTGCTTCTGGCTATCGCTTCGCTATTTGCCCTGCATCGTGAAAACAAACCCAACAAAGGAAATCCCCAGTGAACTTCTCTCTCCCTAAACTCAGCGCCGTAGCGCTGCTTAGTCTTGCTGCCGGCTTCGGCGCGTCGATGTGGTTGAATGCGACGGAACCGGAAGGGCCCGGTACACCCCCGGATCTTTGCACTTATCAATATAATTACACTAATAACAACTTAAGACTTTGGCTGGCGGCTTCAGCCAATTGGGCAAATCCTGCTGACAAACCTCCTGCCCCCAAGAAAAATTATGACTTAATTGAAAAAGAATGTGGTGATCTCTGTGGGCCTACACTGCCTTCATGTCCTGCTAGATTAGCCAAATCATTTTTCGTTCCAGAGAGCCCAGGTAAGCCCGGTGATTTTGTTCAAATTAATTCAAAAATCCCTGTTGTCGGATGCGGCCCATGTGCTCCAGCCTCCAGGACATTTTAACCATCAATTCACAAGGTTCATTTAAATGCGATATAATCTTCCAATTGTACTGTTTTTTGCATGTAATCTCAATGCTTCCGAATCGGACAATGTTGATGATTACAGATTAATTGAAGACGATTCTGCTCTTACGGGCGACATTGAAATATATAAAGATTCAAAATTCATTACTGGGCCGCTCATTAGTATAGTAAAAAAAAGTGACGAGATCTATTCTGATTTCGATGCTTTTTTAATTTCAATTAACGCGTCAAAAAACAAATTTACGTCCGCTGATTTGGAGGCTCTTATAAGCGAATTTGATTCGAGAAAACTAAAAAATGAGCAATCCAAAAATTTTATTTTTTTGGCGGAGAAATTTTTTGAATCAGATGCATCTGAAGCAGTTTTTGAAATGAGGAAGTTTTATAGAACTAATTTCAGGATGTCATTTTCTGGCGTTTACTCGACCAAAATTACAGAGCAAGTGAATGTCCGGCTAAAAAAGATATCCACATTAAGGAGCTTTATAGAAATCAATCACGCCAGCAAAGTAAAAGCTATTTTGAACTTGCTAACTATTAATGAGTTAAGTCTTTTGAGCGCCTCAGACACGGCGTCGGGTCTATATCTATTTGATAAACTTTCAAAAAAAGATTCTCCTAATTCAAAAATATACAAAACAGGATTTGAGATATTAAGCAAGAATAATGATGGAGGGCCATGTCTTTTTAAAACACTAAATGGCAGCCAAATTAATGTTTTATCCTATTACTCATCACTGGGTCGATTGACTGAAGCATTGCTGCCAAGGGATGCCCCACCTAAAAACATCAATGTAAAGCAAAGCCCGAAATTAAATATTGAACTATTGATTAAGGAGAGAAAGGATTTCATCCTAGAGTCTACTTGGGCTGCGATTCAAACAACGAATAAAAAGCCGTCCGAAATAAAAGCTAACCTCTCCAAATACCTGCTCAAACCAGGCTCCTACTACGATATCTTGATCACCGACTACGCCAACATACCCGAGCCCAAGCCGGAAAAGAAGCCGTGACAATGAAACTCGCCTGCATCCTGATTTCCTTCTTTCTTCTCAGCAGCTTCGCTGCTGAGAAGAAAGAGGAGCCCAAACTTCAGCCAAAGATCAAGCTGGAGAAAAGCCAGTTGCGGGCGAAGACCTTTGATGTCAATGATTTCATCAAAAAAACTGGGGCTCTAGTGTCGAAGATGAAAGAGGATTCTTTCACTTGCACGCAGGGCGATCTGAGTTACCGGTTTTTTGAGCCCAAGGATTTGATGAAAGGAAGAAAAGTTCCTTTAGTGATTTTCCTGCACGGTTTTGGCGACCAGAATATCAATCATGAATGGGTGCAATTGCGGCATCCGCAATGCCTAGTTTTTGTCGATCCCGACAATCAGAAAAAGACTCCTTGTTTTTTTCTCGCACCACGGGTCAATAACAGTTATCCTTATTGGGGCGGCGCCAAAGTCAGCTATCCGGAAGGCCTGCCGCAACTCCCAGTTTATCGTCAATCCGAACCCACTGCGCCGCAACAGACCTTGGCCGAATTGATTATTGAC